>JBKEBV010000197.1:0-19492 GCA_047973315.1 Propioniciclava sp.
TCGAATGTCTCGGTCGATGTCCTCACCCTTCGCTACAACGACGAGTTGCGGCGGGTGGAGCTCGCCGTCATGCCCCGGGCCACCGAACCCTATATCGGCCAGTTGGCGCTGCCCGGCGTGACCCTGTGGGAGGGCGAGCGCCTGGCCGACGCCGCCCGCCGCGCCGTCGGTGACAAGCTTGGAACCGGTGTGTGCGGGCTCGGGCAGCTCACCGTTTTCGACGAACCGGCTCGCGATCCGCGCGGATTCACCCTCTCGGTGGCGATGTGGGCCGTGCCCGACACCTCGAACGCCGCAGACGAGGTGGCCTGGCCACCGGTGGAGGACGTCCCTGATCTCGCCTTCGACCACAATCAGATCGTCCGCTTCTGCCGGCCGTTGCTGGTGGACCGGCTGTGGCACGATCTCGCGTTCACCCGAGCTCTCACCGGCCCGGAGTTCCCGGTCTCGGCGGCCGTGGCGATCACCCGTTCCCTCACCGGTGCCCATCCCGACCGTGGCAACCTCAACCGGCGGCTCGCGTCGGTCGACGGGCTCGGCGTGGGCCAGAAACGGGTGATCCGTGGCCGGGGCCGTCCGGGCACACTGTGGCAGTGGCAGGACGAGCCCACCGAAACACGGACCTGACCGGGGCGCCTTGAGGGGTCTGCACAATGGGGCCCCTGATCGATTCCGACTCGCTGACCCGCCCCCGGCGCAGCGTCGCCCAGTTCGTCGAGTCATCCGCAGTCCAGCGGTTCGTGACGTGGGTGATCGTGATCAACGGCGCCACGCTGGGAATGGAGACATCCTGGTGGCTGCGCACCCACATCGGCGGGTTGCTGTCGCTGCTGGACACCCTGGCCATGGTCGTGTTCGTGCTCGAGATCCTGCTCAAGCTGTACGCCTACCGCTGGCGATTTTTCACCGACGGCTGGAACGTGTTCGACTTCATCGTCGTCGGTGCCGCCCTGGTTCCCGCCACCGGACCGTTCGCCGTGCTCCGGGCGCTGCGGATCCTCCGGCTGATCCGTGCGGTCAACCGGCTGCCGCAGTTGCGGCGCGTGGTGACGGCCCTGCTGCGGTCCGTTCCCGGCCTCGGCGCTATCGCCGGACTCACCGCCCTGGTCTTCTACATCGGGGCGACCATGGCCACCGCCCTGTTCAGCGAACAGTTCCCCGCGTGGTTCGGCAGCCTGGGACGATCGCTGTACACGCTGTTCCAGGTAATGACACTCGAATCGTGGTCCATGGGCATCGTCCGTCCGGTCATGGAGGTCTATCCCTACGCGTGGGCCTTCTTCGTGCCGTTCATTCTGCTCTCGGCATTCACCATGCTGAACCTCTTCGTCGCCGTCATCGTCGACGCCATGCAGGCCACCCATGACGCGGCGCAGGAGTCCCCGTCATCGGAGCCGGAGCGCCACGGCGGCGGCGTGGCCACCCAGAGCCATCAGGAGGAGATCCTTGCCGAACTGCGGGCGCTGCGGCAACAGGTTGCCGTACTGGCCGCGCGCCTGCCCGAAGGCACCGACGCAGCTGCTCAGCAGGTGGGCGACTGATCCGATCGCCGCAGGAGCGTCTCTCGTCCTTTCGGAGGAGGTCAGGGCGCGCCTCCCTCCGTCCTTGGTAGGAACCATCACCCCGAAGCCTTGGCGTAGCGCTCGGCCTTGGCTAGCGTGCGAAGCAGCGGACGCCCAGTCGCAGACCCGTTCCGTCCCCCGAAACGCGGTCGGCATACCCCGATTGGGCGTCCCTCCTGGTATGGACCCGCACCTCCCTGCGCCGGCTGGACGGCCACCTGCGACCGCTGGCCGTCGACCTGTTTGGACGAGGCGAGTACAACTGCCTGTCGCACGAGGTCGTGGCACGGTCTCGGCGTCGGGTGAGAAGCCCCATCTGGCCAGGCGTGTTCTCTGTGCTGGGACGCGCGTGGGACAATGGCACACACCATGACAAGCACCCCCCAGGGCCGGACGTGGAGACCCGCCCGGACCAGTCGCTCAGCTCGCCGCAACGCCGTGACGGTGCTGTCCATCGCCTTGGGCGGTGCTGCGATCGCGCTTGCGGTGATCGGGCTTCTCGGCTGGCTAGGTCCGCGCCAGGGACCGGTGCAGATCACGCGGGGAGCGGATATTGAACTCACCGGAACACCGGTGTTCGACGCCGGTGCCACGATCTTCGCCACACCGTTGAGCAACGGGGCGCCACCGTCCCGCTCGGCTCTGGACTGCACCATCAGTCGCGGGGGGAACACCGTGGCGATGAACGAGCCACCGCCGGAACCGTTGGGATCGAGAGTTCGGGGCAAAGTCTCCTTGGTGCCCGCTCTCACCCTGGGACGACCCCATCCGGGTGATCGGCTCAGCTGCGGGGGAGCCTATCTTGACCACGGCGTCGCGTGGGTGCTGCCGACGCATCCGTCCCGGTCGGCCGGGGGCATGGCTATGGTCATCGGGGCCGTCGGCTGCCTGGGCCTGGCGGTGCTGACCAACCCCCGCCTTCGCGGCTTCACACCGAGATGATCACCGGTACCCGGGCGGCCGGAATGCTGAGACACTGCCGCACCCGATCAGGGTGACGCTGGCGAGGATATTCTCAAGAACCTCACCACGAGTCGCCACAACATCCTGGCTGCGACAGTCCGTCACTCCGGCAACGGGATCGAAACCTACGGTTGAGCGCACGGCCCTGGTCAGTGTCATCATCGCGGCTTGGTTACGAGGGCTTCCAGTCGGCTCAGCGCATCGTCGACGCCGTTGGCGTGCCCGGTGGGCAGCGAACCCTCGTGACCGGCGTTCATCGCCTGGAGCATGTCGAGCGCCTCACCACCGCCGCACTCGCCCACCAAGAACGTCCCGACGGCATCAGGAGAGCGACCAGCATGGACAGGACACCCTTGCGTTGGCGCGGGTTCACGCGGCGACTCCTTGGGGATGCGCGATCACATGGCAGAACGGACATGCTGAGGTGAACAGGACATCGCCGCAGATCGGACACACCGTGTGCGTCGGCGTGGGCCGGAGCATTCCCGGCTCCTCCACCAGGAACTCCACGCCGGACGCGTTGCCGTTCCGGAGATCGCCCTGCGGCGGAACGACGCTGACCGGAACCTCCGGAAAGGCCTCGGTCAGGGCTTGCGGCACGTTGGTCGCGGTGGCGACGAGGAGCCGGGCCGACGGTGGCGGCGGGGTCGAAGGCATCCAGCCCGGCGGGCGGACCACCGGCTCGGGTGTCATGGTGACCACAGCACCCTGCCGGGAGACGAGTGACCGCAGGTACTGGCCGAGGGTGGGCGCAGGTGTCTTGAGCCGAGCCAACGAGCGGAGCCAGGTCCCGCTGATCGACGCGGCAGCGGTAACGGTGAAAGCCGCCAGCGTCTCCGCCGCCCCCACCCGCAGCGCCAGAGCGCGCTGGCCCAGCGCGAGGGAGGCCAGCCTGCCCGCGCCCGGTGCGTCCACGGTGAGCCGGAGTTCGGGTCGGGCACCCGCCAGAACGGCAGCGAAGTACCGGGCCGAGCTGAGCCCGTCGGGCCGGGTGAGAATGATCGCGGACGACACGCGCTGGGCATCCACCCAGGCGGCAGCATCGGGGGCGGCCTGCAGGCCGGCACAGGCCAGCGTGGACACAGATCCGCTACCGGTGCGCAGCGGGTCCGGGTCAAAGGCCTGAGGCGTACTGGCATGATCAAGCCAGATGACAGAGGTCCGCACAGCTTCCTCCTTGGGGGGTAGCTAAGGCAAGCTGACTGAGGCGATGGTATCCGGCAGGGGGTCATGAGAACCAATTTCCGGCTGGCCACTCCTTCCCGGCCGCCGATCAGCCCACGCGATCTACGGCCCGCAGACGCACCGCGGTTCCTGCTCTGACCTGGGCGAGCGCATCGCTGGAGGCTTCGGTCAGCACCCCGACCACGGGGTAGCCGCCCGTCACCGGATGGTCAGGACCGAAGATGACCGGGAGCCCGGACGGGGGCACCTGGATCGCCCCCCGCACCACCCCTTCGCTCGACAGTTCGACCCCGACCCGTGAGCGGGCCCACGCGAGCGGGGTGCCGTCCAGCCGGGTACCGACCCGGTCACTCTGACCGGAGACGGTCCAGTCCACCAGCAACGCGTCCGGGTCGGCCAGCCAGTCGCGCCGCGGGCCAGCAAGGACTTCGAGGCAGACGGTGCCCGGTCCGGGGGGCCGGGCACCCACCGCCGCCGCGGCTGCTCGCGCCGGGGAGATCGCCCCGACACCGAGGCGGGCCCCTCGCGTGACCGGCCCCGGGCCGAGGCGGCTCAGGGTGTCGGTGGAGGCGGACCCCAGCACTCGGGGCGCAACCCACCCACCGGCGACGGCGAGACAGGTCCGCAGACCGTACTCCGGCGGCGCGAGATCGAGGATGTCCCCGGGTGCCAATGCCATCGGTGCGCTGTAGGCGCCCGGGGCGCCGTTGATCCGTGGGACGGAGAGCGCTCCGGTGATCGCGACCACGAGCGGCTCCCGGGCCTGGATCACCAGACCACCGAGGAGGATCTCCAAGGTCGCCGCCCGGTCCGGATTGGCGACCAGGCGATTGGCGAGCCGGTGGGCGGAGCGATCGGCCGCACCCGAGTGCCCCACCCCGAGCGCGGCGTAGCCAGGACGGCCGGTGTCCTGCACCAGGACCAGCGGGCCGGTCGCCAGCACGTCGATCCCACGCTCACCCACGAGTCACCGCCGTGAATCTGACCCCGGTGCCGGGAGCGATCAGGGCCGGTGGTTGCCGCGTGGCGTCCCAGAGGACTGCGGCGGTGGTGCCGAGGATCTGCCAACCGCCTGGCGAGCGCTGCGGGTAGACACCGGCGTAGTCGCCGGCGAGCGCGACCGAGCCGGCCGGGACGCCGGTCCGCGGGGTGGCGCGCCGGGGAACGTGCAGCCGGGAGTCCTCGCCGACCAAGTAGACGAATCCGGGCGCGAAACCCCCGAAGGCGGCCCGCCAGGTCTGCGAGGTGTGCGCGGCGATCACCTCGGCACTCGTCAGGCCCGTGTGGCGGGCGACGTCGTCGAGGTCAGGTCCGTCGTAGCGCACCGGAAGGGTGACCACCTGGGCGAGCGGTGGCTGCTGGGTGACACTACATCCCTCGGCAACGCCTTCCAGCCAGCCGGTGACCGCAGGCAGGGCGGCGGAGGCGGCCACCGTCACCAGCAGGGTGCGCGCCGCCGGGACCACGTCGAGGACCGCCGTGGCCCATCCGGATCCGGGGAGCATCTCCCCGACGGCGGCCGCGAGGGAGAGGACGCTCGCCAGATCGTTGACCTCGATCAGGACCGCACGCTCACCGCAGGGGAGACATCGCACCTTCATCGGCCCTCACCCCGCGAACGGGCTGACGGTCACACCGGCGGCGCCCAGCGCTGCCCGCACAGCCCTGGCGATGGCGACGGCCCCGGGGGTGTCGCCGTGGACGCAGACCGAGGCGGCATCGATCCCGATCCTCCGGCCGTCTACGGCGTTCACGGTTCCCTGCTGTGCCAAGGTGAGGACGCGGGCGGCGATCTCCTCGGGGTTCTCGAGCACCGCACCCGCCACGCCCCGCGGAACGAGGGTGCCGTCAGCAGCGTAGGCACGATCAGCGAAGGCCTCGCCCACCACTCGCAACCCGGCCTCAGCCGCGAGGTGAAGCAGCGCCGAGCCCGGGAGGCCGAGGACAGCAAGGTCGGGGTCAAAGGCCCGGACGGCACCCACGACGGCGGCGGCCTGACCCTCGTGGCGCACCGTCGCGTGGTAGAGAGCTCCATGGGGCTTCACGTACCGCATCCGGGTACCGTCCGCGCGGCAGCAGGCATCAAGGGCCCCCAGCTGGGCGAGCACCTCAGCCTCAAGCTCGACCGGGGGCACGTCGACGAACCGCCGTCCGAAGCCGGCGCGATCCCGATAGGAGGGGTGGGCGCCGACCACCACACCCCGCTCGGCGGCGGCCCGGGTGGTGGCGCGCATGGTGGCCGGATCGCCGGCATGGAACCCGCAGGCGATGCTGGCGCTGCTCACCACATCGAGCATCGCGGCATCATCGCCCATCCGCCAGGCACCGAACGACTCACCAAGGTCGGCGTTGAGGTCGATCCTCATGACGGTCCTTCCTGCTGCGGCCCGACCCCGCGTTGGGGCGGAGCAGGGGCGACACCGGTGCATTGTCGCACGGTGCTCCCGGCAGGACACCACCGGGCGCCGCTGCCAGGCAACCAGACCACCTCTCTTTCCTCGCGGTGATCAGATCGGGCGATTCCGACGCCGGGGGCGAGGCGGAGCCGTCATCGGGGACTTGCACGGCGCACGGGTCCAACGGCGCGGTTATGGTGGACCGGTGAGCGGATCGGGCGAGGACTGGGCTGCCGACCCCGCGGAGGATTCGTGGTGGCCGCCTGAGGATGACGCAGGACCCGAACCGCCGGTGCTGGCCGCACCGACGGCGCCGCCGTCACCGCACGTGGGCGCCCAGCCGGCCGACGTGCTCGGTGAGGTCTTCGGCTACGACACCTTCCGCGCCGATCAGGCCGCCATCGTCGACCATGTCGTCGCCGGGGGTGACGCGGTGGTTCTCATGCCGACCGGCGGCGGCAAGTCGATCACCTACCAGGTGCCCGCGCTGGTGCGTCCCGGAACCGGCCTGGTGGTCTCCCCCCTGATCGCCCTCATGCACGATCAGGTCGAGGCACTGATCGCCAACGGGGTCCGGGCGGCCTACCTGAACTCCACCCAGTCGCCTCGGCAGCGAGCCGGTGTCGAAGAGGCTTTTCTGGCCGGCGCCCTTGACCTGCTCTATGTCGCCCCGGAGCGACTCTCCCTCACCAGCACCACCCGGCTGCTTCAGCGCGGCAGGCTCAGCGTGATCGCGATCGACGAGGCGCACTGCGTGTCTCAGTGGGGCCACGACTTCCGGCCCGACTACCTGGCGTTGGGCGACCTTCACCTCCGCTTCCCCGACGTCCCCCGGATGGCGCTCACCGCGACCGCGACCCGCGCCACCCACACCGAACTCACTGAGCGGCTCCACCTGCCCGAGGCACGGCATTTCGTCGCCAGCTTCGACCGACCCAATATCCAGTACCGCATCGAGGCCAAGGCGGACGTCCGGCGTCAACTCGTGCAATTCATCGGGGGCCTCGATCTGGTCGAGTCCGCCACCGGCGCCGGTCCCGCCCGGCCGTCGGGCATCGTCTATGCGCTCAGCCGGAAGTCGGTGGAGCAGACGGCTGGATATCTGCGCGGCCAGGGCATCGACGCCTGGCCCTATCACGCCGGGCTGCCAGCGGCCGAGCGCACGGCGAACCAGTCCCGGTTCCTTCGTGAGGACGGGGTGGTGATGGTGGCGACGATCGCCTTCGGGATGGGCATCGACAAACCGGATGTGCGGTTCGTGGCGCACATCGACCTGCCCAAGTCGGTCGAGGGCTACTACCAGGAGACCGGCCGCGCCGGCCGTGACGGCGATCCGGCCATCGCTTGGATGGCCTACGGGCTCTCCGATGTGGTCCAGCAGCGTCGGCTGATCGACCAGAGCCCGGGGGAACGCGCCCACAAGATCCGGATGGGGCAGCACCTCGATGCCATGCTCGCCCTCTGCGAGACGGTCAGCTGCCGCCGCCAGAACCTGCTGGACTATTTCGGTCAGGCCACCGAGCCGTGCGGCAACTGTGACACCTGCCTGAGCCCGCCGAACACCTGGGACGGGCTCATCCCCGCCCAGAAGCTGCTGTCGACGGTGGTGCGCCTGCAGCGCGAGCGGGGCCAGTCCTTCGGCGCCGGGCACCTCATCGACATCCTGCGCGGCGCCGACACCCAGCGGATCCGCCAGCAGGGCCACCACACGCTGACCACCTACGGCATCGGCACCGATCTGAGCGACCAGGACTGGCGCAGCGTCGTCCGGCAGCTGTTGGCCCGCGGGATCCTCATCGCCCATGGCGAGTACGGCGTTCTCACCCTCGGCGAATCAGCACCCGGGGTGCTGCGGGGAACCGACCCGGTCCCGCTGCGACGCGACGTGCTCGGCCGGGGACAGACCAAGGCCAGGAAAACCCGGGCGGCCGCCTCCGTCGCCGAACCTGACCGCGACCTGTTCGAGGCGCTCCGCGTCTGGCGGGCGAGCACCGCCAAGGATCAGGGAGTCCCGGCCTACATCGTGTTCGCCGATGCCACCCTCCGCGCCCTGGCCGAGCAGCGACCGCAGGACCTCGACGATCTGGACGGCATCCCCGGGATCGGCGCCAGGAAGCGGGAAACCTACGGCGACGCTGTCCTGGCTGTCATCGCCGACCGGCCTCCGGGCTGACTGTCACCCAGCCCCCGGTCAAGCGACGATCCGGGCGGAGCCGGGGCCACCGGGCCCACCGACCTGCTCGCCGTCAGCCGATCAACCGACGGCGCAGCGCCAGCAGACCGGCGCCCAACGCCACCAATCCCACCGAAAGGGCCGCCAACGGACCCCCGGCGAAGCCGGTGTAGGCCAGTCCCCGGGCATCGTCGCCGGTGCCGCCGTCGTCCGTTCCGCCCTCACCGGCCTCGTCCTCCACCGCAGCGGCGGTCTCCACCTCGGCCACGCAGATCCGGGCCGATGCGGTGTTGTTGTCGATCGAGGTCTCGCTGGCCTCGCCGTCGAGGGTGGCGGTGTTGGTGAGACAGGTTCCGGCCGCGGCCGTGACCGTGGCGCTCATCGTGAAGTCGATGCTGTCACCGGCCGCCAACGCGTCCCCGGTGCAGGTCATCTGCCTTCCGGCGATACTGCAGTCGCCACTGGTGAGATCCGTCAGCCCCTCGGGCACGTTGTCGGTGAGGGTGAACGCCCCCGACGGGCTGCCACCCACGTTGGCGACGGTCACGGTGTACTCAACCGAACCTTGCGGCAGCACCGATGTGCTGCTGGCCGTCTTGGTCAGGGCGAGGTCCGGCATCCCGGGGGCGCAGGTGGTGGCTGTGGCGGTGTTGTTGCCCGGCTCCCCGTCCCGCTCGTTGCCCAGGACCGCCGCCTGGTTCGTTACGCACTCCCCCAGGGGGGCGGCCAGTGTTGCGGTGAGGATGACCTCCGCCGACTCGCCTGCCGGGAGCGCCGGTTCGGCGCAGGAAAGCACATTATTCGCGATGGTGCATGCGGGGTTGCTCGTCGCAGCACCGGTCAACTCCGCGGGGAGGGTGTCGGTCAGCACATAGCCACTCGAGGGCGTGCTGCTCAGATTCTCCACCGCCAGGATGATGGTGACGGTTGAACCGAGCTCTGCCTGCGCAGGCATCGTCTTGGTCAGCGCAAGATCAACCGGAACCGCACGATTGCTGGTGCCGTCATTATTGCTGCTCTTCGGCCCGGCCTGGGTGACGATGGTCGTGAAGGTCGGCGTGCCCGCCGGATCGGACACTTCAATTTGTGTGACGTTTCCATTCGTGTTATCGGAAACGCCGAGGTTGCCGTTTCCGTAGATCCACATGGCGCCGTACTTGCCACCGATCAGCTCGGGCATCGGGAAGATCTGCGCGGTCCCGTCGGCGGGGTCGATGCGCATCATCTCGCTGCTGGGCTCATTCTTGGCGGTCAGGACGGTCCACAGGTATCCGTCCATCCAGACCAGGTCAACGCCGGGGTTCGCCGAGGTGCCGTCGACGGTGATCTCCACGATGTCGATCAGTCCGTTGGTCGCCCCGGAAGGATCGGTGACCTGGGAGATCTCCAGCCAGTTGCGGCCGTCGAAGGCCTTGTAGAACAGGCCGTCATCGCCGATGACGCCGGCATTGCCGGCCTCGGGCAGGACCAGATCGTTGCCGTCCGGCCCGAGGACGAAGGTGAAGGCACCCTGCTGGCCGATCCGGGCTACCTTCTTGCGGTGGGGCCCGCCGATGACCGCCGCATAGATGTAGCCATCGTCGGGGTTGAAACCCATCGCGTTGTACTGCACGCTCGCGGCCTCACCGTCGGCCTGGAAGGCAACGGCGCCGTCACCGTCGGTCACTGCGGTGTACAGGCCCGTGGCACCGCCACCGCCTTGGCCGATGAAGACAGCCGGGACGGTGGTGTCGAAGGGATCACCGGCGTCGGCCATCGCGGGAGTACCCGCGGCAGCGACCAAAGTAGCCGTGGCCAACACGCCGGTGACGGTACGAAGACAATGTCGGAATTTCACCGCACTCCAATCAACCTGTCGGGGCATCTCCGGCACGGGGTGCGCCGAGAGTTGAGCACTGGATCATGGGGGCGGATCCATGTTTCCCTCGAGGCTATCACGAAAGGAATTCAGTTTCTTTTCCGATTGCGCAATTTAATAATGAACGAAGTTGGCCATGCCCCCGGCCCATCAGACTTCCGTCGCCGGACCTGGAGGAACGGGCCGCCGATCCGGTACCGCCGCGAGCAGAACTGATCAGCGGTTCCCCCGGAACAGCCCGGTGCTGACGGGATCAGACCCCCAGACGTGACCTGCGCGCGAGTTCGCCGTCGGTGAAGTTGGCACTCGGCACATGGCCGGGCAGCGGGACGATCCGCTCGTGGATCGCATCGACGATCCAGTCGGCCTGCGGGAAGAACAGGTCTTCCAGCTCGGGAGCGGGCGTGATGTGGTTGCGGGCACCGACCACGACCACCGGAGCATCGAGGGCATCGAACGCCAGGTTCTGCACGTCGGCGGCCACGGTCTGCAGGAACGATCCCCGCCCGACGGCATCCGAGGCGAGCACCAGGCGTCCGGTCTTGCGCACGCTGGCCAGGACGGTGTCATAGTTCAGCGGAGCGACGTAGCGCAGGTCGATGACCTCGGCCGACATGCCGTAGGTCTGCTGCAGGGTGTCGGCAGCCTCCATCGCCCGGTACAAGGTCGCCCCCAGGGTGGCGATGGTGACATCGGCGCCCTCACGGCGGATCGCCGGTTCGCCCTCGGGAGTCTCGTAGTAGCCCTCCGGGACACCGCCGGCCTCGAACTGCTCGCCGATGTCGTAGAGCAGCTGCGATTCCATGAACACCACCGGATCGGTCCCGGCGAGCGCAAGGTTCAGCATGCCCTTCGCGTCGGTTGGGGTGGCCGGGACGTAGACCTTCAGGCCCGGGATGTGGCTGACGAGCGCCGCCCAGTCCTGGGAGTGCTGGGCCCCGTACTTGTTGCCGACGCTCACCCGGAGCACCAGTGGCATCCTCAGCAGGCCGGCCGACATCGACTGCCACTTCGCCATCTGATTGAACACCTCATCCCCGGCCCGACCCAGGAAGTCGCAGTACATCAGCTCGACCACGGCCCGGCCCCCGGAGAGGGCGTAGCCGACGCCCGCGCCCACAATGGCCGCCTCCGAGATCGGCGAGTTGAACAGCCGCCGGTAGGGCAGCAGTTCGGTGAGACCCCGGTAGACGGCGAAGGCGCCGCCCCAGTCGCGGTTCTCCTCGCCCCAGGCACACAGCGTCGGGTCAACGGCGTACCGATGGGCCATCGCCTCGAACAGGCCGTCACGGAACTGGTACATCCTCACCTTGGAGACCGGCTTGCCGTTGGCGTCGGTGGCCGTCCGGATCTTCTTGGCGATGGCCTTGACCCGGGCGTTCTCGGCCAGCGGCTCGGTGAGCTCGGGCTCGCCGGAGCCGAAGGACTCCACCTTCTGGTTGGAGAGCATGGTCGACTCGATGTAGGCGGCGTCGACCCGCTCCAGGTCGTCGCTGGAGGCCAGGGCGAGCACCTTCGTCAGCCGCTCGACGATGCCGGAACGGAGGTCGTCCACCGCCGATGCGGTGGTCACCTCGGCGCTGACCAGGCTGGCGACAAAACTGTCGATCGAGTCGGCCTGCTCCCACGCCTCCACCTCCTCGCGCGTGCGATAACTCGACGCGTCCGACGGCGAGTGCCCCGAGAGACGATAGGTGATGGTGTCGAGCAGCACCGGCCCACGCCCGGCGAGCAGGATCTCCTTCTTGCGGCGGATCGCATCGGCGACGGCGAGCGGGTTGTACCCGTCGACGCGCTCGGCGTGCATCTGATCGGGGTTCACACCGGCGCCGACCCGGGCCAGGATGTCGTAGCCCATGGTCTCGCCGTCGGTCTGCCCGCCCATGCCGTAGAAGTTGTTGAAGAAGTTGAACAGGATCGGCGGGTTTCCGCCGTCCTCGGCCGGCCACAGCTGACGGAACTGGTCCATCGCGGCGAAGGTCATCGCCTCCCACACCGGGCCGCACCCCATGGAGGCGTCACCGATGTTGGCGATGACGATTCCCGGTTCGCGGTTGACCCGCTTGTACAGCGCCGACCCGTTGGCCACCGGGGCCGATCCACCGACGATGGCATTGTTGGGCATGGATCCGAACGGGGTGAAGAAGGCGTGCATGGAACCGCCCATGCCCCGGTTGAAACCGGCCTTGCGGGCGAAGATCTCGGCCAGGGTGCCGAACATGATGAAGTTCGAGACCAGGTCCTGCGCGGTGTCGGCACCGATCTGCTCGGCGTAGCGCAGGGTGTCGCCGCCGAGGAAGTCGGTCATGATGGCCTGCACCTGCTCGGGGGTCATCTTCCGGGCAGCGGAGTAGCTCTTGGCGAGGATCTCGCCGTGGCTGCGGTGCGAGCCGAAGATGTAGTCGTCGGCGTCGAGTTCGACCGCCTGACCGACCGCGGAGGCCTCCTGGCCCATGGACAGGTGCGCGGGACCCTTGTGGTTGTACTCGATTCCCTGCCAGCCGCCGGTCGTCTTGATCGAGTTGAGCATCGACTCGAACTCACGGATGACGATCATGTCGTGGAGCATCGCCACCAGGCCGTCGTCGCCGTAGCGTTGCCGCGCGGCGGGAAGGTCCTCGGTGTAGGCGTTGACCGGGATGGGGGTGAAGGTGATCTCGGAGGCCTGGCGTACCTCGGTGGGATTCACGTTGATGGACTTGGGCATCTGTTCCTCAGTTTCGTGGTGGTCGGTGGTAACGCGCGGGCACCCGGGACATGCTTGGTCAGCGGTTCCTAGAGCGCGAGGGCCCAGGCGGCCTCGCGGATTCCTTCGGAGACGGTCGGGTGCGGGAAGACGATCTGGCGCAGATCGTCGACGGTGAGCTCCATCTCGACGGCGGTGGCTACCCCCCAGATCGTCTCGGGGGCATAGCTGCCGAGCATGTGAATGCCGAGCACCGCGCGGGTGCTGGCATCGGCGACGATCTTGACCGCGCCGGGCCCCCGGACACCGTTCTCGGCGACGAACCGGCCCGAGACCGCCAGCGGTACGGTTGCGGTGATCACCTCGTGACCGCGGCTGGTCGCCCCGGCCTCGGTCAGGCCGACCCCGGCCGATTCGGGCACCGCGTAGATCGCCCACGGAATCGTGTCGAGGCGCAGCAGTTGGCCCTGGTCGGGTGCTCCGACCGGATCGATGATGTGCGCGGCCGCGATCTCCCCCATCCGGTAGGCGGCGTGCGCCAACAGGCTCCGGCCCGTGACATCACCCACCGCCCACACGTGGGGAAGGTTCGTGCGCATGGTGTCGTCGACGACCACACCGCCGCGGCCGACCTCGAGCCCGGACTCCTCCGCACCCCAGCCTTCGACCAGGGGACGTCGGCCGACGGCCATCAGCACCAGATCCGCCTCGACCCGTGCGGTCTCGCCGTTCGCAGTCTCGAGGATGACGGTGCCGCCCTCGATGCCGGTGACCCGTGACTCCAGGTGGAAGGTGACGCCGGTGAGTGCGCGGCGGAGCCGTTTGGCGAGATCATTGTCCATGAACGGAGCGATCTCGGGCAGCATCTCGATGACCTCCACCTGGGAGCCGAAGGATGCGAACAGCGAGGCGAACTCGAGACCGATCACGCCGCCGCCGATGACGGCCAGCCGCTGGGGCACCGACTCCACCGCCAGCAGGCCGGTCGAGTCCACCACCAGCGGGTTGTCGCTCGCACCGGGGATGGGCGGCATCACCGGGACCGAACCGGTGGCAATGATGATGTGGTCGGCGGTCCTGCGTTCGCCGTCCACCTCGACGATGCCGGGCGCGATCAGCCGTCCGGTGCCGAACACCACCTCGACGCCCGCCCGCTTCTCCGAGGCGGCCACACCGCCGACGAGCTTGGCGACCACGTCGGCCTTCCAGGACTGGACGGTGTCCCAGTCATAGGACACCTCGGTGGCGGTGACACCGAAACGCGCCGAGTGTTGGGCGTGGTCGTACAGCTTGGCGCTGTTGAGCAGGCTCTTGGTGGGGATGCAGCCCACGTTCAGGCAGGTGCCACCGAGATACTGCTTCTCGACCAGGAGCACCTTCTTGCCCGCGTGCCCGAGCCGTTCGGCGGCAAGGTAACCACCCGGGCCGCCGCCGATGATGATGGCATCGTGATCAGCCATGACGACCCCCTCAGCCCAGGACCGTGAGGTCGATATCGGCGATCGCGGCGCACAGGTCCTGGAGGAACCGGGCCGCGTCAGCCCCATCGATCACCTGGTGGTCGGCGGTGAGCGAGAAACCGATCCGTTGTTCGACGCCGAGGCTGCCGTCGGCGTTCACGATCGGGCGCGGCGTGATGGCGTTGACCCCGAGGATCGCCACCTGGGGAACGTTGATGACCGGGGTGAAGGACTCCATGCCGAAGGCACCCAGGTTGGAGACGGTGAAACTCGCTCCGGCGAGCAGGTCGGGGCTGATGGAGCCCGCGAGCGCCTCGGCCGCGAGCGCCTTTGATCGCACCGACACCTCACGCAGGGTCAGGGTGTCGGCGTAGCGGAGGGTCGGCACCAGAAGGCCACGGGGAGTGTCGACGGCCATCCCGAAGTGGACGTGCTCGAAGGTGCGCAGGGTGGCCCCGGTCAGGTGCGCGTTGACGTTCGGATGCTGGGCGAGCGTTCTGATCGTGGCATAGCTGACCAGGTCACCGATGGTGACAGCGGCGAGCTCGGGATCGGCGGCCCCCTTGAGGCGCTTGCGCAGCGTCAGGATTCCCGCTGCCGGCGCCGATGAGGTGTAGCTCACCTGGGCCGAGGTGGCCAGCGCGTTCATCATCCGCTCGGCAACCACCTTCCGGATTCCCTTGAGGGGGGCGTCGGTGAAGGGGCCGGGGAAGTCGGCAGCGATATCTCCGGCGGCCAGACCTCCGAGGGGGGCAGCCGCAGGTGCGGTCACCTCGGCGCGGGTGGCCCGTCCGCCGAGCCCGGTTCCGGTTACTCCGGGGGTCACAACGCCACCAGCGGCCAGCGCCCCGGCGGTCAGTCCGGGACCGGCATCGATGACGGCCTGGACGTCGCGCTCAATCACCCGACCCTGCGGTCCGGTACCGGCGAGGTTCTCAGCAGCGACGCCACCGGATGCGGCCAGGCCGCGGGCCCGGGGGGAGACCGCCGAGCCCCGTCCGGGCGTCGCCTCCGGGGCCGGGGGGGCGGCCGACGCCTGGCTCGGCGCAGGGGCCTCGGCCGGGGTCTGAGTCGGGGCCGACTCCTCGGCCTCGCCGCTCGGCACGAGGCCGGCGAGGTCATCACCCGGCTCGCCGACGATGACGAGCGGGTCCTTGACCGGCACCTCGTCACCTTCCTCGGCCAGCAGCGCAAGGACTGTTCCGGAGACCCCGGCGGGCACCTCCATCGCCGACTTGTCCGTCTCGATCTCGCACAACAGCGTGGTGGGTTCGACGACGTCGCCGACCTGGACGAGCCAGGTGGTGACCAGACATGACTCCACGGTGTTGCCGAGCTGTGGCATGACCACGACCTCAGGCATTCCATCTCCCGTTCATCTCGGCCGACTCGGCACCTGTGCACGGGTCGCCGCTTCCGAATAACTTTCGTATTACCTGCGTTCTGATATCAACTGTAAGAGAAGCCCGGCCGCGACGCAACAGATCCGGGCGAATGCGCCCGAACGTCTGCGGACCGAGCTGGATCCCACCCGACCCCTCTCGGCGTCGGCGGCTGGGATCGAGCCTGACAGCAGCACGGTGCTGCTCGGGGCGACCGCCGTGGCTGCCCGGGGACGAGAACGCCGTCACCGCGATCGAGCAGGCTCCAAGGAACCGACCCCCTGACCGGGCAGCCCTCGGCCGAGCTCTTCCCGGAGCAGAGGGTCGACGTCGCTGACGGTTTCGTGCGTGCCGAACTCTCCAGGGGAGAAAATTCCTCCGCACCGCGATCGTGGACCATCTCGAGGCGCGCGCCCTCCCCCTGGGCCAGCGACCGGGCGGTGTGGGCCGGTCGGCTATTCGCCCAGACCCACGCCGAGTTCCCGGGCTGTCTGGACCCAGGCATGGTCCGGCGGCACCAGCTTCAGCTGCCCGGCGACCTGCTCCAGGGGCACCGCCTCGGTCCCCTCCCCGCGCGCGGCAACCATGACGCCGAACCGGTCCTTGGCGACCAGATCGGCTGCCGCGGTCCCGAGCCGGCTGGCCAGCAGTCGGTCGGTGGCACACGGCGTACCGCCGCGCTGGACGTAGCCCAGGATGGTGACGCGGGACTCCAGACCGGTCCGTTCCTCGAGCTCGCGGGCCAGTTTGAAGGTGTGCTCCCGCTGGGTGGACTCCACGTTCTTGAGGTGCTGTTTCGCCGCGGCCTTCGCCTCCGGTGTCTTGGCCGACCGCGCCAAGGACTCCGCCGCGCTCAGCTCGGCGAAGTCCTGGGTGTCCCGGGCGCCCTCGGCCACCGCAACGACGCTGAAATTGCTCCCGCGTGAGGTCCGCAGCTTGACGGCCTCGGCGATGCTGTCCACCGAGTAGGGGATCTCCGGCAGCAGGATGACGTCGGCGCCCCCGGCGATGCCGGCACCCAGGGTGAGCCAACCGGCCCGGTGACCCATCACCTCGGTCAGGATGATCCGGTGGTGGCTGTGGGCGGTGGAGTGAAGCCGGTCGATGGCCTCAGTGGCGATCTCCATCGCCGTGGCGAACCCGAAGGTGGTGTCAGTGCCGGCGACGTCGTTGTCGATGGTCTTGGGCAGCGTGATGACGTTCATGCCTGCCTTGGCGAGGCGGAGCGCATTCTTCTGGGTCCCGCCGCCGCCGAGCAGCACCAGGCCATCGAGGCCGTTGGACTCGTAGACCTCCTTAACCGTCGGAATCATGTTCACCGATTCGTCGCCGACCTGGAAGCGGTGCACCTTGTCGCGGCTGGTGCCCAGAATGGTGCCGCCGACGGTGAGGATCCCGGACAGGGCGTGACTGTCCAGCGGCATGGTGCGGTTCTCGACAAGCCCTCGGATGCCGTCGCGGAATCCGACGAGTTCCATGCCGTGGAAGCCGATGGCGCTCTTACCGAACCCCCGAATCGTCGCATTGAGGCCGGGGCTGTCCCCGCCTGCGGTGAGAATGCCGATGCGCTTGGTGCCGGTCATAGGATCCCTCCCGTTCGCAAGAGACCCCTACGCTATAGCGATCGGTGGCCTTGGTTCTGCCGAACCTGCCACTTTCTGGACCCGGGGGTGGGCGTCCGCCGGTGCTGACCTCACCGCTGGCGGGCGGCACCCACCCGGTCAGTCCCGTTCGGCCAGATAGGCCCGCCACGAACCGTGGGCGGTGAGATCGGCTTCGGTGTCGACCGCGACGCCCTCCACCAGGAAACCGGGAACCGCTCGCCCGTCGGCCAGCTCGACCGTGCCGATCGCCATCGGCGCCGGCAGGCCTGCGACGAAGGTGCCGAATCCGGCCGCCGGCAGCCGCCACAGCTCGCCGACAATGCTGGCCCCGCCGCTGGCGACCCGAACCAGACCCGGTTTGGGCACAGCGGTGGGGAGCGCATACAGCCGGTAGCTCGGCGCGGTGTCCACCGATCCGACCAGGCTGCCGCCGGCTGCGATCAGCTGGTGGTTGAGCGGCTGCCCGCTCAGGTGGGCTCCGAAAACAGCCAGCTCGAGTTCGGGGGCAGCGAAGCGACGTGCCAGGGAAGCCAGCAGCGCATCCGATCCGGCGGGCGCGGTGAGCATGATGCCAAACGGACGCCCGTCGACGGCGCCCGCGGGAAGGGCGACCGCAGCACAGTCGAGCAGGTTGCAGAAGTTGGTGTAGCGACCCATTCTCGCGTTCGCCCCGAGCGGGTCGGCAGCCACCTCGGCGTGGGTCGGATGCCAGGTCGTGGTGGGCGTGAGCAACGCATCGACACCGTGCAGCGCCGCGTGCCCGGCGCGCCACAGGGCGTCGCGACGCTCCTGGTCGGCGAACAGCCGCCAGGCCGGCGGGTTCGCACCGGCCAGGATGATGCCGGCGACCGTCGGATCCAGGTCATCGCCGATCAGGTCACGATGGGCGTCGATGAAGTCGCCGACGGCGGTGTACCGCTCCGCGACAAAGGCGCCCTCGTACAGCAGCGTCGCCGCCTCCAGCAGTGGGGCGATGTCCACCTCCACGATCTCGGCGCCCCGCGCGGCCCAAGCCGTCACCGCGACGGCGAAGGCCTCCCGCCAGCCGGGGGCCAGCCCGTCGAGATGCTCGGCTGCCGGGACGCCGAGCCGCGGGACGGCACCCGTCCCGATGCGGGACGTGCCCGTCCGCGGGGGAACTGCGCGGGCGAGCGGATCGTCGGGATCGGGCCCGCTCATCCGGTCCAGCACGGTGCCGGCCAGGTCCAGATCACGGGCGAACACGGTCACACAGTCAAGGCTGCGGCAGGCAGGAACGACGCCGCGGGTCGGCACCAGCCCGACGGTCGGTTTGATGCCGATGATGCCGTTGAGCGCGGCCGGGACCCGGCCCGAACCAGCGGTATCGGTTCCGAGGGCGAAGTCGACCAGACCGAGGGCGACCGCCACCGCCGAACCCGACGAGGAGCCGCCGGAGATCCGTTCGGGATCCCAACTGTTGCGCACCGCCCCGAAGGGGGACCGCGTTCCCACCAGACCGGTCGCGAACTGGTCGAGATTGGTCTTCCCGACGACGATCGCCCCCGCCTCCCGCACCCGGGAGACTGCGAGCGCGTCGTGCTCCGGGGTGTAGGCGTAGCTGGCCGATCCGGCAGTGGTGGGCATCCCGGCGACGTCGATGTTGTCCTTGACGGCGAACAGCAGCCCGGCGAGCGGCAGGTCGGCACCGTCGGCCCGACGAGCGTCGATCCGTGCTGCTTCGACCTGCAGACTCTCAGTGTCGCGCAGGCTGATCCACACCTCGGGACGATTCACCTGCTGCAGCCGGTTCACCCATGCGGCGACAGCCTCGGTTGCGGTCATCGGGAGTCCTTTCCTGTGACGGTGAGCCGGAGCCAACGGCCCGGCTCGGGATATTTCTGGGAACCGACAAAAAGCCGCTCCCCGGCCGGGGGAACCACTGACCCATGATCTCCTGCTGCGGCCCACCGGATCGGGGGACCCGCACCCGCAGGTCAGGTGAGGGAGGCTCTCGGCCACCCACCAGACCTGCAGATGCGGTTCCGCCCGACCAGCCCGCCCCACCGGGAACAGCATCCATCAGCGCCCACGGGACCAACAGTTTCCTACCGATCGGGCGCCTCGACGACCGCGAACACCTTCCGGCCGTCGGCGAGCGTGACGGCGGCGCGGCGGGTGCCGGCCGGAAGCCCCTCCAGGACGCGAACCAGCACGTCGGAGGTGACCGCATAGAGCTCTCCGTCGACCTCGCTGGCGGTCTCG
>JBKEBV010000217.1:0-1760 GCA_047973315.1 Propioniciclava sp.
ACGCGGTATTTCTTCGGTGCGTAGGGGAAGAGGGGGAGAAGGGGGAAGAGGGGGAATAGAAGAGACGGAAAACGGAGGGAACTCGATGACCCGTTGAGGTGCACCCCAATCACCGGACCAGGGCCAAAGAGAGGGTTCGTCGTCCGTCCTTCTTCTTATCCCCCTTAGCGATGCGACACCCCCTCTTCCCCCTCCTCCCCCGTAGCGAAGCGACACTGAGGTGCACCCCTGTCACCGGACCACGACCAAAGTAGGGGTCGTGCTGTCTTCCAAGAAAGATTGGTCGTCTCGTGCGGTGGTCCAGCGGTCCTCGAATTCGCTGGGCGGACAGTAGCCGAGGCTGGAGTGGAGGTGCTTGTGGTTGTAGACCGTCTCGATGAAGTGCGCCAAGTTGGCTTCAGCCTCGGCGAAGGTCTGGTACTCGTACAAGGACACCTCCTCCCGTTTGAGGGTGGCGAAAAAGCTCTCGGCCATGGCGTTCTGGTACGGGTTACCGACCGCGGCCATGCTGATACGGGCCCCGATCGCTTCCAGCCGTGCGATGTAGCGCGTGCTGGCGTACTGCACGCCGTGGTCGGAGTGATGAATCACGCCTGGTGCCGGGTTGCGCTCGGCAATCGCCCGCCCCAAGGCCGCCAGGGTCAACTCGGTATCGATCCGCTGGGAGAGCTGCCAGCCGACCACGCGGCGCGAGCAGGCATCCAGGATGGCCGCCAGATAGACGAAGGTGGTGGGCAGGCGGATGTAGGTCAGATCCGCCACCCAGGCCTGATTGAGGCCGTCGACCGGCTGGTCGCGCAGCAGGTTCGGGTAACGGGGAAAGCCATGTCGGGAATCGGTCGTGCAGACGAAGCGGCGGGTGTGCTGGCACAGCAACGATTCCTCGCGCATGACGCGCAGCACCCGCTTGGCATTGACCACCCAGCCGTCGCGCCGCAGCGCCTGCGTTACCCGCCGATAGCCGTAGCCGGGAAACGCCAGCACGATCCGTTCGATCGCATCGCGCAGCGCGAGGGCCTCGTCATCCGGCTCCCGCGTCCGCGTCGTCTCGTACCACCAACTGCGGCTGATGCCGAGCAGGTCGCACCCCCGACGTGTCGACACCGCGGGAACGGCCCCGTGCATCTGTGTCATCAGAGCGTGCCGTTGCGCGAGGTCATGGCGGCGAGCCCCTTTTTTAGCGCTTCGTTCTCCAGCGCCAATTGCCCGCAGAACCGCTCCAACTCGGCGATGCGCCGCGCCAGCGCCTCCTCCCCGTCGGGTTCGCGCGGCGCAAAGGCTGCCTCGCCGCGTGTGGCGTACTCCTGGCGCCACCGCCAGAGCACCCCGTCGGCGAGCCCGTGTTCCCGGCAGATCTGGGCTGGGCGCCGCTCGCCACGGGCGATCTGGCGCACCACCTCCAGCTTGAATTCCCGACTGAATGTCCGTCCCCGAGCCATCGTGGTCCTCCTCGCCGGCGGCCAGTCTACCGCCGACCCCAAACCCCACTTTGCCCATGGTCCGGTTTTAAGGGTGCAGCCCAGTGCACCTCAAGACGAAACCATCGAGCACCCGTTACCTGCCACCCATCACCGCGAGCGAAGCGAGCAATCACCCTAACACCCTAACACCCTGACACCCCACCACCCTCACCCCCGCTCCACCCGAAACACCGGACACCGCGCCGCCAGCCGTGCAAATGACTCAGGTTCGGCGTCGATGCCGTAGGCACGTCGGAAGTCCGGCGCCTGTGCCGGAAGCCTGGTCGGAATCGCGCGCAG
>JBKEBV010000093.1:0-9420 GCA_047973315.1 Propioniciclava sp.
CTGGTGATGCTCCTGGAACCGGGACGGATCGGCGTTGAGCTGTCCGAGGAACTCCAGTTGCATCCCGAACAGTCGACCGACGCCCTCATCGTCCACCACCCGGAGGCCACGTACTTCAATGCACGCTGACAGCTGTTCCCCACCGGCCGCACTGCTGTGGGACTTCGATGGGACGCTCGGCGAGACCGAGCAGCTGTGGTGGCAGGCCGAGGCCCGGTTCATGGCCGACCTCGGTGTGGTGGAGACCGACGAGGAGGCTCGCGGACGGGTCGGCCTCTCCATGGCCGACTCGTTGACGGTGATGCTGGAGCGGGCCGGACGGCCCGACCTCGACCGGGTCGCTGCCGGCGATCGGCTGAACCGGGACGTGCTCGAGGCGGTCACGGCCGCACCGATCACCTTCCGCCCGGGGGCCCGCGAGCTTCTGTCGCAGGCGCGAGCCGCGGGCATCCGGTGCGCGCTGGTGTCCCAATCGGCTGCGGTCATCCTGGCCGCAGCCACCGCGCAACTGCCCGCGGAGAGTTTCGCCGTGGTGCTGGGGGGCGATCAGGTCGGACATCCCAAACCGCATCCGGAGCCCTATCTGCGGGCCGCCGCCATGCTCGACGTCGCGCCGGAGCACTGTCTGGTCATCGAGGACTCACCCAGCGGCCTCGCCGCCGCCGTCAGCGCCGGCATCCCGGCCCTGGGGGTGCCCTTCCACGGTGTTCTCCAGGCCGGGCCGCACCAGCGGATCGTCCCGACCCTGGCCGGTCTCACCCTCGACGATGTGGCCACCCTGTTCCAGGAGGTGTCCGGTGCGTAGAGCTGCTGCCGCGGGCGTCGCGCTGCTCGCCCTCGCGGCCGGGTGCACACCGACGCCGGCCCGTTCGGCGCCGAGCCCCACCCCGACACCTGTGGACACCACCTTCACCGTGGTGTCGATCCGCACGCCCACCACCTTCGACCCAGCGGGCGGAACCACCTCGGCCGATGCCGTGGTCGCCCTCAACGTGTTCAGTCGGCTGATGCTGGTCCGCCCCACCGACGGCGAGCTCAAACCCGACCTCGCCGAGGACTGCCTGTTCACCTCGCTGACCACTTACCAGTGCACCCTCCGGCGCGGCCTCACCTTCGGCAACGATCACGCGTTGACCTCCAGCGACGTCAAGTACAGCATCGAGCGCGCGTACCGGCTCAACGTCGGGCAGACCGGCGTCCAGATGCTTGACTCGCTCGACCGGATCACCACTCCGGATGATCACACGGTCACCTTCGAGTTGAAGTGGGCCGACACCCAATTCGGCTATGCCCTCGCTCTTCCGGTCGCCAGCATCGTCGACGAGGAACTGTACGACCCCGACATGCTCCGCCCGAACGAGGGTCTGCCCATCGGGTCGGGGCCCTACGAACTGGTCACCATCGCCGATGACCACATGGTCTTCGACCGCGATCCCAGCTATGCGGGAGCCTGGCGGCCCGCGCTCGAAGAGGTGACGCTGCGCTATGTCGCGGACGCGGCTGCGGCTGAGGCGATGATCGCCGACGGTTCGGCCGATGTGGTGTGGCAGGCGCTCGACTCGGCCGCCCGCGAGCGGGTCGAGGCGACCTATGTCGACCCGTCCGGACAGGTCGCCCGACGCTACAGCATCCGCAGCCTCCCGCAGGCGCGGATGCAGCGGTTGCTGTTCAGTCCCACCTCGGCGGTGTGGGCCGACGACGAGATCCGCGAGGCGGTCGGCCTCGCTCTGCAGGAGGACCGCTCGCTGGCCTCGTTGGTCCCGCCCGACCTCGCCGGTTCCGCGGACACGTTCGCCGTCGGTGGCCATCCCGAGCAACCACCGATCGACGGGAGCCGCCTGCGGCTCCGGCTCTCCTACGAAGGTGCGCCCGACCAGCGTGACCTCGCCGCAGTGATCCGCGATCGGCTGGAGGAGAAGGCAGGAATGTCGGTCCAGTTGGTGCCGGACGCCGCCGACGCCGACCTGGTGCTGGTCTCGCGACCGGCCTGGGTCAACACTGCCTTCGGATGGTTGCAGCCCTACACCGCAACCCCACTTCCGGGCTCGGAGAAGCAGGTGAGCGGGCTGATGCGCGCGGCGAGCACGACCACCGACCTCGAGGAACGCACCCGGCTGCTGCGGTCGGTCCAGACCCGCGCCGCTGTCGACGGCACCGTTCTTCCGCTGTCGGTGCAGGACGAGGAGATCTTCCTCGGCGAGGGCGTCGGGCTCCAGGGCGAGGCGTTCGGTCCGGGCTGGCAACTGGGGTTCTGGGGGTTGAGACGATGAGTGCGGAGTTCTCCGGTGCGGTGACCGGATCGTTCCGGGAGGGGGAGCGGGTGACGCTGAGCGACGCCAAGGGTCGCCGTCACTCGGTACGCCTCCGCAGCGACGGGGTCTTCCATACCACGAAGGGCGGCATCGCCCATCGCGATGTCATCGGCCGCCCGGAGGGGTCGGTGGTCTCCTCGGTCGGCGGTGCCGAATTTCTGGTCTTCCGGCCACTGATGCACGACTTCATGGTGTCGATGCCCCGGGAGGCTGCGGTGATCTACCCCAAGGATGCCGCGCAGATCCTGATGCAGGCCGACATCTTCCCGGGCGCCCGCGTCCTGGAGGCGGGTGTGGGCTCCGGTGCGCTGTCGATCGCGTTGCTGCGGGCCATCGGGACCGACGGGAGTCTGCACAGCTACGAACGCCGGGAGGAGTTCGCCCGGGTGGCGCGGACCAATGTAGGGAATTTCTACGGCGGCGAGCACCCCGCCTGGGAGGTCCGGCTGGGTGATCTGGCCGAGGTGATCGGACCCGAGGACCGCGACCGGGCGATCCTGGACATGCTCGCACCCTGGGACTGCATTGGCGCGGTCGCTGACCGGCTCGTCCCCGGCGGGGTACTCACCTGCTACGTCGCGACCGCGACCCAGTTGGGGCGGACGGTCGAGACCCTGCGGACCCATCAGGGGTTCACCGAGCCGGTCGCGCGGGAGTACACCGCTCGGGACTGGCACGCCGAGGGACTGGCGATCCGCCCGGGGCACACGACCAGCGGCCACACCGGGTTCCTGATCTTCGCGCGCCGGCTCGCTCCCGGCGCGGTGGCACCCCGCAAGCGACGTCGGCCCGCGCCGGGAGCCTACGGGCCCGACTATCACGGACCCCGGCCGCCCTGGGTGGACGACTGACCCCCGAGGGGTCGTTGACAAGGCACTTTCTGGGGCCCCACTCTCACCGGGGGTGCGTCTACCCCCCTCAGGGGTGACTGCGCTGAAACCTCAGGATTGTTTTAATGTTGACTCATGGAGCCGTCACCGCGTCATGTCGCCGAGACCGTCGCTGACGTTCTCGCCGCACGGTGGCCCGCGAACGAGGCGCAGCGCAGCGCATGGTTTGATCGTCTGGGTCTTTCCCCTGCTGTTCCGTTGGAGGGATTCCGCCGCTGGGGTACCGGACTCCCGGGGTGGGGGAACACCACTACCTGCTGGGGGGTGAGCGGGGACAACGTGACCGGGATCAGCCTGTTCCTGTGGGAGGAGTATCCCTTCGAGCAGCGTGCCTTGGCCCGCGATGCGCTCGAGGCCGAGCTGCGCGACAGCTTGGGCGAGCCGACGTTGCGGCCGGTTCCCGGGCACGCCGGGTGGCTGGAATGGAACTGCGGCGAGCTGGTGGTGGAACTGTCCAGCGGCAGCCCACTGTCCCGGCGGATTCAGGTCCACGTCGTCCACAGCGGTCATACCGAGGAGTTCGAGGAGCGCACCTGCGCCGATGACCTCCCGCCGCGCGTCAACGGCTTCCGGAAGCATCACGTTCCGGCGTGATCGGCGCTGGCCGCCTCCCCCCGGGTGGGTGTGGGCGAGCCGGCCCTTCGCCCGTGTTCCGATTCCTGGGGCCGGACCCCGGCCGGAAGGGTCCCGGTCTCACCAACCTCACAAGACGCAACATCTGGGCGAGGTGACGAGGAGCCCAGCCCGACTGCGCCTGGTTCAGGAGCCGATACTCCAGGAGTGGATGCTGCGGACACCGGCCGACCTGCGCACCCGTAGACTGATCGGGGCCGTGAATCGAGCCGGCCCGGAAAGGGTGGTCCGTGATCACCGTCGAGTTGTCGCCAGCTGTGGTGATCGGGACTGGTCTGGTGGGCGCGTCGGTCGCCCACGCGCTGACGGCTGCCGGTATCGAGGTTCATGTTGAGGACGCCCGCCGCAGTCATGCGGTGGTGGCCGCCTCCCGGGGTGCGGGCAGCCTCGAGCCGATCGATCCCGAAACGTGCCGCCTGGTGGTGGTCGCGGTGCCCCCGGCGTCCCTGGCCGCAGTGATCGCCGACAGCCTCACCCGGTTTCCCCACGCCACCGTGACCGATGTCGGATCGGTGAAGGGCGTCGTTCTGGCCGAGTTGCGCGCCAGTGGTGTCGACCTGGCCCGGTACTGCGGTTCCCACCCGATGGCCGGGTCGCAGAAGGCTGGGCCAATCACCGCGCGGGCCGACCTGTTCGTGGACCGGACCTGGGTGATCGCCCCGCATGACACCTCGACCTCCCAGGCGGTCCTGGTGGTGCGCCGGGTCGCCGAGCTGTGCGGAGCCCGTCTGGTGACCATGTCCGCCCAGCACCACGACGAGGCTGTCGGGCAGGTCTCCCATGTACCGCAGCTGATGAGTGCGTTGGTTGCCGGTGGTCTGCTTGACCTCCCGCCGGAGCACCTGCGCCTGGCCGGGCAGGGCGTGCGGGATGTCACCCGCATCGCCGGATCGGATCCGCGCCTGTGGCAGCAGATCATCGCCGCGAACTGGCGCGCCATCCGCGTCGAGCTGGAGGAGTTGCACACCTCGCTGGGCGAGCTCATCGCCGTGCTGGAGGATCCTGAGGAGGTCCGCGCCTTCCTCGACCGCGGACGCCAGGGGGTCCACGCTCTGCCCGGCAAGCACGGCGCCCGGCCGGGCACCTGGATGCAGGTCGTCATCGAGATTCCCGATGAACCCGGCGCACTGGCACGGCTCTTCGCCGACATCGAGGAGACCGGGGTGAACGTCGAGGATGTGACCATCGACCACGATCCGGATCGTCTGGTGGGTTGGCTCGGCGTGCAGGTGGAGCCTGCGGCAGCGGGCCGGCTGACCGCCGCCATGACCGCGGCGGGTTGGTCGGTGCGGCCCTGAGCCGGCGGGCTCAGTAGACTGCTGCGGTGTCATCGAACCGTCTTGTCATCGCCATCGACGGCCCCAGTGGGTCCGGTAAGTCCTCCACGGCCCGGGAGGTCGCCCGTCGGCTGTCGGTGGGTTATCTGGACACTGGCGCGATGTACCGCGCCGTGACCGTCGCCTTCCTCGAGGCCGGGGTTGACCCGACCGATCGGGCCGGGGTGATCGAGGCCACGACGTCGGCCGAGATCGAGATCTCGCTCGACCCCGATGTGGGTTGGGTGAGGGTCAACGGGCGGGATGTGACCGCCGAGATCCGTGAGCCCCGTACCTCTGCCCAGGTGTCGACGGTTGCCACCATCGCTGAGTGTCGCAGCGACCTCGTTGCCCGGCAGCGGGCGCTGATGGAGGCCGACCCCCGCGGCGTGGTCGCCGAGGGCCGCGACATCACCACCGTGGTGTACCCGGAGGCGGATGTGCGCCTTCTGCTCACCGCCTCACCGGAGGCGCGCCTGGCCCGGCGCGGTGGCGAGCTGGCCGGGCGGGTCAGCGAGGCTGAGCTGCGCGACCAGGTGCTCCGGCGCGACGCCGACGACTCGCTGCTGGTGAACTTCACCGAGGCCGCCGACGGGGTTCGTCACCTCGACACCTCCGAGTTGAGCCTCGACCAGGTCGTCGCGACCGTGCTCGCCCTCGTCGAGGAGGTCCGCCGATGAGCACCAAACCGGTTCTGGCCGTGGTCGGTCGGCCCAATGTGGGCAAGTCGCAGCTGGTGAACCGGATTCTCGGCCGCCGCGAAGCGGTTGTCCAGGATCTCCCCGGGGTCACCCGGGACCGGGTCAGCTACGACGCCAGCTGGAACGGCCGCGAGTTCATCGTCGTCGACACCGGAGGCTGGGTTTCTGATGCCCGGGGGATGGCTGCGCAGATCGCCGACCAGGCCGAGCTGGCCATGACCGCCGCCGACGCGGTACTGCTGGTTGTCGACGCCACGGTCGGGGTCACCGACGAGGACGAGGCGGTGGTCCGGGTGTTGCGGCGCTCGGACAAGCCGGTGGTTCTGGCCGCCAACAAGGTGGACGACCAGCGGCTCGAATCCGAGGCGACCCTGATGTGGAACCTCGGACTGGGAGAGCCGCACCCGGTCTCGGCACTGCACGGACGCGGGTCCGGTGACCTGTTGGACGCCTTGCTGGCGGCGCTACCTGCCACGCCGGCGGAGCGGGAACCCGAGCCGGGCGGTCCGCGCCGGATCGCGATCGTCGGTAAGCCGAATGTCGGCAAGTCGAGCCTGCTCAACACGCTCACGGGTCAGGATCGCGCCGTCGTCGACAACGTCGCGGGCACGACGGTGGACCCGGTTGACGAACTGGTGACCCTCCGTGGGGAGACCTACCGTTTTATCGACACGGCAGGGCTCCGCCGCCGGGTCAAGGAGGCGTCCGGCCACGAGTACTACGCCTCGCTGCGCACCCAACAGGCCATCGAACGCGCGGAGGTGTGCGTGGTGGTCATCGACGCATCGCAGACCATTGCCGATCAGGATCTCAAGCTGCTCTCCATGGTGGAGGAGGCCGGCCGGGCGCTGGTCATCGCCTACAACAAGTGGGACCTCACCGACGACGAACGCCGACACTATCTGACCCGGGAGATCGAACGTGACGTCCAGGCATTCACCTGGGCTCCGCGGGTCAACATCTCCGCCCTCACCGGACGCAATGTCGACAAGCTGAAGAAGGCCATCGACACCGCGCTCGCCGGCTGGGAGACGCGCGTCACCACCGGGCAGCTCAACTCTTTCCTGGGCCGGGTGGCCGCCGCACATCCGCACCCGGTGCGCAGCGGGAAGCAGCCGCGGATCCTCTTCGGCACCCAGGCCCACGCGTGTCCACCTGTCTTCGCCCTGTTCACCACCGGCCGGATGGATCCGCAGTATCTACGGTTCATCGAGCGCCGGCTCCGTGAGGAGTTCGGGTTCGTCGGTACCCCCGTACTGGTGGAGGTGCGCCCGCGCGAGAAGCGGAGGCGCTGAGCATGCCCTCCACCCCCTTTCTCGCGATCGACCTCGCTGTTCTCGA
Organism: Propioniciclava sp.; assembly: GCA_047973315.1. GTDB lineage: Bacteria > Actinomycetota > Actinomycetes > Propionibacteriales > Propionibacteriaceae > Propioniciclava. The sequence continues at coordinate 7,194 of JBKEBV010000093.1, forward strand.
CGCGAATATCGAGCGCACCGCTGCTTGGGCAGCTCGCCTCGGCGTCGGCCTGCGCCCCCACGTGAAGACCCACAAGTGCCCCGAGATCGCCCTGCGTCAGCGTGACGCGGGCGCCGAGGGCATCACCGTGGCCACGGTGGGGGAGGCGGAGGTGTTCGCGCAGGCGGGCTTCGACGATGTCTTCATCGCCTATCCACTGTGGGTCGACGAGGACAAGCACGCCCGGCTGCGGCGGTTACCGCCCTGGACGAGGATCCGGGTCGGCATCGATTCGGTCGCGGGCGCCGAGCGCATGGTCGGTACCGGCGCCACTGCCCTGGTTGAGGTCGATTCCGGCCACCACCGCACCGGTGTCGACCCTGACCGCGCAGGGATGCTGGCCCGAGCCGCCGTCGCAGCCGGGCTGCCGGTCGAGGGGGTGTTCACCTTTCCCGGACACAGCTATGCGCCGGGCGGGCGGGAGGCTGCCGCCCGGTGCGAGACCGATGCCCTGACCCGCGCGGCCGGGTCGTTGCGGGAGGCGGGGATTGAGCCGTCGGTCATCAGCGGAGGGTCGACCCCCAGTCTGGCGATGACCGGCCCCGGCGCCACCGAGGTGCGCCCGGGGGTGTATGTGGTCAATGACGCCCAGCAGTGGGAACTCGGCTCCTGCGGCGCCACCGACATCGCGTTGACCTGCCATGCCACCGTCATCTCGCACGCGGGTGGACGGCTCGTCCTGGATGCTGGCAGCAAGATCCTCGGCGCCGACCGGCCGGCGTGGGCCTCAGGTTCGGGCCGTCTGCTCGACCATCCCGACGCCCGGGTGGTGTCGCTGTCGGAACATCACGCGGTGGTCGACCTCGGTGCCAAGACGCTGCCACCACTCGGCTCGGTGGTTCGTGTCGTTCCCAATCACGCCTGCAATGCGATCAATCTCGTGGAGGAACTGTTCGTCATCGCCGACGGGGGAGTGGTCGACACCTGGCCGGTCAGCGCGCGAGGTCTGAACGTCTGATGGGTGAAGCGGTAGCGGAGGCCTCCGGCGTCCAGGAGAACCACCGGGTGCGTCTGGGCGCAGTCGGGTGGGTGATGGCACTCATTTCGGCAGCAATGTTCGGCACCGCCGGCGCCTTCGCCCGTCCCTTGTTGGATGCCGGTTGGTCGCCGGCCGCGGCGGTGAGCGTCCGGCTGGGCGGCGCCTTTCTGCTCTTGGCGGGGCCTGCCGCGCTGGCGCTGCGCGGACGCTGGCATCTGGTGGCGCGGCGGTGGCGGCAGGTGCTCGGATACGGGCTCCTGGGTGGCGCGTTGGCCCAGGTCGGGTACTTCCATGCGATCCGCTTTATCGACGTCGGGCTGGCACTGCTGCTGGAGTATCTGGCCGTGGTGCTGGTGGTGCTGTGGGTGTGGGTGCGCCATCGGCGGCGCCCGTCACAGCTGGCCTTCGGCGGAATGGTGGTGGCCCTCACCGGTCTGGTCATCATCCTGAATCCCGGAGATCTGGGAACGGTCGACCTGCGGGGAATCGCCTGGGCGTTGTTGGCGGCGTTCGGGATGGCAGCCTATTTCGTAATTTCCGCCGAAACAGATGCCGTCCCGCCGGTTGCGTTCGTCGCAGCCGGGCTGGGGGTCGGAGCCGTGGGCATCGGGCTTGCCGGCATGGTGGGCCTAGTGCCGCTGGTGGTCTCCACCAGCGATGTCGTCCTGCTGGGTCAGGGGGTGCCCTGGTGGGTGCCCATGCTCGAACTGGTCGTGGTGGCGGCCGCGTTGGCCTACCTGTCGGGCTTCGTGGCCGCCCGTCGGCTCGGCTCCACGGTCGCCAGCTTTGTGGGGCTGACCGAGGTGATGTTCGCTGTCGTCTGGGCGTGGCTGTTGCTCGGCCAGATGCCTGGCGGCTGGCAGCTGGCCGGCGGTGTGGTGCTGCTCGCCGGAGTGGCCGCTGTCCAGCGCGGTGCCCATCGGGAGCCGAACCACCCGGTGGACGCATGAACGCGGGCACCCTGGCGCTCCCACTGCCCGTTCGATGCGACAATCGAGGAGGGAACCCGCTAAGGTAGGTCGTCGGTAGCCGCCGCTGGCGGAGACCGTTCGAGCTGAGACTCGGCTGGGTCGCCCACCTTCTTGGGTCACGCCTGGTGACGACTCGGCAGTGGATCGAAGCAGAACAACGGGATGTGGCGCAGCTTGGTAGCGCACTTGACTGGGGGTCAAGGGGTCGCAGGTTCAAATCCTGTCATCCCGACAAAAA
>JBKEBV010000152.1:0-11523 GCA_047973315.1 Propioniciclava sp.
TCACCGGATGGTTCGTCTTCCACACCGGAGATCCCGGCCTCAAGCAGGTCCTGGGGACAGGATTCCTGGGCGGATACACCACCTTCAGCACCGCCTGCGTGGAAGCCGTTCGCCTCACCCGTGGTGAGCGTCGGGGACCCGCCGCGGCCCGCGTCCTCGGGGTGCTCGCCCTCGGCGTGACCGCCGCGTTCCTCGGCTACTGGCTCGGCAGTCTGTAGGGAGTGACTCACCCCTGGTGCTGTCCGAGTCGTTCATCGCTGCAACCCGAGATCCCGTCCTCCGCGATACCCAGGCTGCAGTGGTGCAGGAGTTCCGCGACCAGAGGGCGCAGTGGCTTGCGCAGCGAGGACGCGGCGCTCGTGGAGCCGCTGCCACGGCACCGGTGACCGGTCGCTATTCGAACAGCGAACCACCATCCACATTGAGCGAGGCCCCGTAGACGAAGCGGGCAGCGGGGGAGCAGAGGAACATCACTGCCGCAGCCATGTCATCGGGATGGCCCATCCGCCGGATCGGCAGACCAGCGGCGATCCGGTCCTTCACCTCGCTCGGCAGCCCCTGGTGCAGGGGGGTGTCGGTGGGGCCGGGGGTGAGCGCATTGATCGAGATGCCGCACCCGGAGTACTCCCGCGCCAGCGACTTGGTGAGCGACAGCGTGACGGCCTTACTCGCCGCGTAGGCCGCGTCGGCGACCAGGCCACCGCCGCCCTGCTTGCCGGCATCCGAGCCGACGATCACCAGATGTCCGGCGGACTGCTGCCGCATGATCGCCAGTGCCTGTTGAGCGACGACGAAGGTGCCGTAGGCGTTGATGTCGAAGACCCGGTGCCAGTCGGCGTCGGTGATCGCGGCGAAGGGGGTGGCGGTGATGATGGCCGCGCAGGTGACCACATGGTCGAGTCGGCCGAAGGACTGCTCGGCCTCGGTGACGACCTCCGTCACGCTGGCCCTGCTGGTGACGTCCATCCGGCGGGGGTGCACCGATGCGCCGACCTGATCGGCGAGGCGGTCGACGGCTGCCTGGTCGGCGTCGGTGGCGATCACGGTGGCGCCGAGATCGGCAAAGGCCTGCACGATGCGTGACCCCATCCCGCCGGCCGCTCCGGTGACCAGGGCGACGGTGTCAGCGAAGGTGTCGGGACGCAGACAGCTCCAGGTACTGGGGGCGATCACGGTTGGTTCAGACATGGGCATCTCCTCGGGATGACAGGGCGGTCGTCGGGTGGGCCACCGGGCAGGCCACCTCGTGGTCGGGGCCGACAGGTACCAGGGCGGGCTCCACGCGGGCGCAACTGTCCTGCACCAGCGGGCAGCGGGTGCGGAACCGGCACCCGGACGGCGGATGGGCCGGCGAGGGGACCTCCCCGTCGTCCAGCGGGCGGTGCGCACGCTCGGTCCGCCACGGATAGAGGTCCGGGGCGGCCGACATCAGCGCGCGGGTGTAGGGATGGACCGGGTTGTCGAACAGTGCGTCCCGGTGCCCGATCTCGACGATTCTGCCGAGATACATCACCGCCGCCCGGTCACAGATGTGGCGGACCACCGACAGGTCGTGGGAGATGAACAGCAGGGTGAGCCCGAGTTCGGCGCGCAGGTCCTGCAACAGATTGAGGATCTGGGCCTGCACCGAGACGTCCAGTGCCGAGACGGCCTCGTCGGCGATGAGCAGTTGCGGCCGGACCGCGAGCGCCCGGGCGATGCTGATCCGCTGCAATTGCCCACCGGAGAATTGGGTGGGTCGCCGATCGGCGTGCCGCGAGCTGAGGCCGACCATCTCCAACAGTTCGGTGGTCCGTCGCTCCCAGTTCTCGCGCGGCTCGATTCCCGCATGGACGATCCAGGGTTCACTGATCAGTTCCCGAACGGTCATCCGGCGGTTGAGCGAGGAGAACGGATCCTGGAACACCATCTGGATGGTCCGGCGGACCTCAGCGGCCGCCGACCCGCGGGCTCCGGCGATCGCCTGCCCGCGCAGGGTCACCTGTCCGGAGCGGGGCCTGACCAGTCCGACGATGCTGCGGGCCACGGTGGACTTCCCGCATCCCGATTCACCGACCAGGCCCAGGGAGCCTCCCTGTTCGATGTCGAAGGAGACCCCCGCCACGGCCCGGAGCTCGCCCCGGCGGAAGATCCCACCGCTCTGGGTCGGGAACGAGGTCACCAGGTCACGGACGCGCAGCAACGGTTCGGCCATCGGTGGCCACCTCCTTGGCGAAATGACAAGCGCTGAACCGGCCGGGAGCGATCTCAACCAGCGGCGGGTTCTCCCGGATGCACCGGTCTGCGGCGACGTCGCACCGGGGCGCGAACGGGCATCCCGGCCCCAGGGTCGCCGGATCCGGCGGTGATCCGGGAATGGGATCCAGGGCGCGTCCGACCTGATCGGGGACCGGCACCGAGCTGAGCAGGCCCAGGGTGTAGGGGTTCGCCGGGGCGTCGTAGACCGCACGGATCGGACCGCTCTCCATGACCTGCCCGGCGTACAGCACATAGATCCGGTCGGCCTTGTCCGCGACCACGGCCAGGTCGTGGGTGATCAGCAGCAGCCCGGATTCCTGGTCGCTGATGAGCTCGTCGAGCAGGTCCATGATCCGTTCCTGCACCGTGACATCCAGCGCTGTGGTCGGCTCGTCGGCCACGATCAGCCGGGGGTTGAGGGCCAACGCCATCGCGATGACCACCCGCTGCCGCATGCCGCCGGAGAACTGTTGCGGATATTGCTTGAACCGTTGCTCGGGGTCCGGCATCCGCACCCGGCGCAGCAACTCCAGCGTCTTCTCCCGCGCCTCTGCGGCCGACATCTGCTGGTGCGCGGTGAACACCTCGGCGATCTGGCGGCCTACGGTGAGGACCGGGTTGAGGGCACTCAACGGATCCTGGAAAACCATCGAGATCTCCGCGCCGCGGAGCCGGCGCCACCGGTCCTCCGACAGCCCGACCAGATCCTGATCCTCGAACCTCACCGTGCCCGCGGTCACCGATCCGGCCGGGGGCAGCAGCCCCATGATGGCCAGACCGATGGTGCTCTTCCCGCTGCCCGATTCCCCGACCAGGGCGACCGTCTCGCCGCGCTTCACCCGGAAGGAGACGTCCCGGACGACGTCGACGACGCCGCTGGTGGAGGTGTACGCGATCCGCAGATCCGACACCTCCAGCAGCGCCGCGTTGTCGGGATCGGCGGCGGTCAGGCTCACGCCCGGACCTCGGTCAGCATGGGTTGGTTGTTCGCTGCCGGGACAAAGTTCTGTACCGACTCCCGCAGGCCGTAGTTGGCGGTCAGATCCATCGGGAACACGCCGACCGCCTCGTCCCAGATGATTCGGCAGGCCTCGGCATACAGGCCCTTGCGGGCCTCCTGGTCGGTTTCCGCACGGGCCGCGGCCAGGGTCGCGTCGAGGTCCGGGTTGGCATAGCCGTTCCGGTTGGCGGTGCTGGTGTAGAGCCGACCCAGGGAGTAGTCGGCGTCGCCAGTGGTGACGCTGTTGCTCTGCAGGTCCATATCCCAGTCGAGGGCGAGCAGCCGGTTGAGCCAGGTCGCCTGCTCCAGCTCCTCCATCTCGACCGTCACCCCGATCGTGGACCAGTATCCGGCGAAGGCCTGGGCCACGGATTTGATCTGTGGGGCCGAGCCCAGGCTCCACATCAGCGACACCGAGAAACCGTCGCTGAGGCCGGCCTCGGCGAGCAGGGCGGTGGCCCGGTCCGGGTCGTAGGCGTAGGGCTGCTGCGGTGCCGAGCCGAACACCGTCGGCGGGATCGGGGCGGTGGCCACCGTCGCGGTCTGCCCGAACAACGAGGAGACGACCGTGGGCACATCCAAGGCGTGCCACATCGCCCGGCGTACCCGGGCATCGGTGAAGGGTTCCCGGCTGCAGTTGAACCAGTTGAAGTAGTAGACCCAGCTGTCGGTGATCTCGACCCGGACCCCGTCGGCATCCGACAGAGCCTCGATCTGATCCGGCGGCACCGTCCAGGTCAGATCGACGTTGCCGCTCTTGAGTTCGGTCAACCGGGTGGAGACCTCGGGGATATAGGGGATCTCGATCCGGGTGGGCACCGCCGCCGGCCCCCAGTAGTCGGCGTTGGGCACCAGGTGCAGATGGTCCGACGGTGTGAACGACTCCACCAGGAAGGGGCCGCTGCCGATGGGCGCGTTGAAGAAGGCCGGGTCGTCGAGCTTCGCGGCCGGGACGATGAACAGCAGTGTCAGGTTCGACAAGGTGGTGCCCAGCGGTTCGCTGGTGCGGATCGTGACGGTTGAACCGGACGCCTCGACCCCGGTCAGCGCGGCCCACAGCGCGGCCTGCGGGGTTTCGGAGGCGGCGATCCGTTCCAGGGACGCTTTGACGTCCTCGGCGGTCAGCGGGGTGCCGTCGGAGAACGCCACCCCCTCGCGGAGGGTGAACACCCAGGTGAGGTCATCGGGCTGGGTCCATTCGGTGGCCAGACTCCCGACGATGTCCTCGCCGTCGCGGACGACCAACGAGTCATAGATGTGGCGGCAGGCCATCAGTGTGCCTTCGTCGACATCGCTGGATCCGTGCGGGTCAAGCGAGATGATCTCCCGGGCGTAGGCGGCGGTCAGGGTGCCCGCATCCGCGGCTCCCGAACCGGCGCCGCCGTTGGTCGGAGTGTCGTCGGTCATCCCGCAGCCGGCGAGGGCGAAGGCGGCGGCACTGCCGAAGACGGTGGTGGTCAACAGTTGGCGACGGCCGATGGTGGGTCGGGTCGGATGGGACATGCTCATCTCCTTGTGTGGTGTTCGACGGGTACGTTGTGGCCGCTCACATGGCGACCTTGACGTCGGAGTCGTGGTGGAAGGCGTCGCCGAGGACGCCGACGGCGATCACCAGCACGACCATGAACAGGCCGGGGAAGGTGCTGATCCACCAGGCGGTGCCCAGATAGTCGCGTCCGTTGGCGATGGTCGATCCCCAACTCGCCTGCGAGACCGGTACACCGAGGCCGAGGAAGCTCAGCGAGGCCTCGGCGATGACCATCTGCCCGACCTGGACGGTGGCGGCGACCAGCAGTGGGCCGATGGTCTCGGGCAGGATGTAGCGGCGCAGGATCCGCGGGTTGCCGACGCCGATGACCCGGGCCCCGTCGACGGACTCCGACGAGCTTGCCACCAGGGTGGAGGCGCGGACGATCCGGGCGAAGACCACCCACCGGGTGACGGCCAGGGTGATGATCACATTGATCACGCTGGGCCCGAGCACCCCGGCGATGAGGATGGCGAGCAGGATGCTGGGGAAGGCCAGCTGAATGTCGCCGATACGGCCGATGACGGCATCGATCCAACGGCCGAAGTAGCCGCCGACCATCCCGAGCAGCAGGCCGATGGCGCCGCCGATCAACACCGTGGCGAAGGCGACCAACAGCGAGATCCGGGCGCCGGCCACCAGCTGCTGCAGCAGCGGATGGCCGACCTGATCGGTGCCCAGCCAGGCCACCGACCCGTCGGTCAGGGTGCTGCCGGGGGGTCTGAGCCGGTCGGCGACCTGGGAGGCTGTGGGGTCATAGGGAAGCAGGATCGGGCCGATCAGGCCGATCAGCGCGAATCCGATGATGATGGTCAGCGGGATGACCACGCGGGGTCGCCACCGGTGCCGCCGGGGTGCGGTGGTCTGCTGCGGCTCGGGCGCGGCCGACGCAGGGTCGGTCAGAACAGGCGTGCTCATCAGCGGGCTCCTCCGTAACGGATGCGGGGGTCGATGGAGGTGTAGAGCAGGTCGACGCCGAGATTGAGGAAGATGTAGACCGCGGTGATCACGGTGACGGCGGCCTCGACCACCGCATAGTCACGGAAGGTGATGCCGTCGATCAGCAGTCGCCCCACTCCCGGCCAGGCGAAGACGACCTCGACGATGACCGCGCTGCCGATGAAGATGCCCAGCAGCAGGCCGATCACGGTGACGATCGGGACCAGGGTGTTGCGCACCACATGGCCGTAGAAGACCGCCCGGGCGGACAGGCCCTTGGAGCGGGCGGTGCGGACGTAGTTGTGCCCCAGTTCGTCGATCACGCTGCTGCGCACCGATCGGGTCAACCAGCCGATGAACGGTAGCGCGAGCGCGACGCCGGGGAGGATCAGGCTGGCATAGGAGGTGAAGCCGGAGGCGGGGAGCCAGCGCAGCCGCTCGGCGAAGATCAGCACCAGCATGATCCCGACCCAGAACTGCGGCATCCCCTGACCGGCGAGCGAGGCCGTCGACACGATCGTGGAGACGACACCTCGGCGGTGGCGCGCGGCCCAGACGCCGAGCGGGAATCCGATCAGCAGAGTGATCAGCATCGCGGCCGCTGCCAGGGACAAGGTGGCCGGCAGCCGTTCCAGCACTGCCGCCATGGCCGGACCTCCCAGCCGGGTGGAGTCGCCGAACCTCAACAGGGCGACATCGCCGAGGTAGTGGAGGTACTGCACGCCCAGCGGATCGTTCAGGCCCATCGTCTCCCGGGCCTGCGCGATCTGCTCCCGGGTCGCTGAGGGGCCCAGCAGCAGGGCGGCGGGGTCGCCGGGGACCGCGCGCACCACGATGAAGACGATGCTGACCGCGCCCCACAACACGAACAGCGCCTGCAGCAGTCGGCGGATGGCATAGGCGACCATGTCAGTGCTCCTCACCCAGGTAGGCCCCGGCCGCGCGCAGCCGGCCCTGCAGGTCGGTGATGTCGATGTCGCGGGGTCGGATCCGGGCCCGGACGGCGGTCGCGGCGGCGACCCCGGCCGCCTCGCCCATGGCGAAGGCAGGCGGCATCACCCGGATCGCCCCGAGCGCCTCATGGGTCGCTGAGACACATCGGCCGGCGACGAGCAGGCCGTCGATGTCGCGGGGAACCAGGCAGCGGAACGGGATCTGATAGGCGTTGGCGGTGCGAAGATCCTCCCGCACCCCGCCGCCGGCGTCGGTGGGGCTGTGCAGGTCCACCGGATAACCGCACAGGCCGATGACATCATCGAACCGGCGTCCGGACTGCAGATCGGCCAGCGTGAGGGTGTAGTCGCCGACGATCCTGCGGGTCTCGCGAACGCCGATGGTCGCCGCGATATCGACCAGGACCGCGGCACCGAATCCGGGAAGGTGCGCCCGGAAGAAGTCCATCAGCTCGCTGACCTGACGCTGACCCTCAACCTCGGCGCGGGTCAGGTCATCGACATCTGTTCCGTCGACGTCCTGAATCCGGGTGGTGTTGATGCGCCAGACCCCGCGGTGGAGGGTGCGGTAGAGCCCGATCCCTCGTCGAGGAATGGTGAACGTTCCCGCAGTCCGGGCCCGCTCGACGATGCCGGCGAAGGGTCGACGGTCCTCGGGGTGACGGCCGACGTAGTCATCCACGGCGGCGTCATCGACGCCGCCCACCCGGAAGAACAGCGTCATCGGCTGGGTGAGTCGGTCCCCGTCGCGGCCCTGACGGACCGCTGCGCCGGCCGAGGCGGCGACGTCACCGTCGGCGGTGCAGTCGAGGGTCACGGTGGCGGCGACACTCTGGATCCCGGACTTGTTGGCCACCACCACTCCGGTCACTGCGCCGTCGGCCATCAGGGGGCTCAGATAGGTCGAGTGGAGCAGGAGTTCCACCCCGGCGGCGGCGAGCTTCTCGGTGGCCAACAGGCGCATGGCCTCCGGTTCGAACGGGGTGACCCGGTCGTGACCGTAGCTGATGTAGCCGGCATAGGGGCTGCCGGCGGGCACCTTCGAGGGGTGGATCGCCTGGCCACGCTGCTCCAGGGCGGTGACCAGTTCGTCGAAGATCCCTTGGATCAGCTGGGTGGAGCCGTCCAGGCTGAACGACGTCATGCACGGCCCGACCAGGCCGGCGGTGAGGTTGCCGCCGACGTGACCGTAGCGCTCGACGAGGAGGGTGCGGGCACCTTGGCGGGCAGCCGCCAATGCCGCGGCGATGCCCGCGGGTCCGGCACCGACAACGACGACATCGACGCCGGTGCGGACCTGCGCCTGATAGGTGATCGTTGTGGTGCGCTTGGTGGTGGGGGTCATCGGGGTCCTCCTTCCCGAGGATCGGTTGGTGGGCTCAGTAGGCGGTCACCGTCGGCCAGTGCCGTTCGACTCCGTGGCGATCGAGGACCCGGGCGAAGTCATCGAACCGCGCCGGGCTCTCAGCCACGGCCGCGGGGGGACAGCTCTCGGCCAGGCAGTGGCTGGCGAGCAGACCGGCGGCCTCGCCGATATTCCATTCCACCGGGTGCAGCCGGTAGCAGCCATTGGTGATGTGGGTGGTGCCCAACGATTTCCCTGCGGCGATCAGGTTGGTGACCCGGCGGGGCAGCAGGGCCCGCAGCGGCACCTCGAAGGGGGAGTTGGGAATGTCAAGGTAGCCGTCGCCGCCGGTGGAGGGATGCAGGTCGATGCGGTAGCTGCCGACGCCGACCGAGTCGGGGTAGCGGACCGCGCCACGATCCCCGCGGACGGCCTGGGAGAGGTCCTGCTCACAGATCGTGTACTGCGCGCGGATCCGCCGACCCTCGCGGATATAGGGCGCCATGGCCAGGCCGTCATCGGTGCCCACCAGATCGCCCCGCAGCCGGAGCCCGGGTAGTCCCGTGCCGCCGTCGAGCCGAGGGGCCTCGGTCTGCATCCAGTACAGCATCGACAGGCTGAGGTGCTTCGCCCGGGCGAGGTGACCGGCGGCGATGCTGGGATCGGTGTCGTGGAAGACCGATCCCTCGAGGTAGTCGATCATCGGCCAATTGACCAGGGTCACATCGGAGGTCAGGAATCCCGGGGTGAAGGTTGACCGGGCTGCGATCCGTCGGAACAGCCACAGATCCTTGTCGCCGGGATCCCGGCTCTGGTCGGCGACCACCGGCCCGCTGTCGGCCGGGTTGGGGATGAGCGTGCGGGTCATCGGCTCACCGGTCCGTGGGTTGGGTGCTGTCCAGCTCAACAGCCGTCCGCTCCAGTTGGGCGGTTCGACAGCGCGCCAGTGGTCGTACGCTGCCGGTCGGTCGATGGTGTGGTCCTCGCCGGCGCGATGTTCCAGGACGAAACAGACCGAGGCCGCCTGCATGTTGTCGGGTTCGGCCACCGTCTTCGCATGCGGCTCGTCGGTGTCGGCGCGGGCCTCGCATCCGGTCACATACTCGGTGCCGGACAAGGCCACCAGATCCCCGGTCTCGGTGGCGTCCAGATAGTAGGCAGCTGTCACCTCGACCAGCTCGTCGCCGCCGTCCAACTGCACCGCGGTGATCCGGTCCCCGTCGGTGGCGGCGGCGATCAGCCGGTGGCCCAGAAGGACACGGATCCGGCCGCTGGCCGCCCAGGGGGCGATCATCGCCTCCAGCACCGCCACCGCCACCCGCGGCTCGTGACACAGTTTGCTGACCTTGCCCTGGCCGGGATTGAGCGCCCGGTCGGCCCGGGCCGCTTCGGTGAGCGGATACCAGGTGCGGTAGTAACGGCGGATGTTCTCGCGGAGTCGGCGGTAGCGGGCTGTGCAGCCGAACTGTTCGATCCACGGATGCTCATCCGGCGGTACCGCCTGGGAGGTGAGCTGTCCGCCGAGCCAGATCGTGGGCTCGCTGAGCACGACCGTCTGTCCGGCCTCGGCGGCGGCCAGAGCAGCAGCAACGCCGCCCAACCCACCGCCGATCACGGCGATGTCGCAGTGGATCGATGTCATCGGGTGCCTCCTGGACGGGTGGTGGTGTGCCCCTGTTCGAGGGGACAGGGGAGTTGAACCGAGCGGATCGCGTCGGGATGGTGCTCGAGCCGATCGATGAGCAGTTCGACGGCGGCCATCCCCATCGACTGGCGGGGAATCCGGAAGCCGGTGATTCCGGAGGTGTCGGTGACCGAGGGCAGGTTTCCCAGCATCGCGATCGACAGGTCATGGGGAACGTCGATGCCCGCGTGCTGACACGAGGTCAGGGCCGAGACACCCTGTTCGGGAGCCTCCAGCACCACAGCGGTGAATCCCTCACCCAGGAGGGCCCGTGCCAGCCGGATGGTCAGGCCGCTCTCCGAGGGGAACAACCGGCCAGCGCGGAGCCACGGCGCGAAGTCCTCCCAGGCCCGGCGCCGCTCCAGATCGGGGGCCAGTGGCTGCTCGCGACCGACATAGGCGATCCGGTCATGCTCCAGTGCCACCAGCCGTTGCAGCACGTCGGTGGTCGCTCGGTGGTAGTCGGCGGTCACGAACGAGACGCCGGCGGCGGGGAACTCGCGGCGTCCGATGAAGACGAAGGGGAAGCTCTCGGCGACCAGCCGGGCCAGGTCGCCGGGGTCGCTCTTGCGGCCGAGCAGGATGCTGCCATCGGCCAGTGCCAGCCGATTCACCCCGCCGGCGTACACGCTGCGCCGGCGTCCGGGCCCGGTGGCGCTCGTCGACAGCAGCAGGTCATAGCCCGCCGACTCGGCGCCCCGTTCAATGCCCACCAGGAACTCCTGATAGAAGTCGTGGGCGTCGACGGGAAAGGCCGGTTCGAAGGTGTGGACACCGAGCAGCCGGTTCCGTCCACCACTGAGACTGCGGGCCGCCGGGTTCACGACATAACCGAGTTCGGTGGCAATCGCCCGGACCCGGTCCCGGGTGTGGTCCGGAATCCGGGTGGTGCCCGACCGGGGGTCGGTGAGCGCAACCGAGACGGTGGCCTGCGACACCCCGGCCGCCCGGGCGACATCGGACTGGCGCACCCGGGCCGGGGGTCGGGACGTGCTGCTTGCCTGCGACATTGCGGGCCTCTCTGCGGAGCTACTCTCAGGGAGATTGGCCGATTATGCGCATAATGAAAAGCCCCCGTCCTCGGGAGGGCTCACCGGGGTTGATTGATCCGGGCTCCGGCGGTCCTCCGCTGAAGGGTGGAAGGGCGGGACGGAGGTCGGGGAACGTCAGCTCCGCAGAGCGAGCAGTTCGTCCACGGTCACGAAGCGGTACCCATCGTCCTTGAGTTGGCTGATCATCGGGGCCAGTGCCGCTTGGGTGGTGGCCCGACGCTGCCAGGGATGGACCAGGATGATCGATCCAGGAGCGACGCCGTCCACGGTGCCGCGGACGATCTCCTCGGCGGTCTGGTCCTGCTCGGTTCCATAGTCCTCGACGGCGACATCCCACATCACCGTGGTGCGGTCGTGCGCGGCCAGATAGCGCGGCAGGTTCACCAGTTTGTCCCCGTACGGTGGCGGAACGGGTCTCCGAGAGCAACACCGGGGCGGGAACGTCGAAGGCGCAGGCCTCCAGCGCGATCGGGCACCGGGTGCGGAAGACGCAGCCGGTGGGCGGGTTCAGCGGTGAGGGGACGTCGCCGACCAGGACGATCCGTTCCCGGTTGCGTTCGACCACCGGATCGATGTGGGGGATCGCCGACATCAGCGCGGTCGTGTACGGATGGGCGGCGTGGGCGTACAGCTCTTCGCGGTTCGCCACCTCCATGGCGCGGCCCAGCAGCCAGTCGGGATCGGTCAGGGCAACTCGGCGGTGCGGAACCGGATCGCCCGGTCGCCGCGCACCGTGTAGCCGGTCAGGTTCGGTGCGTAGGCCTGCACCACATCGGGGTTGTAC
>JBKEBV010000176.1:0-3828 GCA_047973315.1 Propioniciclava sp.
CCCCACCATCACCACCACCGCCGCAGCTGGAATCGGCCTCAGCGCTGCCGCCTACCTCCAACACAACCCCTGGCTCCTCCTAGCCGGGATCCTCGGCGGACTCGGCTGCTACACACTCTTCTGGGCACTCCACAAACTCCGACCCCACCACCTCGGCCACGGCGACATCCGCCTCGCCGGACTCACCGGACTCACCACCACACCCCTCGCCATCTGGACACCCTGGGCCGCCCTCCTGATCGGCACCCTCACCGCCGCCATCTGGGCCTACACCCACCGCCAAAGCGACCGCCACGCCTACGGACCCTGGCTCCTCACCGGCTGGCTCGCCGCAACTCTCATCGCCGGATCGCGCCCGCCAAAGCTCTGCCGACGTCAGGGAGTCGCTCCGCCAAGATCATGCAGTATGGAGCCATTCCGCCCACTCCTCCGGAGACGACAACCGACGTACCCCGACAACCAGAGCACGCACCTCCCACCGGTCAGCGTCCGGCAGCCTGGCGATCACAGCCTTCCGGGTCGCCGCCCGCTCCTCATCCGACGGACCCAAACCCACCAAACCAGCCACCAGACCGCCCACCTCCCACCCTTTAGCGTCCGGCAGCCTGGCGATCACAGCCTCCCGGGCCGCCGCCCGCTCCACATCCGACGGACCCAAACCCACCAAACCGTCCACCAGACCGCCCACCTCCCACCCTTTAGCGTCCGGCAGCCTTTCGAGCAGGGCCGCCGAGAGGCGTCCGTCGCGGTTGCCCCAATGCATGGTGTCCCGGAAGGATGCGGTGTTCTGGTGGACGGCTGCGAGACGTACTTCCTCCAGTTGTTGGCCGCAGCTGTGACTCCAGTCGCTCGGCTGTGTCTCTGCGCACACCCGCAGCAGGAACCGATCCAGTTCAGCCCGAACTTCCACATGCCCCGGCAAATCCGCGGAACGCTCGCCCCGTCTCAGAAGTTCATTGAGTAGCCGGTCCCGGTCTGGATGGGCCGCAATTGCCGCCGGCGCGGCGACCTCCCAGTCCGGGTCCCACCACAAATGCGGAAACAGGACGTCGGCGGCATCTTCGACGCTCAACGTCGCAATATGCCCAGCCACGCAGTACTCCAAAAGGGTGCGGTGGCGGAAGCGCCGCGCTCGTCCGTGCTGGACCGGTGCCACATGATCAACGGCGGACCGGATCTCGGGACTCGGATTGTTCTTGGGTTCAAACGTTTCACCCCAGTCCCCCAGACCAGCCGGGGTGGTTGCGTGCTCCACGGCCTCCCAGGCTGAACCTGTGAGCCACGCGCGCGCCGCAAGCAGGTCCTCCAGCGAAGCGCCGTCCTTCCAATCCCCCTTCAACCGCCGGTCAACCACCTCCCGGTACAGATCACCCGGCCGGGCCGGGAAGTCCTTCCCGGTGGGGCGATCCCCAGCGACCAAGCAGTAAAACGAGAGCAGCAGCGGGATCCGCGCCGCCGACTTCAGGCGACGATCCCTCTCGATCCGCGCAACCAGCGCGCCACCCCGGGCCTTGTCCTCGGCGAACCACGCGCTGATGAACGGCACAATGTCGGCGTCCCAATCCAGTGGCTCCAACACCGCGACACTCTCGGTGCGGTCACGGGTTGCCTGCTTGGCATCCCAAGCGCCCTCACGACTCGTGACCACTGTCCGCCACCCCCGAAGGGCCTCCAAACTGGTGACCCGCCCGACCGCACCGGACTTGTCGCTCGCCTCATCCAACGAATCGACCACCACCAGCACCTTGTCAGATCGACCCAGAGTTCGCTTCAACCGAGCGACAACTCCAACGTCACCCAGGTCACCCACCCCGAGCCGCGGGTCGAACGAAGCCTCAATCAACGACGTTCGCACGTCCCCCGACCCTGCCTTGGACCACAACTCCCACGTGGTCACCAACGGGATCGCCACCTCCCCCAGATCAACACCAGCCAGCAGCTGATCGAGTGCCTTCAGTGCGGCCTCCCGGGCGATCCGGTGGGCACACCACGACTTCCCCGCACCTGGCCCGCCGAGTATCACCAGATGCTCAAACAGCTCCACCGCTTCGCCCATCTCGAGCACCCGAGGCTGTTCGCCCCGGGTTCGACACGTCAACCGTCGCTCAATCTCGGAAGGACGCTTCGACCCAAACCACGGGGTCGCGTCCCAATCCCGGATCCGCTGATCCAAATAGGCGATCACGTCACCGACCTCAGCACCCGCGATCAACGAGCGTGTCAACGCGCCCACATCCTGCCGGACGTCATCGACCGCCAGGCGGAGAACGCGGAACTGTTGCTGTACCTCTCCCGCTTCCTTCCGGATGGCAGCCAGCAACCTCGCCTCGACCCGATGCGAACGAGTGATCGCGGAAAACACCTCCCGGATCGCACGACGGGCCACCACATGCGCCACGTCCTCCCCACCCGAACCGACAGCCCAATCAGGCTCAACGCGGCTCGCGCGGTCAATGACCTCCTCAGTGCCCTTCGGAGGGTCGTAGTCCAGGTCGCGGTACTCGGACTCCATCAGGCCGTATCGATTGACGGTGTAGGTCGCGATCGTCAAACCAGCGGTGATATCCGCATCGGGGAGGTGCTCCGACTTCGCCCAGGCGGTCACCGTCAACACAATCCGTCGGCGTAACTCCGCAGCTTTGGAATGCCTGTCGATACCCCGCCGCAACAAAGGAAGACCCACCGAAGCAGCAGCACCGGCCAGCGGATTCGCCACCGCCAACGCTGCTACCGCCGCAGTCGCAAGACCATCAACCAACGCTGACCGATCACCGGCATCCATCAAAGCCTCCCCCGCGTGCAGAACACCCAAACAATCTGCCACCAAAAGGGCCACCCCACCCAGAAACCCGTCCGTTTGCCCGACCCAGAGCAGGAGCCGACCACGAGACCGCGGTCGAAGACATCAAGCAGGCCCTCCGCGCACCTGCAGCACCCTCCGACGACGAGACTCAGCCCGCCTCCTGAGCTGCGTCTCGCATCGCCCGATAGAGGGTCGAGCGGTCAACGCCGAGATCCCGCGCAACACGGGCCTTCGGCACACCAGCGGCGAAGCGCTCAACCGCCCAGGTCACCTGGTCATCCGAGAGCACCTTGGCGCGGCCCTTGTACTTGCCTGCAGCTCGCGCCAGTCGGATCCCTTCAGCTTGGCGCTGACGAATGAGGTTGCGTTCGAACTCGGCGAACGCACCGAGGATCTGCAACATCAACAACCCCCGGCTGTACGTCTGGCCCTCATGAACGAACTCGACCCTTGCGCCCTTGGCGACGAGCTCGTCGACGATCTGCTGCAGGTCGATCGTGGATCGCGCGAGTCGGTCCATCGAGGCCACTCGAACGGTGTCACCGTCTCGGACGTAGGCGATGCAGTCCGCCAGAGCGACCCGCTGTGATCGAGATCCGCCGCTGACCTTCTCTTCGAAGAGTCGGTCCACCTCGCCCAGTGCTTCGACCTGGCGGGCCAGATTCTGGTCGTCGGAGGAGACGCGCACGTATCCGACGGTCTGTCCACGTGGTGCCATGTCTAGAGGGTCACACAGAACCGTTGCAAAACATTGCAGGACACCCTTATGCCACGCGAGAGCGGTTCACCGCTTTTCCGTGGCGTTGGGGTGTACCCCAACACGACAGAGCTGAGCGGGTGTCCGCGTGTCACCCGCAGTTCTCCTCCAGGAAGACCTTCACAGGCGGGGACCGTCCCCCGGTCGCGCTCGGCCTCCGGGTGGCCGGCGCTGCTCCGGCGTCCTGGTGTTGGCCTTGCCTTCGACACGCTCCCACCCTCCCGAACCAACTCGCATGGATGGCCCAGCGCGTCTGCTGCTGCGGCGT
>JBKEBV010000180.1:0-2241 GCA_047973315.1 Propioniciclava sp.
AGGACGATGCTGAAGATGAAACCCAGCAGCAGCGCCGGGATCAGTCCGGCGATGATCAGAACCCCTGACGTGCGTTGCGGCATGTCTAGCCGGCGTCCTCGATCGGGGTGAACCGCTCCACGAGCCACCCGGTGGTGGCGTCGGTGCGGCTGAGGAGAACCTGGTAGCGGCCCGCGTCGGTCGGGACTTCGACGGTGGCCACGTACACGCTGGTGTCGTTGACGATGAACCCGTCACCGGTCACCCGCGTGACGGGAATGTTGGCCGGATCAACCCAAGCGTAGTCTTCGGCCGCCGCCTGAGTGAGCAGCGGCTCCACGCCGCCCCACCAGGTGTCGTAGTCCAGGTCGGGCCGCGCGAACGCCGCCATGGCGGCCTCGGCGGCATCGATGACCGCGGCACGGGACGCGTCGTCCCATTCGGGCACTTGCTCGGGTGTGACGGTTTCACCGGTGTCCTCGTCGATGAGGCCGGTGGGCGGGGGAGTGAACTGACCGGCGTCAGGTATAGACGGGCTCACGCTCGATGGACTCACCGTCGGCGCCGTGGTCGCGGGCGTGGTCTGGCCGGTGCATCCGGCCAAGCTCAACCCGCCAATGGCGATGATGCCCACTACTGCTGCCCGTCTCATGTCATCCCTTCTCGTCGTCCGGTGGAGCCTGTTTCCGGTTCGATGCTTGGCGCAGAGTCGCTTTGAGGTCGTCGCGCAGGTTGAACAAGGTCTTGCCGATCTTGTAGCCTGGAAGGAGAACGTCGCGTAGCCCGTGGTAGTCGCCCTGTGTGTGCATCCCAAGTTACTCGGCCACGTGCGCGGGTGTCAGTGTTGGGTCGCAGTATTCGAAGAGCGCGTCAAGGCCATCACTCATTGGAAGCACCTGCACTCCGGCCCACATGCCGACATCATAGCTAAAATCTGTGTAAGAGGGTAAAAACACTTGCACCGCATCAAACATACTCCTTTGGTGGCATGGTCCCTCAATGTGGCTATACTGACCGTGAAGGATCGTGAGTAACCATTATCGGGGAAGGTGTCGGATCATGTCGGGTAGCAACCCCTGGCTATCGGGTCCACCCGAACCGGAACCAGCTCCGGTCGTAGCTCCGGCGTCACCCGCGACGCCTCGAACTGGCCCGTCTGCCCCGCAACGCGGCATGCGCCTACCCGACGGCCTGAGCGCACTGCCCGTGGCCCAGCAGCCGATGGCTGCACCGTTGTGGTGGCTCGGCGTCCACGGCGGTGCCGCGGAATCGAGCCTGGCCGCGCTGGTGCCGGACTGGGCCGCGGCCGAGCACCAATGGCCCACACCACCCGGAGAAGAGCGTGCCCGGGTCGTGCTAACCGCTCGGTCGAACATGCGAGGCCTGGAAGCAGCCCAGGCGGCCGCGACCCAGTGGGCCGCCGGCGGTCTCCCGCATATCGATCTGCTCGGCCTCGTTGTCGTGGCCGACGCGCCAGGACAGCTCCCGCGGCCATTGCGGGAGTTCGCGCAGCTCGTCGCTGGCGGCGTGCCCCGCATGTGGACGATCGGCTGGATCGAAGCCTGGCGGATGGGCGAAACCCCAGAATTGACCGATGCGCCCCGTAACGTACGAGCTCTGATCGACGAACTACACACCCTGACCCACCCTGGTGCCACCAGCACCACCTAAGAAAGGAACCCCATCCCCATGAGCATGCCCCTGCTGACCGCGATCGCTGACTTCGTCGCACTCATCCCCATGCAGATTCCCGACCCTGACCCGGTACAACCGCCCGGAACCGAAGGGATCACATCGATCCTGGGCTGGGCCAAATGATCGGGCTCATCATCTGCGTGCTGGGCATCATCATCGGCGGCGCGATGATGGCCATCCAGTCCCGCCGCGGCGAAGGCGGGGAACACGCCGGCCGCATCGGCATGGCCCTCGCCGGCGTCATCGCCACCTAAACAGACCAACCCCCATGGAAAAGAACGAAGAACAGCAGAACCCGTTCACACGACCAGGATCCATCGCCGCCGCCGCCGTGATCGCACTCATCGTAGTCCTGGGCACCACGATCGGCATCGTCAACGCCACCCGCAACGACGAACCCGAACCAACACCAACCACCAACACATCCTCGGCTACAGCTACGACCGAGCCCGCCGTCGCCGGAGGGACTGCGAGCATCTGCGGCCTCCAAGGAGAAGAACTGAGCGAAGCCAGACTCACGTCGGCACCGGATGCCACCTGGGACTACCAAGGAACCGCCGCCTACCC
>JBKEBV010000006.1:0-1575 GCA_047973315.1 Propioniciclava sp.
CGTTCTTGGTGGTGGCTGCGCGTGCCCACGACAGCCTGACGCTGCAACCCTCCGAGCCACCTACCGAGCAGACCCGCCGCGGGAACTTCCTGATCGCCGTCGCCACCTTGTTGATGGCCTATGCCGTCACCCAGGGAGAGGTGATGATGGCGGCCATGGGGGTCCTGCTCGCCGTCGCGCTCGTGGTCGGAAGTCTCCTGCCCCACGGCATCGCGCACGCCTCCCGGACGTGGGGGCTGCGGCACTGGGTCGCCCTGGCGTGGGGCTCGGCGGTCATCTGGGCCAGCGCCCTGCTGAACGGGATGACGAGCTTCTTCACCGACGTGTGGTTCGTCCTGACCGTCGTCATCGTGGCGCCGGGCCCGCTGCTCGTCATCAACGGCATCGACTCCCGCCGCACGCGCGGGGTGCCTGCGTCGGGCGCGGAGGCCTGAGAAGGTCGCCGATCGGCGGAACACCAGGACGCTCAGGTGCGCCAGGTCGGATCCCCGCTCGCCACATACCGTGATCGGTGAGGTCGACCCCCCGGGGGTGGTCGGGCGGCGTGACCTCCTGCCGGAACTCGCGACGCCCCTGCCGGGACGGCGACCGCCGCCGGGTCACGAGCTCACACCCGCCGGATACGGATCCAGTCGATGTCGTGGCTGGCGTTCTTGCGGAGGATCGCGGTGGCCCGGCCCCGGGTGGGCAGGATGTTCCGCCGGAGATTCGGTCCGTTGATGGTGTCCCAGATGCCCTCGGCGTAGGCGACCGCTTGGCGCACCTCCATCTGGGCGTACCGGGTGAAATAGGACCGGGGGTCGCGGAAGGCCGTCTCCCGTAGCGCCATGAACCGGGTGAGATACCACGACCGCAGATCGGCCTCGGCGGCGTCGACGTAGACGGTGAAGTCGAAGAAATCGCTCAGGGCGAGCGCCACGGATCCGTCCGGACGGCGGCGGGCAGGTTGCAGCACGTTGAGTCCTTCGACGATGAGGATGTCGGGTCGGCGAATGGTGACGTGCTCGCCGGGAATGATGTCGTAGGTGAGATGGCTGTACACCGGCGCGGTCACCTCGGCGGCGCCCGATTTGACGTCCATGACGAACTGGAGCAGCGCGAGACGGTCGTAACTCTCCGGAAAACCCTTGCGGTTCATCAGGCTGCGCCGGTCCAGTTCGGCGTTGGGGTGGAGGAAACCGTCGGTGGTGATGAGGTCCACCCGGGGATGCCCGGGAAGCTGGGCCAACAGTTCCCGCAGCAGGCGTGAGGTCGTCGACTTGCCGACCGCCACCGACCCGGCCACGCCGATGACGAACGGGGTCCGCCCCACCCCGAGTTCCAGGAAATCGTGCATCCGGCTGTACAGCTTGGAGGTGTTCTCCACGTAGTGGTTGATCAACTCGGTGAGCGGCAGATAGACGTCGCGGACCTGGGCGCGGTCGATGGTGTCCAGGCGTGACCGGACCCGGGCGAGGGTCTCCTCGCTGACGTCCACCGGCATGCTGCTGGCCCGCGCCGCCCAGTGGTCGCGGTCGACCATCACGTAGGGCCCGAACTCGTCCAGCCGGGCGGTGTCCCCGTGGTCAGGAGCCG
>JBKEBV010000065.1:0-4161 GCA_047973315.1 Propioniciclava sp.
GGCCCACCACCACGCCGAGGCGTTCGGCGAGTTGGGCGTAGCGGATCGGTTCGGAGGTGTCCCCCTGACGGAGCTGGAAGGTCACCGAGACCACGATGAACCGCCCGGGTTCGGCCTTGAAACGTGAGGTGCGGTAGCCGAAGCGGCAGTCGACGTTCGGGAAGGTGCGGTAGCGCCGCTCCTGTCGGTCCCAGGTGCGGACATTCCACAGGGTCTGGCTGATCTCCTGACCGTAGGCACCGACGTTCTGGATCGGCGTCGAGCCCACAGCGCCAGGGATGCCGGACAGGGCCTCCACGCCGGTGAGCTCCTGCGCCACCGTCCAACCGACGAACCGGTCCCACGGCTCGCCGGCCTGCACCTCGACCAGAACGCCACCACAGGCCGCCAGATCGGTCTGGCAGAACTCCTCCCGGGAGATGATCCCGCGGCTGCCGACATGCACGACCGTACCCGGAAAGCCCGCATCGGCGATGACCACATTCGAACCGCCGGCGAGGATGAGCGTCTGCTCCGCGGCGGCATCGGCCTCGGCCACCACCGCGACCAGCTCATCGCCGGTCGCTGCCTCGATCCAGGTGCGGGCCGGACCACCGACCCTCAACGTGGTGTGACGTGCCAGCAGTTCAGTCAAGGCGGACCTCGGCCTTGGCCGCACCCAACACCTTGGTCTCCCCGACGACAGCGTTGATCGCGATCGTCGCCACGCCGTCGGTGACGGCCGCGACCCGCGCGGTGACGTCGACCACGACGCCAGCATCGGTGTCGGGGACCTCGACCGGCTTGGTGAAGCGGACACCGTAACTGAGCACCCGGCCGGGATCACCGGCCCAATCGGTGACGATGCGCAGCGCGCGTCCCATGGTCAACAGGCCGTGCGCGATCACCGACGGCTGACCGAGCGCGGCAGCGGCCCGGTCGGACCAGTGGATGGGGTTGAAGTCGCCGGAGGCTCCGGCGTAGCGGACCAGGTCGGCCCGGGTGAACCGTAGCGCGAGGGCAGGGAGCTCCTGCCCGATCTCCACCGTGCTCAGGCTCATGCCGCCGCCTCCTCCGGCCAGGTGTGGAACAGCGTCGATGTGGAGGTGCACACCGAGTCTGCGCCAACCCGCAGGTCGACCACCACGGTCACGATCGCGGTGGTGCCACGCACCCGCACCCCACCGATGGTCAGGCGGCTGGTCACTTCGTCACCGGCCCGGAGCGGCCGATTCCAGGCGAACTTCTGATCGCCGTGGATGGTGCGGTGCAGGGCGAGATCCAGCTCAGGATCGGCGAACATCGATTCCCAGGAGCGCACCGACAGCACGGCCGCAAAGGTGGGCGGAGCCACCGCGTCGGGCCCCCGGTAGGCAGGATTGTCGTCGGCGAGGGCGGCGGCGACCTCGGCGATCTTCTCGCGACTGACGAGGTACGGCTCCGTGGGCGGGTAGCTCCGGCCCACGTGAGCGTCATGGATGCGCATGCCAGCAGCGTATCCTCACCCACCCATGCCCCGGAGGTAGGGTCAGCGCCGTGAAACTCCGTCTGCTGTTCGTGTCGATGCACACCTCCCCCTCCGATTCTCCGGGATCCGGGGACGCGGGCGGCATGAACGTGGTCGAACGCAACCAGGCCCGCGCACTCGCCGCCCTTGGCCACACCGTCGATCTGGTGACCCGCCGCTCCGACGCCGCCCAGCCCGATGTCGAGGAGTTGAGCCCGGGGGTGCGGCTGCTTCATCTCGACGCCGGGCCGGCCGAGCCACTGGCCAAGAGCGCTATCGACGCCCACATCGACGAGTTCAGTGCCAACCTGGCCACCCTGCCCGGCTATGACCTGATCCAGTCCCACCACTGGATGAGCGGCGTTGCGGCGCTTCCGCTGGCCGCCCGGTGGGGGGTACCGCACGTCCAGAGTTTTCACTCCGTCGCAGCTCCCCCCGGGTCGCCCCTCTCCGACGGAGAGCCCCCTGAATCCCGTGCGCGCATGGCCGGGGAGGCGCACTGTGCCCAGTCCTCGGACCTCATCATCGCGGTGAGCACCGCCGAGGCGGGGACCGTCGTCTCACGCTGTGGGGCCAACCCTGCCCAGGTACGCGTGATTCCCCCCGGGATCAACCTTGACTTCTTCCGACCCGCCGACCCGACCGACCAGCGTCCCGCCTGTCCCTGGTGCGGGTCGACCGCCGGATACATGCTGATGGCAGCCCGGCTCCAACCGCTCAAAGGTGCCGACCTGGCCATTCGGGCCATGGCGGAGATTCCGGCCGTCGCCCGGCCGGATCTGATGATCGCCGGCGACGTGTCTGCCGACTTCTCCGACTACCGTGCCGAGGTCGAAGCGCTCATCGATGCGCTGGGGATGCGCAACCACGTCCACTTCGTCGGCGCACAGTCCCGCCCAGACCTGGCACGGCTCATGAGGCACAGCCAGGCACTGCTCGTGCCCTCACATTCGGAGACCTTCGGCCTCGTCGCCCTGGAGGGATCGGCCAGCGGCGTGCCCGTGGTCGCCTCCAGCGCCGGCGGGTTGCGCGAGGTGGTGGTCCACGAGGAGACCGGCTTCCTCATGCACGAGCGCGATCCCGTCGAGTGGGGCGCTGCCCTGAACCGCCTGCTCGCCCATGCCGAGCTGCGCCAGCACATGGGCACCCTGGGCCGGATCCACGCCCACCGCTATTCCTGGGACGACATCGGTCGATGTCTCGATGCTGCCTACGGCCGACTCATCACCACTGGCCGGCGGCCATGATTCCGGCCGACCACGTCCGGACGGTCAGCAAGCTGACCGGACGGCTCCCCGAGGTGATCCGGCTCGGCGGCCCCCACTACTCCGCTGCCGGCTCGACGATCCGGCAGTGGAACGCCACCCTCACCGTGGCCGAGTTGGCGACCACGCAGCTGGCTCCCGAGGTCACCCTTCGGGACGTGTCCGCAGACGGCACCCGGTTCGTGGCGACCCGCAGCGACGAAGTCTGGCTGTGGACGACAACCACGCACGCCCTTCGTCGGGCATCCCTCGCCGCCGATGCGGTCCGGTTCATCGCCCCGAATCGTCTTCTGGTGGCGACACCGCAGAAGGCTCATGGACGTGCCTTCGGCAGTCACCACGGCTTGGCACTCCTGGACACCGAACTGGAGATCCTCTCCCGGATCACCATCGAAGCCACCGAGGCTGCCGCCACGATCGTCCCACATCCCCATGACCCCGGCTGCCATCGTGGACCTCGCCATGGGACAGGACGGCAACCTGACACTCCGGCTCGAGGCCCGCAACGATCAGCTGACCTGCACCCAGCTCCTGGTTGATCACGATGCCGTCGTCGGCGGTTTCGACACCACCGGACGGTCGGTGCTGCTCGACCCTACCCCTCCCACCCGGAGTGGGCCCTGATCATGTCCTGGCCGACGGGTACGCCGATCTATCATCTGTCGGCATCGACGCTCGCCCTTGAGAACGGCTTCGACCTGTACAGCGGCTTCCTCGGTGATGGTCGCGCCCTGTTCCTGGGCCTTGATGCCGACCCGGTGCTGACCCGAGCGAATCTGGCGGACGCGCAACGGGTTGAGCTGATCGATATGGCGGCACTCGCTGGCCCGAATTCCCGGGTCGAGGCCATCGCCCCGCTCACCGACGACGCCTTCGCGGCCGTGCTGGGGAGTGCTGGCCGCCGCATCACCACGGTGTGGCGCATCCGTTGACCACTCCGGGAAGCGCTGAGCCCGGCTCCGCCCCCGAGGTGTCTCTCACCACAGCAACGGGCCGACCCGGTCAGGTCGGCCCGTTGCTGGGTGTCTGAGACTCAGCGAGTTTCGCGGTGTGCGGTGTGCGTCTTGCAGCGGGGGCAGAACTTCTGCAGTTCGAGACGTTCTGGATCGTTGCGCTTGTTCTTCTTGGTGATGTAGTTACGCTCTTTGCACTCGGTGCATGCAAGCGTAATCTTGGGCCGGATGTCGCCGCCCTTCTTGGCCATCTCAACCCCCTCACTTCCTGGTCTCGTGGGTTGCCGCTCTGATTCTGGTAGCGGGAACGGGACTTGAACCCGTGACACAGCGATTATGAGCCGCTTGCTCTACCGTCTGAGCTACCCCGCCGGAGTCCGGTGGGGTCACCCCGCCGGACCTGCCCCCGCCCGGTCATCTGCCGTGGCAGATCACCGGGCGAACACAGAGCCCCCAT
>JBKEBV010000086.1:0-44222 GCA_047973315.1 Propioniciclava sp.
ATCATGGGGATCTTCGCGATCGTCTTCTATGTCCTGTGCTACGTCTTGTCGACCGAGCGGGTCCAGGAGGCCCCGAAGAAGGAAGAAGCGAGCTTCGGTCAGATGCTCGCCTCGCTCGGGAGGAACAAGCCGCTCGGCGGCATCCTGGTGGCCGCGCTGCTGCTGCTCATCGGCAGCCTGCTGCCCGGCACACTGGTGACCTTCCTGTGGCTGGATTACTTCAACCGTGGCGAGCTGCAGGCGGTGGCGAGTCTGGTGGGCTTCGCCCCGGCCATCCTGCTGATCTTCGTGGCGCCGTGGCTCGCCCGCCGCTTCGGGAAGCGGGAGACCGCATTCGGTGCGCTGCTGTTAGGCGGCGCGCTGATGATCCTGGCCTACGTGCTCAACCTGCAGGGATCGCCGTTCACCTACATCGTGCTGTTCGCCCTGTCCCAGCTGATGGTCTCGCTGTTCAACTTCCTGATCTGGGCGTTCATCACCGACGTCATCGACTTCCAGGAGGTCAACACCGGCGAGCGTGACGACGGCACGATCTACGGCATCTACTCGTGGGCCCGCAAGCTCGGCCAGGCCATCGCCCAAGGTCTGGGCGGTTTCGCCCTCGGCTGGGTCGGCTACCAGGCGACCTCCGGTGGTGAGCAGATCGTGCAGTCGCAGGAGACGCTCAACGGCATCTACATGTTCTCCACGCTCGTGCCCGGCATCACCTACATGCTGGTCGCTCTTGCCCTTCGATTCCTCTACCCGCTGAACAAGAGCCGGGTCGAGGAGAACGCGAAGATCCTGGCGGAGCGCCGTGCAGCCAAGGCCGCCGAGCAGGGCTGATTCTCCGCAACCGCCGTCGAACTCGCCAGGAGCTGAAGCAGGTCAGCTGACCGGCCGACCGAGCTGCTCCGGGCGGTGACTCAGATCGGGGCCGGGTGGACCATCGGGTTCACCCGGCCCCGACGCGTGTCGGCACCTCCCGCCGGCAAACGGGCCGCGAGCGCGAGGCGCCCCGGGACCAGCCCTGGCGGTGGCGTAGGCTCATCCGACGTGGACCGCTATACCTCTGATGTCCTCTCGCCGGGTTGGCGCACCGCCCACCGGCGGGCGGCAACTCCGACTCTCGTCTCGACCGACCTGGTCCTTGAGGAGCCCAGCAGCGGCTTCGTCGGCGCGGTGGTCGGCTGGGAGACCGGGCTGGTGGTGCTGGAGGATCGTCGCGGCAAGCGTCGCAGCTTCCCTTTCGGCCCCAATTTCTGGCTCGACGGTCGGCCGATCGACCTCAAGCCGGCCGCGCGAGCCCGGACGGAGCGCGACGCCCAGCAGCAGTACCGGCGCACGCACACCGCCTCGGGATCCCGGGTCGGACCGGCCCAGGCGGCCAAGGTGGCGCTGCCGAGCCGCATCTACGTCGAAGGTCGCCACGACGCCGAGTTGGTCGAGAAGGTCTGGGGTTCGGATCTGCGTCACGTCGGCGTCGTGGTGGAGTACCTGGGCGGGATCGACGATCTTCCGGCCATTGTGGCGGAGTTCGCGCCCACCCATGGGCGCCGCCTCGGCGTCCTGGTCGACCACCTGGTGCCGGGTTCGAAGGAGTCCCGGATCGTGGCGCAGGTCACCGGCGGGCATGTCTTCGTCACCGGGCACGCCTTCATCGACATCTGGGCCGCGGTGAAACCCGAACGCGTCGGTCTGGCGGCGTGGCCGGATATCCCACGACGGACCGAGTGGAAGTCGGGTATCTGCGACGCTCTCGGGTGGCCGCACGCTGATCAGGCCGACATCGCCCACGCCTGGCAGCGGATCCTGCGCCAGGTGCGCGGCTGGCAGGACCTCGATCCGCACCTGCTGACGGAGGTGGAGCGGCTGATCGACTTCGTGACCGAGGACCATTTGGACCGGGAGTCGTGATGGGTACCACCACCGCAGACGTCGCCGATCTGATCGTCGCGGTGACCGAGCGGATCGTGCTGCCGCGTTTCCGGTCGTTGGCAGCAGATGAGGTCATCGAGAAACGTCCCGGCGATGTGGTCACCGTTGCCGATCGGGAGGCCGAGATCGCACTCACCGCTGCCCTGCGGCAACGCTCGCCCGGAGCGCTGATCGTCGGTGAGGAGGCCACCTTCGCCGAGCCGTCGGTTCTCGCCGACCTGCCCGCCGCCGACCACGCCTGGGTCATCGATCCCGTCGACGGGACGCGGAACTTCGCCAACGGAACCGCCGACTTCGGTGTCATCGTCGCTGAGGTGCGCTCCGGGATCACCGAGCGGGGGTGGATCTGGCAGCCGATCCACCAGCGGATGTTCACCGTCGAACGGGGCCGGGGCGCCGCCTGCAACGGCGAGCCGATGGTCCCCGCTCCGGCGCGGGAGCAGCCGTGGCATGCCGCGGTTCCCCGTCGCCTCCGCGGCGGCGGTGATCGGGCTTTCACGTTCAGCCGAACGTTGGGTTCGTGCGCCATCGACTATCCGCGCGTCGCGCTCGGGGAGGTGGACGGCCTCGGCTACACCACCCAGCACCCCTGGGATCACCTCGCCGGATCCCTGCTGGTCACCGAACTCGGCGGGCGCTGCGTCATCCCGGGACGGGTCCAGCCCTGGCGCGTCGGCGAACGGGGACCGGTCCTCCTCGTCGGCGCCGATCCTGGCATCGCCGCCGCCCTGGAACGGGCAGCGTTGGCGGTCCTGCCCTCACCGAAGGGCTGATTGTCCGGCGCGGGTGGCACCTCGCGTTGGTCGCGGGGCGCTCATCCAGCTCGCCAGAAGCAGGGAAGCGCTCTGATTGACGGGGTCCGTGTGTCCGACTCAGCTCAACTGCCCAGCAGCGGTAGCCGGCGTTGCCGGGGACGCCGGAGCCGCTCGAACTGGGCGAACCTCACCTGTGCGGCCGCCTCAGCCTCCGCGCGGGTGCACGGCCACTGATCGGTGGCGTCCCACAGATCCTCCAGTGGGGTTCCGGCGTCCCAGGCCTGGGTGAGCATGCCGTCGAGCCAGGCGAGTTCGGCCCGCTGGATGAACGCGCCGGCCTGATCCATCACCGGACCGTGTCCGGGGACGACGAGGCTGTGCGCCCGGAGGGTGCCGAGGGTCCCGTCGAGGGTCCGCGGCCACGCGTCCAGCGAGGAGTCGGGCCCCACCGACGGGAAGCCTGCTGACTCGAGCAGGTCACCGACGAACACCACGCCCCGCTCGGGGATGATCACCACGACGTCGGCTCCGGTGTGCCCGCGTCCGAAGTGGACGAGCTCGGCGTGGGCCCCGCCGAGGTCGAGCGTGGCGGCCAGGGTGAAGGTCCGGGTCGGGAGCGCCACCTCGTCGCGACTGATGCCGCGAGCGGCGAGTTCGGCATCGGTCAACCCTGCGCCGAGGCCGGCAGCCAGGTCACGGTGACCCCAGGTGGTCAAGCCGTTGAAGGCTGCCAGTCCGAGCAGATGGTCGCGGTGGCCGTGGGTGACCACGACGTGCTCCAGGGGGATACTGCCTGCGACGAAGCCTGCTGCGGCCCGGAGCTGTCGCCCCTGCTCCGGGGTGCTGCCGGTGTCAACCACCAGGGCTGAGGTGTCGCCCACCACCAGCCCCAGGGTCACACCGTCAGGCTCGGCGATCGCGCGGTACACCCGGTCGGCGATGGCCTCGAACGCGCCCAGTCTGGTCTCCACGCCGTCACCCTAGCGGCCTGTCGCGGCCAGGAAGGGGCGGTATCGAGCGGGGTCAGGTGTGTTCTGGGTGAGGCGGGTGGATCCACCAGAACACCCCCTGATGTCACCGACGTCAGGCGCGAGACGCGAGAACCCGCTCGCCCGGCTGGTGGTTTCGTCGGGTCTGGCGACCCCGGGTGGGATCCGGTCAGTCGAGACCGGCCGGCTCGGTGGTGGTCGGGCGGTGGTCCCCGCCGTCGGGGTACCCCAGCTCGACCACGATGGTGCCGGAGTCAAGGTCGACCGGAACCGGGCCGGGAGCGCCCTGGTCGGTGCGATGCACCAGCACCTTCTGGAGTTCGCGCTGTTCGCGCCAGTGTCGCAACCCCGGCGCGAAAGCCTCGAACAACTCTGACATGGGGCCACGGTACTCCCGTCCGGGGGCTCAGGGGACGTCCCCGGTGGCGTAGACTGGCACTCGCCCATCATGAGTGCCAGCCAGGAGAGGGGGACCGGCGATGGACGACCGCAAGCTCGCGATCCTGCGTGCCATCGTCCATGACTACGTCTCCTCCCAGGAGCCGGTCGGCTCGAAGGCGATCGTCGAGCGGCACAACCTCAATGTGTCTCCAGCCACGGTGCGCAATGACATGGCGGTGCTGGAGGAGGAGGGGTACATCACCCAGCCGCACACCTCGGCCGGTCGGATCCCCACCGACAAGGGTTACCGTCTTTTCGTCGACCGGCTCGCCGCCGTCAAACCCCTCACCGCCGCGGAGCGGCGGGCTATCTCGTCCTTCCTGGCCGGTGCTGCCGACCTGGATGACATTGTGCGCCGGACCGTGGCGCTGCTCGCCCAGGTGACGCGGCAGGTGGCCATGGTCCAGTACCCCGTGCTCAGTTCGTCGACCGTGCGGCACGTGGAGATCGTCCGGCTCGCCGGCGACCGCGGGCTGGCCGTCTTCGTGACCTCGGCGGGCAATATCGAACAGCGATCCGTCGCGCTCGGCGACGCCACCGACGACGACCTGGCCGTGCTCCGGGAGCGTTTCAGCGAGGTCCTCGTCGGCCTCACCCCCAAGGAGGCGGTCGACCTGATGGGCGGTCTTCCGGGGCGGGTTCCCGACCACCTCCGTCCGCTGGCGTCCCTGGTGGCGGCCGCCCTGGTGGAGATGGTGGGCGAGAAGGCACACACCCGGGTCGTCGTGGGCGGCGTACCGAACCTGACCCGCTTCGGTGATCAGTTCGAGACCACCGTCAAGCCGGTGCTCGAGGCCCTGGAGGAGCAGATGGTGCTGCTCCGGCTCCTCGGGGAGGCGACCAGCTCTGCCGAGGTAACGGTGCGCATCGGACATGAGAATCCCTACGAACCGCTCCAGTCGACGTCGGTGGTCGCCTCCGCGTATGGTGCTGACGCCGATGTGTGGGCCACCCTGGGGATCGTGGGACCCACCCGGATGGACTACCCGTCCACCATCGCGTCCGTGCGCGCCATCGCGCGGTACGTGAGCCGTTTCCTGGCCGAATCCTGAACAGACGAAGGACGACGTGAGCGACTACTACGAGACTCTGGGAGTTCCCAGGGATGCGAGCAGCGAGCAGATCAAGAAGGCGTACCGCAAGCTCGCCATGAAGTACCACCCCGACGTGGCCGACGATCCGGCAAGCGCGGAGAAGTTCAAGGAGGTCGGGGAGGCCTACGCCGTTCTGTCTGATGACGCCAAGCGCCAGATGTACGACCTGGGTGGCGACCCTCTGCGCGGTGGCGGCGGTCCGGGCATGGGCGGCTTCGGGTTCTCGGGTTCGAATGCGGGCTTCGACGTCGGCGGCCTGTTTGATGCGATGTTCGGCGCGCAGACCCAGCGCGGACCCCGCAGCCGGGTCCGCCGGGGTCAGGATGCCCTCGTCCGGCTCAACCTCACTCTCGCCGAGGCCGCCTTCGGTGTGACCAGGCCTGTCCGGGTGGAGACCGCAGTGGTGTGTCCCTCCTGCGGTGGGAAGGGCGCTGCTGACGCCGGAGAGCCGGTCACCTGCACCACGTGTCACGGTCAGGGTGACGTTCAGAGCGTGCAGCGCAGCTTCCTCGGCGATATCCGCACCGTTCAGCCGTGTCCCACCTGCCGCGGCTACGGCACGGTGATCCCGCACCCCTGCGGTGAGTGTTCCGGCGAGGGTCGCGTCCGCAACACTCGCAGCATCAACGTCAAGATCCCGCCCGGGGTCAGCACCGGGAACCGGGTTCACCTGGACTCCCAAGGAGAGGTGGGGCCCGGCGGTGGGCCGGCCGGTGACCTGTACGTCGAGTTGTCGGTCAGCCCTCACGAGGTGTTCAAACGCGATGGCGACAACCTCGAGATGATCGCAAAGCTGCCGATGACTGCGGCCGCACTCGGAACCGACGTCTGGATCGACACGCTCGATGCCGAGGTTGAAGGGGCCGACCCCGAGGATTCCCGGGTGCGGTTGTCGGTGCCCGCCGGAACCCAACCCGGCACCCGCCTGGTGCTGCCCGGACGCGGAGTTCCGCGGCTCCGCGGCAGCGGCCGCGGCGATCTCGGCGTTACGCTGCTGGTGCAGACTCCCACGTCACTGGACGACGTCCAGCGGGATCTGCTCCGCCAACTGGCCGAGGCGAGGGACGAGACCCGTCCAGAGGCGACGGTCGATCGCGGGCACAAGGGCATGTTCAGCCGGTTGAAGGACGCCTTCACCGGGTGACGGGGAGGAGACCATGACCGATCCGCTGTTTCTCGCCGACCTCAATTCACCCGAGGTCGGCGCCGAGATCACCCTGGACGGCGACGAGGGTCGCCATGCTGCGGCGGTACGCCGGATCCGGACCGGGGAGACCATCCTGGTCTCCGATGGGGCCGGCACTGGCGCGCGGGGTGAGGTTGTCGCGGTCGGCAAGGGGTCGGTCACGCTGCGGGTCGACGAGGTGATCGTCGCAGCCGAGCCCGCCGTGAGGTTCACCGTCGTTCAGGCGCTCGCCAAGGGCGACCGGGCCGAGGCGGCGGTCGAGATGCTCACCGAGGTGGGCGTCGACCGGATCATTCCCTGGCAGGCGTCCCGCTCGGTGGTCAGGTGGGCGCCGGAGCGCCGTGACCGCCAGGTGGGTCGTTGGCGGGCTACGGCACGCGAGGCGGCCAAGCAGAGCCGACGGCTCCGCGTCCCGGTGGTGACCGCTCCCATGACGACAGCCGAGGTGGCCCAGCTCGTGGCCGAGACCCGCTGTGCGCTCGTGCTCCACGAGGACGCCGACATCCCGATGAACCGGGTTGACCTGCCCGCGGGTGGCGATGTCCTGCTCATCGTGGGACCCGAAGGCGGGATCACCACCGAGGAACGGTCGGCCTTCGTCCGGTCCGGTGCGGCAGCCGTGGTGGTGAACGATGCGGTGCTGCGGACCTCGACCGCGGGGGTGGTCGGCGTCGCCCAGGTCCAGGCGTTGTTGATGACCGCAGGCGCGACCGGGTGAGTGACTTCGCCTTCACTGTGGGGGCCGACCTTCCCGGCGGGCGGGGCCGGACGGGTGTGATCAGCACTCCCCACGGTGATATCGCCACCCCCGCGTTCGTGGCCGTCGGCACCAAGGCGACCGTCAAAGCGGTTCTGCCGGAATCGGTGGCCGACCTCGGCGCCCAGGCGGTTCTGGCCAATGCCTACCACCTCTACCTGCAACCGGGCGCCGACATCGTCGATGCGGCTGGCGGGCTGGGCGCCTTCATGAACTGGCCCGGCCCGACCTTCACCGACTCGGGGGGCTTCCAGGTGATGAGCCTGGGGGTGGGGTACAAGAAGGTCCTCGCCATGGAGGCCACAACCGTCCCCGACGACGCCGTGATCGCCCGGGGCAGGGAACGGTTGGCCCGGGTCGATGAGGACGGCGTCACCTTCACCAGCCACCTCAACGGTGACCGCCACCGGTTCACTCCGGAGGTGAGCATGGAGGTGCAGCACCAACTCGGCGCCGACATCATCTTCGCGTTCGACGAACTGACCACCCTCATGAACACCCGGGAGTATCAGGAGCGTTCGGTCGAGCGGACGCATCGGTGGGCTGAACGGTGCCTGGCCGCACATGCCGAGCTCACCCGGACGCGCGTCGGGCACTCTTACCAGGCCCTGTTCGGGGTGGTGCAGGGGGCCCAGTACGAGGACCTGCGTCGGGCCGCTGCACGCGGCCTGGCCGCGTTGGACGTCGATGGGCAGCGCTTCGACGGGTTCGGGATCGGCGGGGCCCTGGAGAAGGAGAACCTCGGAACGATCGTCGGCTGGTGCGCCGATGAGCTCGGCCCTGACCGGCCTCGGCACCTGCTGGGGATCTCCGAACCCGAGGATCTGTTCACGGCGGTGGAGAACGGCGCGGACACCTTCGACTGCGTCAACCCGAGCCGGGTGGCCCGGAACTCCGCGGTCTACACCGCCGACGGCCGGTACAACCTGCTGGCCGCCGCGAGCCGCCGCTGTTTCGAACCGATTGAGGACGGGTGCGACTGCTACACCTGCACCCATTACACCCGGGCCTACCTGCATCACCTGTTCAAGGCGAAGGAGATGCTGGCCTCAACCTTGGCCACCATTCACAACGAGCGGTTCACCGTGCGGCTGGTTGACGCCATCCGCACGTCGGTGGCCGAGGGGTGTTTCCCCGACCACCGCGACGAGTTCCTCGGCCGGTGGCAGGCAGGTCGCCGCTGAGGCCGGACGGGGAGCTCCGCGCCGGGACATTCTGAGCAGAACACTGTCATGGCCAGTTGATACGCTCGACAGAGCCGTCCCACGGCCCGCTGTCATCCGGTGAAAGGACCCCGATGCTCTCGGTGATGAGCGCCATGCGCACCGACATCGGCCGCGTGCGCCAACTCAACGAGGACAGCGCTCTGGTCGGTGAGCGGATCTGGGCGGTTGCCGACGGGATGGGCGGCCACGCGGCCGGTGATGTTGCCAGCGGCCTGGTCATTGATGCCCTGACCGAGGTCGACCGGCACCCGGTGTTGAGGACCCCCGACCTGCTCGCCGGAATCCGGCGGGCGAATGAACAGATCCGGGACCACGGACGCCGCCATGCCCAGGCCCGCGGGCTGGGGACCACCGTGGCCGGTCTGGCCCTGGTTGATGTGGGTGGCGCCGATCACTGGGCGGTGTTCAACGTGGGGGACAGCCGGGTCTACCGTGCGGAGGGGTCCTGCTTCGCCCGTGCCACCATCGATCACTCCGAGACCGAGGAACTCGTCCTTGAGGGGGTGATCACCGCGGCGGAGGCCCGCACCCATCGCTCACGCAACATCATCACGCGAAGCCTGGGGATGCCGGGCAACCTCGAGGTCGATATCTGGGTGCTCCCGCGCACCCCTGAGGAGCGTTTCCTCATCTGTTCGGACGGATTGCCAGGTGAACTCGAC
Source organism: Propioniciclava sp. (assembly GCA_047973315.1). GTDB lineage: Bacteria > Actinomycetota > Actinomycetes > Propionibacteriales > Propionibacteriaceae > Propioniciclava. The sequence continues at coordinate 9,028 of JBKEBV010000086.1, forward strand.
GACGCCGAGATCGCCGAGGTCTTCGGGCTCCATCCCGCACCCGGTCCTGCCGCGGAGGCGTTGGTGCAGGCCTCGCTCGCCCGGGGTGGTCGGGACAATGTCACCGTCATCGTCGTCAATGTGGAGGGCTCAGTGGATGAGGAGCCTGACCCGGGGGCCAACCCGCGCGCACGAGGTGTGTCATGACGGTGTTCGGCTACACGCCGGGGTCCTTGGCGGCCGTCTGCCACGGTCCTCTCGCCGTCCTGCTCGACCTTCCGGTTGGACACGAGCTGGTGGGCGCAGTCGACGCGGCGCTCCATGCGGGGAACCGGGGAGTCGATCCCGTCCTGGACGTTCTGGTGAGCCTGGGTCTCGGGGCTGCCCCGACCTTCGCGGTCGCGGAGGTGACGGCGGCGGGAACCCGCGTGGTCGTGCGGGGTGCTGCCCGTGCTGTCCTCCCGGATGCGCAGGATGTCGTGCCGACCGGTCTGTGGGAGAACAGGTTCCTCGACGGCGTGGCCGATCTCACACTGACCGTGAGTGGCGGTGCAGGTCCTCAGCTCCGTGTCGAGAGTGGGGTGGTGCTGGCGTCCTCACTGCGGATCGGAATGGCGCCGGTCGCTGACGTCTCGAGGGCGCGTCGGGTCATCGCAGCCGCGCCCTCGCCCGAACCGGCGCTGACTGAACCGGCGCCGGGGGATGCTGCTGACCCTCAGTTCGAGGACGGACAGGTGGTTGTTCCGGGGGCCGAGTTCCGACCGGCCGAGGTGCCGCAGCCGGACCGGTTCTTCGCTTCTTCCGCGCACCGATCGGGATCCGAGGGTGAGGTGGACACTCCGGCGCCCGCTGGCGCGCCGGCCGGGGGAGAGGCGCCGACACCCCTGCCCGAGGTCGATCATCCGGCGAGGAGCGCCGAGACCCTGCGTCCCGGCGAGCTGGTGGTGGAGTCACTGCCGGAACCGCCCCCGGCGCCTGACTTCGCCACGATCTCCGAGCCTGCGGGCGTGACGATGGTGCCGGTGCCGGCGGGTCGTGGGCGCGCGGCTGACACGCCCGCACTGATCGAGACCTTGCCGTGGAACGCTGACGCCTCCGATGGCGCAGGACTTCCCCCGGCTGGTCCACAGCGGCCCGTTGTCCGAGCGGGTGCCGTGCCGCCGCAGGCCCGGCCTCGGCCGGTCCCGGCTGATGGGCCGCCCGGACCGGCGCCGAGGGCAGGGATGACCGTCGACCGGGATCACCTCATCGGGAGTGGCGCGGCGGCACCCATGGTGGTGGCCGCGCGCTGCCCGCAGGGGCACCTCAGCCCGGCCTACGCCGGAGCCTGCCGCGTGTGCGGCCAAGGGCTTCCGGCGCAGCAGCCGTTCGAGGTCCTGCGACCTCCGCTGGGTGCGCTCCGGCTACGGACCGGCGGCGAGATCACCCTCGATCGAGGAGCGGTTCTGGGACGCAACCCGCGCCCGCCCGAGGACTGGGTCGGCGAACAGCCCAACCTGGTCAAGATCCACGATCCGGATCGGGACATCTCGAGCCAGCACCTGGAGGTCAGGCTCGACTTCTGGCACGTGCTGGTGCGCGACCTCGGGTCGACCAACGGAACCGAGGTCGTGCTCCCGGGGGCGGAGGCGATCACGCTGCGGGCCCACGACGCCATGACCATCGAACCGGGGACCCGCATCATCCTGGCTGAGGTGTTCGAGGTCGTCTTCGAGGTCCGCTCGTGAGCGGGAACCCCCACCTTCCGGTGATTGACGGTCTGGACTACCTCGGGTCCCTCGGATCGGGCGGGTACGCCGACGTCCATCTGTTCGAGCAACAGGTGCCGCGGCGCCGGGTCGCGGTCAAGGTCATGAGGAATGCGACCCGCTCGGCCACCGACACGGCACGCTTCACCGCTGAGGCCAACGCGATGGCCCAGCTCGAACATCCCCACATCGTTCCGGTGTACTCGGCCGGCACCACCGCCGACGGTCGCCCCTACCTGGTGATGATGTACTACCCGAGGGCGAGCCTCGCCGAGCGGGTGAAGACAGAACGGATGTCGGTGGCGGAGGTGTTGCGTATCGGCATTCAGATCAGCGCCGCGGTCGAGACCGCCCACCGCGCCGGACTGCTGCACCGCGACATCAAGCCTGCCAACATCCTCACCAGCCAGTACGGTTCCCCCGGGCTCACCGACTTCGGGATCGCTGCTCAGATCAGCGACGCCGACGACGAAGCCACCGGGGTCTCGGTGCCGTGGTCGCCGGTGGAGACCCTCTATGCCACCGCACCGGCCAGCGTCCGATCCGACGTCTACTCGCTGGCGGCGACGCTGTGGCACCTGCTCGTGGGGCGGTCGGCCTTCGAGGTTCCCGGCGGTGACAACTCCACCTTCGCCCTGATGCGCCGGGTTCGCGACGTCCCGCCGCCGTCCACCGGTCGGCCTGACGTCCCCACCTCACTCGACCGTCTGCTGCGGACCGCCCTGGCCAAGCAGGCCCAGATGAGGCCCGAGTCGGCGCTCACCCTGGCCCGCTCGCTGCAGTCGATCGAGCAGGAACTCCGGCTTCCTCGGACCGAGATCGTCGTGGCGGCCGATGCCGCGGCGCCCCGCCCGGCCGACACCCGTGGGGCCGCGGTCCGGGCGCGGGCGGAGGATGATCGCACCCGCCTCCGCGGCCCCCAGCGGGTCGTCGGCCAGCAGCGCGGGCCAGCAGGTCCACCGTTCGCCGGCGTATCAGGCCCCGTGTCGGCGGCCTCATCTCCTACGGGGGGATCCCATGCGTCTTCTTCGGCCAGCAAATCCGTCACCGACGGCACCGGGCGGCGCGGCGACCCCGCGAAGGAGGCCGAGACCGTGCTGCGGGAGCCAGGAGCACACCCCGGCCACGACCAGGTGCTGCCGGCGACCGTCGAGGTGGCGGACCACACGGAGACCGGTGGCAGTCGACGCCGAGGGCTCGGCATCATGATCGGCGGCGGGGTCGCGGTTGTGGCACTGGCGGCGATGGTGGTGCTCACCCAGGACTGGGGGGGCTCTACGGGCGAGCCGACAACCACCGACGCCGGTGATCCGCCGCCCGAGCTCGGTCAGGCCCCCGCTCCCGGCGAGCCGGTTGTCCTCGTCGCCCGCGACGGTGACCGGGCCACGTTCACCTGGACCTATGACAACCCCCTCACCTCCGACACCTACTTGGCCCGGGTCAACGGCGATCAGCCCCCACGCCCGCTTGATGAGCCCACCCTGACCCTCGACGGCGCAGCCGAGCAGTGCGTCGCGGTCAAGGTGCTGCGCTCCGACGGGGCCTACTACCCCAGGGAGTACTCCGAGGAGGTCTGTGGATGACCGGAATCATCGCCGACTACTGCGGAGAGATCTTCACACCGCACGAGTCGGTGCCCTTCACCATCGGACGCGAGGCTGACCTGGTCATCGACGAGGACAACGCCTTTCTGCACCGGCAGTTCCTCTCGATCATCCGTAGCCACGGGTTGTGGTGGCTCTGCAACGTCGGATCGCAGTTGACGGCGACGGTGAGTCACGATGACGGGCGGGTGCAGGCGTGGCTCGCGCCCGGGGCCATGATGCCGCTGGTCTTCGCCGAGACAGCGGTCTGGTTCACCGCTGGTTCGACGACCTATGAATTCGATATCCGGCAGGACGACGCACTGCTGGTTCCGGTCGACAGCCAGCCCGAGATCGACGGCTCGACGACGATCGGCCAGGTCACCCTCACCCCCGACCAGAAGCTGCTGATCCTCGGTCTGGCCGAGGATGTGCTGCGCCGTGGCGACCGGGGGGCGGGGTCGGTTCCCCAGTCCGCCGTCGCCGCTGCCCGGCTCGGCTGGCCGGTCACCAAGTTCAACCGGAAGCTCGACAACGTGTGCCACAAGCTGGCTGACCTGGGAGTGCGTGGCCTGCACGGTGGTCCGACCCGGCTGGCCTCCTCCCGCAAGGCGCGCCTGGTCGAGTACGCGGTCGCTGCCCGGATCGTGACCGCTGAGGATCTTGATCTGCTCCCACCCCAGCCCTGACCGCTCACCACCCCGAGGATCCGTCCATGCCCCGTTTCCGCCGATGGTTGGCCCCCGTCGTGGTGGGGCTGGTCGTTGCCCTCATCGGCGTGCTCGTGGTCCTCGCCCCCGGCTATCCGGTCCGCAAACTCGACCTGAACGACGCGGGCGTCTGGGTGACCAATGATGCCGAGGCCCTGTACGGCCGCCTGAACAAGTCGGTCGAGGGCCTGGACGGATTGTTGGGGACCGACGGAGGAGCGGCCGGTGCGGCGTCCTTCTCCCTCGACATCCTTCAGGACGGTTCCCGGGTCATCGCACGCGACCTTCACACCGGGCGAACCACGCCGGTCAACACGGCGCTGGTCAACCACGAGACCAACCGGGGCATCAGCCTTGACGCTGACACTCTCCTGGACCTGCGCGGTGGGACCGTCGCCGCGCTGGACCCGGCCACCGGGCGGCTGTGGGCCGGGCGCTACGGCGACGCTGGTCTCACGCTTGACCTGGCTCTGGTCGATCCGAGGCAGAAGCCGATCGCCGAACTCGGGGAACCCGCCGAGGTGGCACTTCCGGGGCAGGCGGCAGCCCTCAGCATCGGGGCCGATGGTGTCGTCCACGCGGTGTCGACCAATGGGATGGCGGTGACGATCCGACCAGACCGGGCGACGTTCGCCGAACCTGACTACACCGAGGGCCCGGCCCGGGCCGGGGTGCAGGTCGCTGCCGTCGGCGGCGGGTCGGCGGTGCTGGACGCCCAGAGCGGGACCCTCATCCTGCCCGGCGGCCAGGAGATCTCGCTCCCGCCTGACCCGCTGGCCAGACTCCAGGCATCCTCGGCGCAGGAGGGCTCGGTGGTGGTCGCCACCCCCGCCGAGCTGGTTTCGGTGGGCTCCGATGGCCCGGTGCGGCTCGCCGAGGGCAACGGGAACGCGCCCGCCGTGCCTATGGTGCTGGGCGGGTGCGCCTTCGGTGCATGGCCCGGAGAGCCCGGACTGGTGGTGCGTTCCTGTGACGGCCAACCGGCGCAGATCCAGACCGGCCTGGACGACGTCGCCCTGGTCCGTCCGGTCTTTCGGACCAACCACGGGCTGATTCTGCTCAATGACACCTCTGACGGGAAGGTCTACTCGTTCGAGGAGCAACGGTTCGTCGACAACTGGGAGGAGTCCCAGCCGCTGCCCGCCACCGACGATGGCGACCCCGACAAGGCGGCCAGGCCGGACGAGGAGGAGCCGCCGCGCGCCCACGACGACACCGTCGGTGCCCGGGGGGGCCGGACGACGGTGGCTCATGTGCTGGACAATGACACCGACCCTCTCGGGCGAGTCCTCGTCATCACCTCGGTGACGCAACCGGGCGGGGACGCCTCGGCCCAGATCGCTCCGGACGGCCAGACCATTCTGGTGACTCTTCCCGATGACGCCCGGTCGGCGACCTTCGAATACACCATCAGTAACGGCAGTGCCGACGACAGCGCAACGGTGCGGATTGACGTCCGCGACGATGGCCAGAACGATCCACCCCGACTCCGGCCTGGAGCGTCCGAGCGGATCTACGCGGTCAGCTCGTGGGGAACCCTCACCATTCCCGTGACCGGAGACTGGCGGGATCCCGACGGGGATCCGATCTCCGTGGCTGCGGTGACCGCAGCGGAGCAGAACGTCGGTCTCACCACCGATGGCCGGATCATGTTCACCGCCAACCGCGCGACCGAGACGACCGTGGTACCGGTGGAGGTCTCCTTGGTGGACGGACGGGCCGACCCGGTGACCGCGACGGTGAAGGTCAAGGTTCTCGCCTACAACGCCACCCAGGGGGACGCCCCCCGACCCGAGCCGGACAGCGTCCGGGGGCAGGTGGGCACACCGGTGGTCATCGATCCGCTGCGCAATGACATCCCCGGTGCCGACCCGCTCAATCCGCGGGCAGCGCTGGAGCTCGCCGCACCGGTGGAGGGCGACCAACGTCTGGCCATCAGCACCGACCTGCGCGCAGGGACGGTCACGGTCACCGCGGAGAAGGCTGGCACCTATTTCGTTGACTACACCGCAAAATACGGTACGACCGCGTTCGCGCAGGGAACCATGCGGATCGACGTCGATCCGGCCCGGGCGAGCCGACCCACCGCCACCCCCGATCATGTGACCATCCGCGGCGATGCCTCGGCGATGGTTGACGTGCTCGCCAATGACTCCGACCCGTCCGGCTCGGTACTCACGGTGCTCTCGGCGAAGGCCTCCGACGTCGATGGTGCGCCGTCGCAGCTGCAGGTGGCGGTCCTCAAGGGACGGTGGCTGCGGGTGATGCCCCGGGCCACGACCTTGACTCCGAATCCGCAGGTGATCACCTACACGGTGACTAACGGGCGGTCCGCGCCGGTCAGCGGAAGCGTCATCGTCACCCAGCTCCTGGCGCCGTCCCAGGATGCGGCGGTGGTCAACGACGACATGGCGACCGTCCGGGCGGGAGACTCGGTGCTGGTCGATGTGCTGAGCAATGACAGCTCTGCCTCGGGGGAGGCGCTGGTTCTCGACCGCAGTGTCGACCGGATGCCCGCCGGACAACTGCCGGTGATCGACCCCGACAGTGCCCCGGGTGACCGGGGGGCCGATCCGGGTCGGGCGTATGTCGTCAACGACCAGGTTCGCTACGTCGCCCCGGCCACCGCTGAAAGCCCCCGACAGGTGCGCATCGAGTACCAGGCTGCTGCCCCTTCCGGTCCGCCGTCGACCGGGGTGGTCACCGTGACCGTTCGGCCACTGCCCTCCGAGCAGGAGAGGAACACCGCCCCTCGCCCCCAGAACCTCGAGGCGCGAGCGAGCGCCGGCCAGACGATCGAGATCCCGATCCAGCCGTGGGGTCAGGATGCCGACGGCGACACGGTCACGGTTCTGGGTCTGGCCTCGGCACCGCGGCAGGGCCGTGTTCTGCAGATCTCCCCGAATGCGATCACTTACCAGGCCTATCCGGGTGAGGGAAACGGTGGCACTGACAGCTTCCGGTACCTGGTGACGGATCGGTTCGGAGCCACCGAGTCGGGTCTGGTGCGGGTCGCCATCACCGAGCCCGGGGCGGTGCAACCCCCGGTGGCGGTCGCCGACACGGTGATCGCCGAGCCCGACATCGACGTCCAACTGCACGCACTGGCCAACGACATGTTCGACGAGGTCGATCCGCCGCGGATCGTCCCGTTCGAGGACTTGGGCAATGAGGTCCCCGCAGGGGTCTCGTTGGCCGGGGAGGCCGGGCCGATCCTGGCGCGGACCGGTGGCGCCGACGAGGTCCCGCAGCAGTTCGCCTATGCGCTGAAGAACTCCGGGGGTACCGGACCGGCGGCCGAGGTGGTGGTGCGGGCGCAAAAGGGCTACCGCAATCCGCCGCGGACCTATGACGAGGTGGCCGAGGCCGAGGGCGCCTTCGCGACGGTGGATGCGCTTCGTCGCGCCTGGGATCCGGACGGGCCGACCTCGGCGTTGCGCGTCACCTCGGTCAGCAACCCGGAGGCGACCGTGGACGGGGGCACCATCACCGTCCCATTGCAGGCGAGGGCCCAGGTGGTCACGTATGTCGTGACCGACGGCACCGGTGCGGCCTCCGCCTCGGTCATCTTCGTCCCCCCGGGAGGGTCGGGCGTTCCGTTCCTCACCGAGGATGCCTCCCTCACCGTCGATCGCAACGGCTCGCTCGATTTTGACATCAACGATCTGGTCGAGTCGCCGCGCGGTACCCCGGTGGCGGTGACGGTCGCAGAGTCGCTGGAGGCGTCGCCTGGTCAGCTCTCGGTGGCGGCCGGATCCGACCATGACCTCACCCTGAGGGCTGCCGACGACTACTCCGGCCCCGGGGCGGTGACCTTCGAGGTCCGCGACGGCGATCCCGAGGATCCGGAGACCGGGACAGCGGTGATCACGGTTCCGGTCCAGGTGGGCGAGGACGTGCCGGTGCTGCGATGTCCGCCGTTCTCGGAGCAGTTGGTGCAGGGCGGCCCCCCGGTGAGGCTCAAGGTGCCCGCGGTCTGCACCGTGTGGACCTCGGATCCCGATCGTGCCAGCACGCTCACGTTCAGCGCCGAATGGGCCACCCCGCTGACCGACGTCTCGGCGACTGCTGAGGGCCAGGAGGTGCTGGTGCAGGCCGGATCGAACGCGGTTCCCGGGCAGCGCGGGGTGATCAGCTTCGCCGTCGACGGATACCCCGAGACAGCCAAGGAGATGGACGTCGAGGTGGTCGCTGCGCCGAGACCTACCCTGGTGGTCTCCGATATCAGCGATGTACCGCAGGGGACGAGCGTGACCCGGACCATCCAGCTCAGCTCACCGCTGGCTGAACCTCGCCCGACGGTGGTCTCGATCAGGCAGACCTCGGGGATGCCGGCGCAGGCGCGTGCGGAGGGGAACCGGTTCACCATCACCCCCGAGGGCGATTCCCACGGGCGGATGACCTTCAGCGTGGTGGCGAGCGATGTCGCCGACGGTACCCGGACTGACCGCCAGGTGAGCGCCGACCTCTCGGTCACCGTCTACGGTGTGCCCGGCCAGATGTCGCCGCCGCAGCCGTCGATGCAACTGCGCAGCAGGGCGGCCTCGGTGGTCTACACCCCACCGACCGACAACGGGGCGCCGATCCTGGAGTACCAGGTTTCCGGCGGTGGCCAGACGGTGAGCTGCGGGCGCGCCACTCGGTGTGACATCACCGGCCTGCGCAACGGTGACCCCGTCAGGTTCACCGTCCGGGCCCGGAACAGGGCCGGATGGTCAGAACCGAGCGATCCGGGCCCTGCGGTGACCCCCGACCGGGTTCCGAGCCGGGTGCCCCGCTTCTCCGCCGGGAGCCCGTCCGCCGGGACCCTGCGGTTGTCCTGGTCGCCGCCGGTGTTCGACGGTTCGGAGGTGACCGACTACGTGATCAGCTTCGGCGGCCGCACCCGGACCGTGCCCGGTTCGGCCACCTCGACGACCGTCAGTGGACTCGACAACAACGCCGTCTACACCTTCACCATTCTTGCCCGGAACCGGGCAGGCATCTCCGAGGAGCCCGCCTCCACGACCGGGCAGAGTTCCGGACGGCCGGTCATGTCCGGGCTGACGGTGACCGGCAGTGACCTGGGGTCCACAGCGCGGGTCTACGTGTCCTGGCCGGCGGCAGACCCGCAGGGGCCGCGTCCGGTGACCTACAACGTCACCCGCACCGGCGGCTCGGGAACCCAACGGTGGACCGGCCTGCGGGGCACCACCCTGGGGGACACGGTGAGCTACGACGGCACCGCCTACCGCTACGCCGTCACTGCGACCAATGCGACCGGTGGTTCGGCCCACACGTCAGCGGCGGTCTCGAGAACGTTCCGGGCGACCGGAACCCCGGGAGGCTGGGGTTCTTGGAGCGCTCGCGCCACCGGGTCGAACGGCACGATCACCCTCAGCTACACCGTTCCTCCGTCCCGGGGGGCCTCCTCGGTGGTCCGGCTGCACGGGGCCGGTGGCACCCGTACCCTGTCGCCGGGGCGGCTGACCACCTCGACCTCGTTCTCCGATGTTGACATCAGCGGGCTCACCAACGGCCAGAACTACGCTCTGCAATTGGAGGTGTGCAACGAGAGCCGGTGCACCCGGTCCGGCACGGTGTCGGTCACGCCGTACGGGAGGTTGTCGGACCCGTCGCTCAATGTCAGCGTCAGTGGGGACCAGGTCACCTGGCGGGCAACCGGCTCCGGGAACGGGCGGAACGCGACCCTCGCCGTGAACGATGGACGGGGGACGTCCACCCGTTCGGGTTCTGGCTCGATCAGTCTCGGTCCGACGACGCGGACCGTCGGATATCAGGAGACCGTGACCGTCACCGCTACCGTGTCCGATCCCGCGGGCGGTCGGTCCAGCCGCACCGTCACCCGGCAGGTGACCACCGGCGCGGCGCCGCCGCCGCCGCGGAGTGTGAGCCTGTGGCACGGGAGCCGTTTCGCCGGTGATCCCGCCTGGGGCGATTTCCCGTGCTGGTACGGCGACGGCGACTTCTGCTACCGCATCGGCATCACCACCACCGGGTTCGAGGGCCAGACCTACACCTGTCGGTTGTCCAGCCCGTCGTACACCTGGTCCCCGGTCACCTACACCGGCAATGTCCGGATCGAGACGTGGCGATATGCCGGCCAGACCACCCTGACGCTCAACTGTGATGGCGTCCGCACCACCGTGAACTGGTGACCGGTGACGGTCACAGGAAGGAGAACGAGCGTGAGTATCACCGCCGAGCAGGCCCAGTGGTTCGCCACGACGTTCGACCAGTTGGTCGGCAATGTCGGCCGGGCCATCCGCGGCAAGGACCGGGTGATCCGGCTCGCCTGGACCTGCATGTTGTCCGAGGGACACCTCCTGCTGGAGGACAATCCGGGAACGGGCAAGACGGTGCTGGCGAAGTCACTGGCGGCGAGTGTCCAGGGAACCCACAACCGGATCCAGTTCACTCCGGACCTGCTGCCCAGTGATCTCATCGGCGTCACCGTCTATGACCAGCAGACGCGGTCCTTCGACTTCCACTCCGGCCCGGTCTTCGCCACGGTCGTGCTCGCCGACGAGATCAACCGAGCCTCGCCGAAAACTCAGTCGGCGCTGCTGGAGGTGATGGAGGAAGGCCGGGTGACCGTTGACGGTGTCGCTCATCCGGTGGGTCGCCCCTTCATGGTGATCGCCACGCAGAACCCGATCGAGCAGGCCGGGACCTATCGGCTGCCCGAGGCTCAGCTCGACCGGTTCCTGATGAAGACCTCGATCGGCTACCCCGACCTCGATGTCGCCATCGAGTTGATGGCCCAGGCGGCGAACCGGGACCGGGCTGCGGCCCTCGACCCGGTGATCGCGGCGCAGGCCGTCTCCCAGATGGCGACCTTCGCCAACCAGGTCCATGTCGAGCCGGCCATTCTCGCCTATGTCGGGAACCTCGCCGAGGAGTCCCGCAGGCACACCCACGTCCAGTTGGGCGTCTCCATGCGCGGGTGCCTGGCCTACATCCGCGCAGCCAAGACCTGGGCCCTGTCGCAGGGTCGGGAATATGTCACCCCCGACGACATCACCGACCTCGCTGTTCCGGTGATGAGCCATCGCCTGATTCTCAACGCGGAGGCACAGTTCTCCGGGGTGACCGCCGACCGCGTGATCGATGATCTGCTCGCCAGCATCGCCGCGCCCGCCGACCGCATTGCCTGACCAACGAACCGACGATGATCCGACGAGCCGATCGTGCCCCCGCCCGGGCCGTCGACGGCCCGCGCCCGGACGCGGTTGCTCCCGCGCAGCGTGGTGTGGCCACCGTTGGTTCCCGGATCTCCGACCTCGCAGTCCGGGTGGTCGACAGCGCTGCGGGCCGGACCATCGCCCGGTGGTGGGACGAGGTCGTCGAGGTGAGTCGGCCGGTGGTCCAGGTCATCCTCGGTGTCCTCGGTTGGGTCTCCCCGTTGGGTTGGTTGGTCGCGGTGATTGCGCTGGCCGCGCTGGGCGCGGGTTGGACGCTCGGCTGGCAGGAGTTCCGGATCGTCGGACTGAGTCTTGGGCTGCTGTGCCTGGCCTCGGTGGGATTCACCGTCGGCCGCGCCCAGCTCGCGGTCTCGTTCGACCTCGACCCGGCGCGGCTGACGGCGGGGGAGTCGGCGGCCGGCCAGCTGGCGGTGCGCAACGCGGGAACCGGGTCCCTGGCGCCGGTGGGGCTGGAGATCCCCGTCGGCGCATCGGTCGCCGCGTTCACCTGGCCGGTGCTCCGGGCGAACGCCGAGGTCTCCGAACTGGTAGTGATCCCGACCATCCATCGGGGGGTGATCACCGTCGGTCCGGTCCGTACCCAGCGGGGCGATCCCTTCGGACTGGTGCGCCGCGAGATCGTCTGGACCGACCCGACCGAGCTCTTCGTGCATCCGCTGACGGTTCCGCTCGGCTCGCTGGGGGCGGGGCTGCTGCGCGACCTCGAGGGCCAGACGACCAATGACGTCTCCATGAGTGATCTCGCCTTCCACACCTTGCGCGAGTACGTCCCCGGCGATGACCGGCGCTACATCCACTGGCGCAGCTCGGCCAAGCTGTCAGGCGCCAACGGGCAGAGTCAGTTCCTGGTGCGACAGTTCCTCGATACCCGGCGCACCCATATCGCGGTGGTTGTCGACACCGACCAGACCTCCTACGGGGACCCCGACGAGTTCGAGCTCGCCCTGTCTGCGGGTGCCTCGGTGACCCTGCGTGCGCTCGCCGATGAGATGGACACCACGATCGTGTGTGGGAAGCACGCCGCTGTTGGACCAGCCCCCCACCTCGCCCTGGACACCTACAGTCGCGCCGAGTTCGGCCCCCACACCCTGCAGGAGGCCACCGGACGCCTCAACACCCTGGCGCCCGATGTCAGCGTTGTGGTGCTGGTGACCGGTCCCGCGACAGGGTTCGAGACCTTTCGGCGTGCCCGCGCCTATCTGGCGCCTGAGGTCAGGATGGTCGTGCTCCAGGTTGGTGAGCATGCCGAGCTGTCCCTGCGCCAGGCCGCCGGCATCACGGTGATGACCTTGGGTTCTCTGGCCGAGCTGCCGCTGCTGCTGCGGGGAGGGGTGACCCGATGAGAGTGATCAAACCGCAGGTGGGCGCGGCAACCCCCACGATCAGTCGAACCCTCGCCCGGCTGCGGCCGGTGGGCGGCGACGCGATCGACGCGGGGCTGCTGATGATCGTGGTCATGGTCGCCCTGGTGGGCCTGAGGACCACCTTCTCCACGCCCCACTACCTTGCCGTCGCCGCACTGGGGCTGCTCCTGGGGGTGGGGATCGCGCACATCTCCACGGCGCTGCGGTGGCCGTGGGGGGTGGCGCTGGTCGCCGTGGCGCTCACCTACCTGGGGCTCGGGGGAGCCGTTGCGCTGCGCGAGGATGTCATCGCCGGTTTCCTTCCGTCGGTGCGAACCCTGGAGGACCTGCTGGTGGGGGCGGTCGCCGGATGGAAGGACCTGCTCACCACGCTACCGCCGGTCGCCGGCGATGGCCGCTACCTGATGCTCATCTGGTTGTTCGCGCTGCTGGCCGGGGCCGGGGGAATGCTGGTGGCCCGGCGGGTGCGGGGAGCCTGGCCCGGCGCCGTGATACCGCTGTTGGTGATGGCCGTCGTGATCCTGCTGGGAACTGTCGAGGGGGCCCACCTGACGCTGATCGGGGTGCTGATCACCCTGCTAGCCTTCGGATGGACGGTGATCCGGTACAGCCGTCGGCGTCGTCTGGGGAGCGGCGGGGGCCGGTTCTCGCGAGCGCTCACCGCGGGGATTCTGCTGGTGGCCTGTGTCGCCGGCGGTGTCCTGACCAGCACGCTGCTCCCCGGTGGGCACGTGACCCCGCGAGTCGTGCTCCGCAGCTACGTCGAACCACCGTTCGATGTGCAGAAGTTCCCGTCGCCGCTGGCGGGGTTCCGTAAGTACTCCTCCGACGGTCAGCGGCTGTATGACGAACCTCTGCTCGAGGTGGCGGGTGCGCAGGAGGATTCGCTCGTCCGGATCGCGGTGCTCGACGACTACTCCGGAACCGCCTGGAGCGCGTCCGGCGGTGGGGTCGGCGACCCGCGGGCTGGGTTCCGCCGGGTCGGATCGGTCATCCCCGGCGCTCCGGAAGGCCGGACGGACACCGTACGGATCACCGTTCTGGGCGGGTACGCTGCGGCGACGGATCTGAACGTCTGGGTGCCCGGCACGGGGCCGGCGACCGATCTGACCTTCAAGGGCGAGAACGCGCGGGAGCACCGTGCCTCGGTCCGGTACAACCTCGGGACGGGGCAGGCGCTGCTGCCCGACCGGCTGAAGGCCGGTGATGTGATCGAGGTCACCGCGGTGGCGCTTCCCAGCCAGGTGCCCGCACTCCCGAGCGCCGAGGGTCCGGTGACGGTTCCGGAGGAGACCAGCGCCTTCCTCCTTCCGGCCGCCGAACGACTCGGTGAGAAGGCCGGGGACCCGTGGAGTCGGGCGGTCGAGATTGCCCGGATGATGCGCGAGAACGGATCCTGGAGCAACGGCACCAAGGCCGGGGAGCAGCAGTACCTGCCCGGGCACGGGCAGGGGCGGCTGCTCGCCTTCGCCGACGACCTGGTGGGCAGCGATGAACACTACGCCGCCGCTTATGCCCTGATGCTGAACCAGTTGGGCTACCCGGCCCGCGTCGTCCTCGGCGCGACGGTCGAGGAGGACGGGGTCGTCTACGGGCGCGATGTCCGGGCCTGGGTGGAGGTGAGTCTGGCGGATCTGGGCTGGGTCACCATACCCACCGAGGTCTTCATGCCCGACCGGAGCAAGCAGCCGAACCTGATCCCTCCGCGGACGCTGGAACAGCAGAACGCGGTTGACGTTCCGCCGCCGGCACCGGAACGCCCGCCCGGTTCCTTCGACTCGCTGTTCAACACCGGAGCCCCCGGCGACCTGTTCGAGAACCCTGAGGCACCCTTCGACTGGTGGGGTCTGGTGCTGGCGGTGGCCCGGATCCTCGGGCCTCCGTCGGGGCTGCTGGCCACCGGTATCGGGTTGCTGCTCGGCGCCAAGCTGTTGCGTCGGGAGCGTCGACGTCGGCGCGGTGCCACCACCACCCGCGTGGATGGTGGCTGGCGCGAGTTCGTCGACCGGGCCCGGGACCTGGGGCGGGTGGTCCCCGCCCGCGCCACCCGGATGGAGCAGGCTCGAGCTGTCGGTGGGGCCGAGGCTGCCGCGCTGGCCAGCTTGGCAGACCGCGCCGTCTTCGGGGTCGGGGAGCCTGATCCCACCATCGCGGAGAGCTACTGGTCGGCAGTGATGGCTTCGCGGAAGGCCGCCCTGGCCGGCCTGCCCCGGTGGCGTCGGTGGGCTGTGGCGCTCAATCCTCGCTCGTTGATCCCTCTCGCCCGTGATCGCCGGTCGGCTGCCGGAGGGCATCAACCACTGAGAACAAGCCGGTGAAGCTCTGACGCGGGCTCGACCTCGGCCCACCGGTGACAACGTCGAGACGGTTGTTGGCGGGGCCGGGGTCGGCTACCGGGCGGGCGAGGCCAGGACCCGGAGGTCGAGGCGGCAGGGCCCGAAGGGCCCACCCTCGCCCGGCACCGGGCACCCCACCATGGGGAGTGCTCCCCATGGTGGGGTGGCTGAAGTTCTGCCAAGGTAGTGAGCACAGGCAGAACCCACCCCCGGGAGGCTGCCGGGCATCACCGTACGAGTTGGTTGTTGTTGCGTCCTGGCTCCCCTTGGCGCGGGGGAGCCAGGACGCGCGACCCGGTCGTCCACCCCCGGTGGTGCAGAATCTGCGCTATCCCCTCGCGCAGAGCTGCCCACCAGGGTCCGTGGACCGTCGGAGGCGGCGCTCTCGCGGTGTCCCGGGGGTATCTGTCAAGCTTGGGCCATGCTCGTGTTCGTTCCGGTTGCCGCGGCTGACCTGCCGACGTGGGCCGGTGGCCGCCCACGAGAGGTGACCGGCTTCGCCGCGACCCCGGACTTCCTGTCGACCTTCGCCCTCACCGCTCCTGAGGCGGAGGAGACCGAGCTCACGATGCTGGAGATCGCCGCGCTGGAAGCGCTGCGGCGGTACGGGCGTCGGTTGGTGGTGGTCTGCTCGGCTTCGACCACAGCGGCAGAACCGGCCGAGTTCGGCGCGGTCGCTGCCGCGGCAGTGCCGTGGACGCGGGTGAGCAGCGTGTTCGCCGATGACACCCGGGGAGCCGAGGCGGCCCGGGCGGTGGCGAGGTCGCTGGCGGGAACCAGTCTGGCCGACGCCTGGGACCTGCCCGGGGTGATCGAGCTGGTGGAGGGCGTGGAACTGCTCTGGCACGGTTCCAGCGAGTGGGAACGCCTGACAGACTAGGGGCATGCCCAGGAGTTTGTGGAAAGGCGCCGTCTCCTTCGGACTGGTGACCATCCCCGTCAAGTTGTACTCGGCCACAGAGACCAAGGACGTCAGTTTCCGTCAGGTCCATCCCGCTGACAGTGGCCGGATCAAGTACAAGCGCGTCTGCGATGTCTGCGGGGAGGAGATCCCTTACGCCGAGATCGGCAAGGGATATGAGACCGCCGATGGTCGCATGGTCATCCTCGAGTCCGCTGATTTCAACGATCTTCCGCTCCCGACAGCGAAACAGGTGGAGATCATCCAGTTCATCCAGCTGGATGAACTCGACCCGACCGCCTATGACAAGGCCTATGTGCTGGAGGCGGACGGTCCCGGCGCCAAGCCGTACGTCCTGCTGCGCGAGGCGCTGATCCGCGAGAACAAGGCCGCGCTGGTCAAGGTCGCCCTGCGGTCCAAGGAATCGGCCGCCCTGATCAGGCCTGACGGCGACCTGCTGATGATGCACACCTTGATGTGGCCCGACGAACTGCGCGACGTCTCCTTCGCCGCACCGCCGGCCGATGTCATCGCCTCCGACGCCGAGGTGGCGATGGCGAGCACCTTCATCGACCAGCTCACCGCACCCTACGATCCGTCGCTGCTCACGGACAGCTACCGGGAGGCGCTCGAGCAGCTGGTCGCCTCCAAGCTGGGCGAGGCACCCGCGCCCGAGGTCGCCGAGGACGATGCAGGCTCGGGGGAGGTGGTCGACCTGGTGGCCGCGCTGCGGGCGTCGGTCGAAGCCGCCAAGAAGCGGCGTGAGGACGCCGCGGCCGCCGGCTGACGCTCCGGGCGGCTTCCTCCGCCGGGCGTTCAGCTCGATGCCGCCTCCTCCAGCCACCGGTGGGCCGCCCGTTCCTGGGCAGCGAGTGCGTCGAGGATCGCCGGTGCGGCGGCCTGCTCGATGCGGGCCCCCAGCAGCGGAACCTGGACGGTGAGTTCGCCGGTGTAGATCAGGCTGCTGCCGCTGTCGACCTTGGTGAGGCTGAGTTCGCCTGCCAACGACACCGGGGCGCCGGGGATGGTGATGGCGACCGTGCCGCTGCGGGAGCCATCGTCGGCAGCGCCCTCCCACGTGGTCTCCTGGGTGAGGGTCAGGGTCGCTCCGAGGAATGCTCGGACCCCGGTGGGGGCCTCGATGGTTGCCCGGACCGCACTGCGGGAGGCAGTCGCCGCGACCCGGTGTTCGCGTGCTCCGAGTTCGGTGGCCGCTTCCGACAGGAACCGTTCGTCGGTCAGCATCGAGTGAATCTGATCAGGGGAGGCGGCGTAGTCCTGCCGGGTGGTGAGCTGCATGTGCCTTGGGTACCGGTTGCGGGGCACCTCCTGCAAGCTGACCCGCGGGGAGACCCTACCCTCGCGGCGGGCGCCTGCGCCATCGGGCGACCTGCCGCCGCGACAGGCCACTAGGGTGACGAGTACACGCGAGGAGGCGTTGACGCATGAGCGATGACACAGCGGACGAGGCAGTCGCGATCCCGGGTCTTCTCGAGAGCTGGCTGGGTCCGCACGGACTTGATGCCAGCTTCATCGACGGCTCTCTCAGCCGACGCCTGCTCGGGCTCCAGGCGCGGCTGGGTTCGGCGCGGAGGGCCCACACCGACCTGCTGCAGGTGATCAGCCCCACCGAGTCGACTCACGGGTGGAACTGCGGGGGCGCGACGGTCGTCCAGGTGGTCACCGACGACCGGCCGTTCCTGGTCGACACCGTGACGATGGCGCTCGTCGATGCCGAATGGACCCTCCGCACGGTGCACCATCCGGTACTGAGGGTGGTCCGCGACCCGGACGGTCGCCTCCAGCGGGTCGCCGGTGACGGCGAGAGCATCGGTGAACGCGAGTCCTGGCTGACCGTTGTCGCCTCCCCGCCGTTGGGGCGGGCGGCCGCCGAGCTCAGGCCGCTGCTGGCGGAGCGCTTGCGGGCCGGCCTGGAGGCCTCGCGGGTCACTCATGCCGACGCCGGGGCGATCGGGTGGCATTTCGCTGAGGTGATCGACCTCGTCCGCGGCAGTGGCGCCGCCGACGCCGACGAGTCAGCCGCACTGCTGGAATGGGTGGCCGCCGGCAACCTGGAGCTGCTGGCCTACCGCCGCTACCACGTCGATGGTCACGCCTTCACCGTCGTTCCCGGCACCGGCCTAGGCCTGCTGCGCGGGGACGTCGTCGACGCGTTCGCGGCCGAGCCCCGCCCGGGGGTGAGGGGATCGGTCGTGATCGCCCGGGATTCGCGGGTCTCCCCGGTCCACCGGCCCCGCTACCTCGACTATGTCGGCGTGCGGGTGCGGGATGCCGCCGGACGCGTGGTCGGCGAGCACCGCTTCCTCGGCCTGTGGTCGGCCCGCGCCCTCGCCGCCCCAGTGGAGAACATCCCGGTGGTCACTCAGCTCGTGGGCCGGGTCCAGACGACCCTCGGGGTCCTTCCGCAGACCCACGACGCCCAGGTGTTCGCCGAAGCTGTCGCGGCGGTGCCACTGGAGGAGTGGCTGCAGCGCGACGAAGGTGTGCTGACCGAACTGACCCGGCGGATCGCGGCCGTGCTCGAACTTCGGCGGACCACGTTGATCCACAACCCGGGGCCCTACGCGCGCTTCTGGACCTGCCTGGTCTTCGTGCCGCGGGATCGCTACCGGACATCAGTGCGGGAGGCGATCGTCACCATCCTCAGCCAGCGTCTCGGGGCCGAGGCTGTCGACTTCCGCGCGGTGGTGAGCGAGGCGGCGTTGTCGCGGCTGGTCATCGTGCTCAAAAGGCCCGATGACACCCCCGCACCACCGGTCGACTGGGGCGAGATCGAAGCCGAGGTGATCCGCGCGACGCGCACCTGGGACGACGACTTCAACGACGTTGCCGCTGACCTCCCTGCTGAGATGCGCGGGGTGGAGTTCGGCACCGCCTACCGGGCTGAGATGACGCCGCGGCAGGCGCTGGCTGATCTGCGGCTCGCCAACGAACTCGACGGGTCCGGCGATCTGCGGTTCGCCCTCTACCGCCCCGAGGACCCCGACGATCCGGCCGGCCTCCGGTTCAAGATCATCACCGGCGCTGCGATGCCGCTGACCCAGCTGATACCGCATCTGTCGGCTCTGGGTGTGCGCGTCACCGATGAGCGACCGTTCGAGTGGGATCTGCGTGGCCGGCCGGTGGTGGTCTACGACCTGGGTCTGGCCCTGCCGGCCGGGGCCAGCGCCGACACCTGGCAGCCGGCCGACCGGGAGCGCTTCGGTGAGGCGTTCGCAGCATCCTGGCGGGGCGACACTTATCCGGGTGACCTGAACCATCTGGTGATGAGTGCCGGCCTTACCTGGGAGCAGGTCAGCTGGTTGCGGGGCATGGCGCGCTATCTCCAGCAGGCCGGCATCCCGTACAGCCAGACCTACGTCGCCGCTGCCCTCAACGCGCAGCCGCAGCTGGCTGCTGCGCTGGTCCGGGCCTTCACCACCCGGTTCGATCCCGAGCAGCAGGATGACGGCGCTGGGGAGAGGTTCGTCGAGGTGTTGGCCGAGATCGAGGTGGCGGTTGACGCGGTCACCAGCCTCGATCAGGACCGGATCCTGCGGATGTTCGTGGCACTGCTCCGCGTCATGGTGCGGACGAATGCCTTCGCCGACGACCGACCTGCGCTCGCGTTCAAGCTGGCGGCGGCCGACTTGTCGTTGCTCCCCCAGCCTCGGCCGCCGGTCGAGGTCTTCGTGATCAGTCCTCGCCTCCAGGGGGTCCATCTGCGGTTCGGATCGGTCGCTCGGGGTGGACTTCGCTGGTCGGACCGGCGCGAGGATGTCCGCACGGAGGTTCTCGGACTGGTGCGGGCGCAACGGGTCAAGAACACCGTCATCATTCCGATGGGTGCCAAAGGTGGCTTCGTCCCGCTCCGACTTCCCGATCCGGCGGCGGACCGGGCTGCTTGGCTGGCCGAGGGGGCAGCCTGCTACGACCTGTTCGTCAGCTCGCTGCTCAGCATCACCGACAACCTTGTCGACGGCCGGGTCATCGGCGCGCCGGGGGTGGTGCGCCACGACGGCGAGGACACTTATCTGGTGGTGGCCGCCGACAAGGGGACTGCCACCTTCTCCGACCGCGCCAACAGCATCGCGACCCGGCGCGGCTACTGGCTCGGTGACGCCTTCGCCTCCGGGGGGTCGGTCGGCTATGACCACAAGGCCATGGGTATCACTGCGCGAGGTGCCTGGGCCTCGGTGCGGCGGCATTTCTACGAGCGGGGCGTCGATATCGGCTCCGAGGAGATCACCTGCGTCGGTATCGGTGACATGGCCGG
This sequence comes from Propioniciclava sp., assembly GCA_047973315.1. Lineage (GTDB taxonomy): Bacteria > Actinomycetota > Actinomycetes > Propionibacteriales > Propionibacteriaceae > Propioniciclava. The sequence goes on from JBKEBV010000086.1 coordinate 29,130, forward strand.
GGACGTTTTCGGCAACGGCATGCTGCTCAGCGAGCACCTACGTCTGGTGGGCGCCTTCAACCATGCGCACATCTTCCTCGACCCGGATCCGGATCCTGCGGTGTCCTTCGCCGAGCGCCGACGTCTGGCCGACCTCCCCCGGTCGAGTTGGGATGACTACGACCGCTCCCTGATCAGTTCCGGCGGGGGAGTGTGGCCGCGCACGGCCAAGGCGATCCCGGTGGGACCGGAGGTCAGCCGCGTCCTGGGTCTGGATGACGGCATCACCGCGCTGACACCGACCGATCTGATCCGTGCCCTGCTGAGCGCACCGGTCGACCTGCTGTGGAACGGCGGAATCGGCACCTACGTGCGGGGTAGCGAGGAGACCTCGGCCGAGGTGGGGGACAAGGGCAACGATGCTGTGCGCATTTCCGGATCCCAGGTGCGGGCGCACGTCGCCGGCGAGGGCGGGAACCTCGGCTGGACTGAGGCCGGTCGTGTGGAGTACGCGCTGGCCGGTGGGCGAATCAACACCGATTTCATCGACAACTCAGCCGGGGTTGACACCTCCGACCACGAGGTCAACATCAAGATCCTGCTCGCCCCCGCCGTGGCGGACGGCCGGCTGCTCCCCGACGACCGTCGCACCCTGCTCGCCTCGATGACCGACGAGGTGGCAGGCTTGGTGCTGGCTCACAATGTCGACCAGAACATCGCGCTGTCCCTCGAGCAGGCGATCGTCGGATCGATGATGAGTGCCCATGAGGCCTGGATGCGCAGGCTCGACGAGTCCGGTGTTCTCGACCGTGATCTGGCCGGGCTCCCCGACTCCGCGACGATGGCCAGGCGGACGAGCGAGGGTGTCCTGCTCACCCGGCCGGAACTCGCGACCTTGCTGTCGTGGACGAAGCTCGCGATGGAGCGCACTGTGCTCCACTCCTCGCTGCCGGACGACCCCTACCTCCGCGACCGGCTCACCAGCTACTTCCCGCGACCGCTGCGGGAGGCCTACGCCGAGGACATGGTGCACCACCGGTTGGCCCGCGAGATCGTCACCACCGTGACCGTCAACCGGTTCGTGAACTCGGCCGGGATCACCGCTTACTACCGTCTCGCCGAGGAGACCTCGGCCACCATCGAGGAGATCATTCGGGCCCAGCTCGCCATCCGCACCATCCTTGAGGTCGCCCAGGATGAGATGAGTCTCCCGGGGCTGGGGCTGGACGCGACCACCGAGATCGCGCTGCGCGCGGCGTCCCGGCTGATGGTGGAGCGGGCGGCGCGCTGGATGCTCACCCACCACCGCGGAACGTTCGATGTGACCGCCGAGGCTGAGGCTCTGCGGGTCCCGGTCAAGGACCTGCGCGGGGACCTACCCGGGCTGGTGACCCCGCGCATGCGGGCACGGGCCGAGACGACGGCGGCAGGTCTGGTCGCGGCCGGCGTCCCGGAGGCGCTGGCGATGCGGGCGGGGCTCGCCCCGCTGCTGCACCTGGTCCTGCCCATCGCCGGTCTGGCCGGCGAGTCCGGCCGTCCGCTGATGCTCGTGGGCCGGCTGTTCTTCCTGATCGCGGAACGGGTCGGCCTTGACCGGGTCCTCGAGCGGGTGGAGGAACTGCCGCGGAGCGATCCGTGGGACACCATCGCGCGGGCGGCGCTGCGGGATGACCTCATCACCGTCCAGACCGGGCTCACCCGCACCGCGTTGACGCAACCCGGATCCACCGCTGCCGACGTGCTGTCGGCCTGGGAGGCGGGCCTGGGTGGCATCGATCGGGAGGCGGCCGAGATCGGCACCATCACCGCGGCCGACAGCACGCTGGCCCGGATGTCGGTCGCGGTTCGCACCCTGCGGTCACTTCTGGTTTGACGCAGGCGGCAGCTGTGCGCGCGGACCCGAACCGGTTTACTGGTCTCATGCGGATCGACCTCCACACCCATTCGGATGTGTCCGACGGCACCGACCCGCCGGCGGTGCTCGTCAGTGCTGCGGTTGCGGCAGGCCTCGACGTCATCGCGTTGACCGACCACGACACCTTGGACGGCATCGCCGAGGCGGTGGCGTCAGCCGCGGCCGGCCCGGTCGCGGTGCTTCCCGGCATCGAGCTCTCGACGTGCCTGCAGGGACGTTCGGTGCACCTGCTCGGATACGGCTGTCGGCCTGATGCGTCGCTGCTGGCGGAACTGGAACGGCTCCGGAGCGGCCGTAACGATCGGATCCCGACCACGGTCCGGCGGCTGACCGAGCTGGGGTATCCGATCACCCTCGCCGAGGTGGAGCGTCACGCGCACGGCACGTCGGTGGGGCGTCCGCACGTGGCCGACGCGCTGGTGGCCCGGGGCCATGTCGCCGATCGCGATGAGGCGTTCGAACGTCTTCTGGCCGACGGCGGCCCCGCCTATGTCGACCGGTACGCCACCGATCTGCCGACGGCCATCGGCCTGGTCCACGCTGCCGGCGGTGTCGCAGTGATCGCCCACCCGTGGTCGCGCGGGTCACAGCAGACCCTGCCCGAGCCGGTGATCGCCGAGCTGGCCGCGCAGACGGGGCTGGACGGCATCGAGGTCGATCATCCCGACCATGACCAACCCACCCGGACGGCACTGCGGGGCATCGCGGAGCGCACCGGGCTGCTGACCACCGGGTCGAGTGACCACCACGGCACCGGTAAGACCCGCAATCCGCTCGGCGCGGAGACCACCGATCCGGCGGTGCTGGCCGAGATCCTGCGCCGGATCACCGCGCATGGCGGCGAGCGGGGCTCTTTCGCTGCCGACGGAGCCCGCGGTTGACTCACCGGGTTGTGCGCCCCGAGGAGAGCTCCGCCCGCTCCCTGGAGTACAGTGGCCGGTGTGACATACCCGGGTGAGTGGCGGCTGTGACGACGGCTGCAACCCCGCTGTGTCCGGCCGTCCTGGGGGCGGCCGTTTTGTTTGTGCACGAACATCGAGGAACGAGGAGTGCCCCATGACCGACCAGGTCACCGACGCCGCCGACGCCCTGGCGAGGTCAACCTCGGAGGCGTCGCTGCAACGGTCGCAGGACCGCAGCCGCCAGATCGAGGAGCAGATCGCCCGTGATCCGTCGGTGTTCCGGATGCTGACCGGGGACCGGCCCACCGGGCATCTGCATGTCGGCCACTATTTCGGCTCGATGATGAACCGGGTCCGTCTGCAGAACGCGGGGGTGGAGACGTTCGTCCTGATCGCTGACTACCAGGTGATCGCGGACCGCGACGGCACCGGTCCGCTCGCCGAGCGGGTGCGGTCGCTGCTCACCGACTACCTGTCCATCGGACTCGATCCGGCGCGGACCACGATCTTCACCCACAGCAGCGTGCCGGCCCTGAATCAACTGATGCTGCCGTTCCTGTCGCTGGTGAGCGATGCGGAGTTGTACCGCAACCCGACGGTCAAGGCCGAGCATGAGGCCACCAGGGGGCGGCCCATGTCAGGGCTGCTGTTGACCTACCCGGTGCACCAGGCCGCCGACATTCTGTTCTGCAAGGCCAATCTCGTGCCGGTGGGCAAAGATCAGTTGCCGCACCTGGAGCAGACGCGGGTGATCGCCCGACGTTTCGATGAACGGTACGGCCGCGTGGGTGACCGGCCGGTGTTCCCGCAGGCTGAGGCGCTGCTGTCCTCGGCCTCGCTGATCCTGGGTCTGGACGGGACCAAGATGAGCAAGAGCAAGGGCAACACAATCGAGTTGCGGATGACCGCCGACGAGACCGCCCGACTGCTCAGGAAGGCGGTCACCGATGCCGATCGGAGGATCACCTTCGATCCGGTCAACCGGCCCGAAGTGAGCAACCTGCTCACCATCGCTGCGTTGTGCACCGATCGCGATCCCGGTGCCGTCGCTGAGGAGATCGGCGACGGTGGCGGCGGCGGCCTCAAGCGGTATCTGACCGAGGCTCTCAACGAGACCCTCGCCCCGGTTCGCCGGCGCCGCATCGAGTTCGAGAAGGATCCGGCCTATCTGGACCACGTTCTCGGTGAGGGCAACGAGCGGGCCAACGCGGTGGCTGATGCGACGCTGGCCGAGGTCCGCGAGGCGATGGGAATGTCCTACTGATGGCCGCGCAACGGCGTCTGGTCAGCCGCCTGACTGCTGGGCGGATCGTCTGGGGTGTGCTCGCATCGGTCGCTTTCGTCGCGGCGGCCGCCGCCGCGGTGCGAGCGGCGGTTGCCGAGGTGTCAGTGCCCTCAGTACTGCTCGCGTTGATCCTGGCCGCTCTCGCCGGCATGGCGATCGTGCTGTCCCTCGACGGGGTGACCCAGGGGATCCTCCGGGTCGGGCCTCGCGGCTACGCCACCCATCTCACCCGCCTGCACCCGTGGAGTGCGGTGCTCGACATCGGGACGGCTGCGGTCGAGGGACGCCCGGTTCCGGCGGTGGCCCTGCGGTCGATGACGGGCTTCGTGGTGGAGCAGGATATGCTGCGCGGCTTCGCCGCCGAGGAGACCGGCGCCGTGCTGGCCGCGCTCACCGATGCGGCACCGGAGCTTCCCGGCTTCAGCGAGGTGGTGCTCGATGCCGCCTGGTGGGCCACCGTCGAGGCCGAGGCTGAACGTGCCGTCGGCGTCGTGCGCGCAGCGACCGGCAGGGAACCGGAGACGCGCGAGCGGGTGGCGTTCGGATTCCCGGGACTGATCAGTGCGATCCGCCTCGACTACGGCTTCAACGACGCTGGCGAACGGGTCGAGGTGTACGTGCGGCAGGGACTCGACCTGGCGCTCACCGTCGATGACCGGCGCTGGTTGCGTCAGCACCGCCGCCGCTCGCGGGATGCCGCCGCCCAGGTCGCGGTGCTCCTGGGCGAGCACCAGGTGCGGATGTCGCCGTCCTCAGGCACCGGATTCGACCGGCTCCGCCTGATGGCTCCCGGCGAGCGCCCGATCACCTTCAACGCCGAGGAGCCCGACCGCTACTCCGCACCGGCCCACTGACAGCGCCGATGGCGGTCCCTCAGGCGTTCTGATTCTGGGGTACCGCCTCGCCGACGTTCTGGGCGCGGCTCCGCCCGCCGCGGCGACGGCGGCGCCTCCGCGGGGCGGCACTGTCGTCAGCTTCGGTGGTGCCCGCTGCTGACGGGCCCTCGCCGGAGCCGGGTGCCTCACCGACCGGTTCGCCGTTGCGGAGCCGCCGCCGGGTGCGGTTGCGGGGCGGACGCTGCTCGCGGGGCTTGCGGGCGGGACGCTCCTCGCGCGGGCGGGGATCGCGCAGCCGACCGCGCGTTCCGGCGGGAATGTGCAGGTCGGTGTAGAGATGCTCGCTGGTGGAATAGGTCTCCGCCAGTTCGGGGAAGTCAAGATCGAGGGTCTTGTTGATGACCTTCCAGCGGGTGGTGTCGGCCCAGTCGACCAGCGTGACCGCGGTCCCCTTGGCGCCGGCGCGACCGGTCCGCCCGATGCGGTGCACGTAGGTCTTGTCGTCGTCGGGGCACTCGTAGTTGATGACATGGGTGATGTCGGCGACGTCGATGCCGCGGGCGGCGACATCGGTGGCCACCAGCACCTTGACCCGGTCGTCGCGGAACCGGGTGAGTGCCTTCTCCCGCGCCACCTGGGTGAGGTCACCGTGGATGCTTGTCGCGGCAAACCCGCGCTCGTCGAGATCGTCGGCCAGACGCTGCGCCGCCCGCTTGGTGCGGGTGAACACCATGACCTTGCCGGCGTGGTCGGCCTGCAGGATGCGGGCGACGATCTCCGGCTTGTCCAGGTCGTGCGCCTGGTAGACGAACTGGGTGGTGTCGGGCACCGTGGTGGCCGCATCATGGGCCTCGGCCCTGATGTTCACCGGCTGGGTCAGGTGGGAACGGGACAAGGAGACGATGGCCGACGGCATCGTCGCCGAGAAGAGCAGCGTCTGTCGGGAGGCCGGCGTGCGTGCGATGAGCGTCTCCACGTCGGGGAGGAAGCCCAGGTCGAGCATCTCGTCGGCCTCGTCGAGGACGAGAACCTGGACGTGGGACAGGTCGAGCGAACGGCGGTTCGCGAGGTCGAGCAGGCGTCCGGGAGTTCCCACCACGACATCAACCCCGGCCGACAGTGCGTTGAGCTGGGGTTCGTAGCCGACGCCGCCGTAGACGGTGAGAATCCGGGCGTGGCGGACCTCGGAGGCATCCTTGAGGTCCTCGGTGATCTGGAGGGCCAGTTCGCGCGTGGGTGTCATCACCAACGCCTGGGGCTTGCCCGGGTGGGGCAGCTCGTCGTAGCCGGCATCGGTGGGGACGACGATGCGCTCCAGCAGGCTGACGCCGAAGGCGAGGGTCTTACCGGTCCCGGTACGGGCCTGCCCGATCATGTCGGTGCCCTCGACCGCGATCGGGATCGACATCGCCTGGATCGGGAACGGATGGGTGATGCCCTTGCGGGCGAGAGACTCGACGATCTCGGGACGTACCCCGAGGTCGGAGAAAGTGGTCTGGGTATCTGTTTCGGGCTGTTCTGACACGGTCTGCGCGTGGCCTCACTACTCACCGGCCGTCAGGCCGGGACGAACACCGCCAGCGTGCGCGCAGTCAGGGCGCACCGCCGAGGCGGGGACGCGCGGGTGTGCGCGTCCAGCCCATAGTAGCCGGTCAGGAGTTCGGCGCGCCGAACCCCACCGGCCGGGCGTGCTCAGTACCAAGATCGACATAGGCGATCTGCGCCGCCGGGATCAGTACCTTCCGCCCCCGGTCGTCGGTGAGAGCGAACACTCCGTTGGACGTGAGCGCCTCAGCCAGTGCCTCCTCCAACGCAGCTGCGGTGGCCTGCGTCTCGAGAGCCACTTCGCGGGTCACGTTGCGGATGCCGACCTTGACCTCCATGGAACCTCCTCAGATAGTGACGCCAGCCTAGCGGCGCGCGAGCGCTCCAGCGGCATCGCAGACTTCGCCGGCGGCGAACGCCGGGTCGGGGCTCATCCGGCATCGGGCAGCGAGCCACGCTGTTCGGCCAGCGCAGCGGCGAACAGGTCGCCGTGCTCGGCCACCCGCGCGAGGACATTCGGCGCGTCGAACCGCAGCGGCGCCCCGTCCACGGCGGCCTCGACCTCGGTCCACCGCAGCGGCGTGGAGACGGTGGGTTCGGGACGGCCGCGCAGGGAGTAGGGACAGATCGTCGTGCGGCCCGGGAGGTTCTGATTGATATCGAGCAGGATGCGGCCGTCGCGGAGCTGTCTGCTGATCCCGGTGACGAACACGGTGGGGTGCTGGGCGAGGAGACGATCGGCGAGGGTGCGCATGTAGGAACGGACGGCATCGGCCGGGGTCGGCCTCAGCGGCACGAAGATCTGGAGACCCTTGCTGCCCGAGGTCTTGGGGAGACCGGTGAGCCTGTCAGCGGCCAACTCGCCGGCGACCAGAATTGCCGCTGAGGCGATGAGCGGCATCGTCACCCCGGCCCCTGGATCCAGGTCGATGACCAGATGGTCGACCGCAGTGGTCTCGGTGAGCCTGACCGCCGTCGCCTCCGCAGGCACGCGCCACTGGTGGGCGTGCACCTCGATTGCGGCCAGGTTGGCCAGCCAGATCAGGGTGGCGGTGTCGGCGACGACGGGGTAGGTGTTGGACTCGTGGAACCCGGTGACGGTGACCACCCGCACCCAGTGGGGGGTCCCGGCCGGGGCGTTCTTCTCGAAGAAGGAGGCTGCATCGGTCCCGTTGGGGAACCGGACCCGGGTCACCGCTCGCCCGGTGAGGTGCGGCACCATCACCGGCGCGATGGCGTGGTAATACGCGATCACCTCACCTTTGCTGAAGCCCGACCGGTAGAGGGGCTTGTCGAGGTTGGTCAGTTTCAGGGTGCGGCCGTCCACCCGGGTGAGCACCTCCGCCATGGGCACACACAGTAGCGCCGAGCACGGACCATCTCGCGTCCGCGGCCCGGCCGCGCGGGAGTGTCGGCCTCCTGTGGTGGGATGGGGCCGTGGTGAATCGGGTGGCGGAGGCGGATGGGCCGATGCTGGTGCTCGGCGCGGCCGGAACCGGTAAGACGACGATGCTGGTGGAGGCCGTCGCCTCGAGAATGGGTCGCGGCCAGCCGCCGTTGGTTCTCACCCTGACCCGTCAGGCGGCCTCGGACCTGCGGGACCGGGTCGTCCGCTCCCTACGGACCACCACCGTCGCCCCTCAGATCATGACGGTCCATGCCCTGTGCCTGTCCCTGATCACCCGTTTCGCCGAGACCGACGACCATGAGCCGGCGCTGCTGTCGGCGCCGGAGCAGGAGTTCCGGATCAGGACGCTGGTCGGCGGCAGCGGGGCCGGGTGGCCCGAGGACCTCGTTCCGGCCTTGGGAACCCAGGGGTTCGCCCAGCAGGTTCGCGGGGTCCTCGCCCGGGCGCGTCACCTAGGCCTTGACCCCGAGGCGGTCACGGGTTTCGGGGCCGATTCGGCGGAGCCGGGATGGGTGGCGCTGGGTCGGTTCATGGCCGAGTATCTCGACGTTCTCGACATCGAGCAGGCCCTCGACTACGCCGAACTTGTGCACCGCGCCCGGCTCCTGCTGGAGCAGCCCCGGGTGGCCGAGAGGGTCCGCGCCGACATCGGCGCCCTCTATATCGACGAATGGTGTGAACTCGATGCCGCCCAGATCGCGCTGGTCCGGGCGCTGGCGCCCCCGGACGGTCCGGTCGTCGCCCTGGCCGATCCTGACACCGCGATCTACCGGTTCCGGGGCGCGCATCCCCGGGCCGTGGCCGTCTTCGACGAGCAGTTCACCCGTGCGGGAGAACGGCCCACGGTGGTGGTGCTCGACCGTGCGCCGCGCCGTTCGGCGGCGGAGGTGGCCGCGACGGCCCGGCTGGCCCGCCGTCTCGGCCTGCCTGCGGTGGATCAGGGTGCCGCGATCGGGTACCGCTCGGTCGAGGCCGACGGAGGGGCGGGGCGCGTGGAGGTCTGTACCTTCCCCGATGCGGCCACCCAGGCGCGCCACATTGCTGCGGAGGTGCGCCAGGCTCACCTGCGCGACGGGATCGCCTGGGGGGCGATCGCGGTGCTGGTCCGGGAGGCGCGTTCTCAGCTTCCTCCGCTGGCGCGGGCGCTCACCGATGCGGGGATCCCGGTCGAGGTGGCCGGCGACGAGATCGGCCTCGCCGCCGAACTCGCTGTCCGACCGCTGCTGCTCGGGCTCGAGGTCGCCGGCGCCGGAGGCCGGCCTGATCCGGACCAGGCCGTCCGGCTGCTGTCCTCGCGCTGGGGCGGTTGTGACGCCGTCCACCTGCGCCAGCTCGGTCGCCGGCTCCGGGAGGCTGACGCCGACGCCGTCGGGCGGCCGGTCGAGACGCTCCTGGCTGAGGTGCTGGCGGGGGAGCGACCCGTCCCCGAAGGTGAGGACGCCCTGGCCGAGCGGTGCGCGCTGCTGCGCCGGTGTGCCCGCCGGGTGGAGGCGGGGAACCGGTCCGAGCACGTGCTGTGGGAACTGTGGTCGGGCACCCCGTGGCCGGAGCAGTTGCGCCAGGACGCCCTGGCTGGTGGGGACAACGCGCCCGGTGCCCACCACGACCTTGATGCTGTCTGCGCCCTGTTCGAGCTGGCGGCCACCTCGCGCGGCCCAGGGGGACGACGGGGGATCGACTGGTTCCTCGCCGAGGTGGCGCAGCAGCAGATCCCGGCCGACTCCCAGCGTGAGTCCGCGATCGCCGGTCGGGGGGTGCGGCTGCTCACCGCGCACCGGGCCAAGGGACGCCACTGGAGCTTCGTGGTGGTCGCCGGGGTGCAGGAGGGGCTGTGGCCCGACGTGCGGCGCGGCGGCTCGCTCTTCGATCCCCAGCGGCTCAGCTCGGCGGGTCTGGGCGGCGGGGTCGACCTGCGTGACCTGGTGGCCTCGGAGCGTCGACTGTTCCTGCTCGCCTGCACCCGGGCCGAGCGGCGGCTGTTGGTGACCGCCGTCGAGGGGACCGAGGGTGAGGACGATCGCCCGTCCCGGTTCCTCACCGAACTGGGGGTCCCGGTACGACACCTGCTCAGCACACCGGAACGCCTGAACACGCTGCGCGATCTGGTGGTCGACCTGCGGCGCACCGCGCAGGATCCCGTGGCATCACCCTCGCTGAGGGTCGCGGCGGCTCACCGGCTGGCCGAGCTGGCCGACGCCACCGATCATGACGGCCGCGCGCTGGTCCCGGATGCGGATCCGGAGCGTTGGTGGGGGTTGCGCTCCCTGACCAGCACCGGGGACCCGGCCGCACCGGCGGTGGTGCGGCTGAGCCCGAGCCAGATCGAGTCCCTCCTCACTTGCCCGCGGCAGTACTACTTGCGCCGGGAGGTGCGAGCCGAAGCGCCGCGGGACACCCGGACGCTGCTGGGATCGGTGATCCACGCCGTGGTTGAGCGGGCCGCTGTCGGCGACCTGCGACCCGAGGAGGTCACCGACGCCCTCAACGACGTCTGGGACGACCTGCCCTTCTCGGCAGCTTGGCTGTCGGCATCGGAGCGTGCGGAGGCCGATGCCGCGATCGAGCGTTTCCTCGCCTGGCAGCAGGGCCATGAGCATGCCGATCTCGTCGGGGTCGAACTGCGGTTCAGCGCCTCGGTCCAGGCGGGCCGCCACCAGGTGGAACTCGTGGGCGTGGTGGACCGGCTGGAGCGCCTGCCCGACGGCACCCTGCGCATCGTCGACTTCAAAACCGGCCGGAGCCGGCCGACGAAGGAGGCTGCTCGGTCCCACCCGCAGATGGGGGTCTACCAGTTGGCCGTCGAGGCCGGTGGATTCGCCGGATCAGCCGGTGGGGCCGACACCAGCGCGGGAGCAAGTCTGGTGTTCCTCCGGCATGACGCCGGCCACGGCTGGCCACAGGAGTTCCGGCAGCCGTCGCTGACCGAGGCCCCCCACCTCAGTGACGATCCGGCCGAACACGCCCACCCGACCTGGGTCCACGAGCGGGTGGCCCGGGCGTGTGACGTGCTGGTCGAGGGACGCTACGACGCCCGCCCCGGTGCTCACTGCACCTGGTGTCCGGTCCGTTCCAGCTGCCCCGCCCGGAGCGGGCAGGTGGTCTCATGAGGCGGCTCACCGACCCGGTCGAGGTGTCGGAGGTTCTCGGGATCCCGTTCTCCGATCAGCAGCTGGCAGCGATCAGTGCCCCGCTGGAGCCAGGAGTGATCATCGCCGGTGCCGGGACCGGAAAGACCACGGTGATGGCGGCCCGGGTGGTGTGGCTGGTCGGCAGCGGCATCGTCCGGCCCGAGGAGGTCCTGGGCCTGACCTTCACCCGGAAGGCCGCCGGAGAGTTGAGCGCCCGGGTGCGAAGGGCGCTCACCACTGCCGGTGTGGTCGATGACGACGGTCTCGACAACGACGGCGAGCCGCGGGTGCTCACCTACGATGCATTCGCCGCCCGGCTGGTCTCCGAGCACGGCATCAGGATCGGCGTCGATGCTGACGCGCGGCTGATCACCGGCGCAGCCCGCTTCCGGCTCGCCTCACGCGCGGTGGCCTCGGCCGCGGGACCGTTCCAGCAGCTCGCCCGGCTGCGCCCGGACTCCATCGTCGACAAGGTGATGGCCCTCGACGGGGAGTTGTCGGCCCATCTGGTTCCCAGCGGCAGCCTCATCGATCACACCCTGGACCTGATCGACGAGGTGGAGCAGGCACCGCTCACCCGGGCCGGGTCGGTCTACGCCTCCCTGAGGCGGGCCGCCACCGCCGCGGCCGAGCGGGTCGAGCTCGCCGGTCTGGTGGACAGCTACCAGCGCATCAAACGGTCCCATCAGGTGGTGGAGTTCGCCGACCAGATGGCGGTCGCCGCACGTCTCGCCACCGACGTGCCCGCGGTCGGCCGAACCCTGCGGGAGCAGTTCCGGGTCGTCCTCCTCGATGAGTACCAGGACACCTCCAGCGCCCAAGCGGCACTGTTGGGTGCGCTCTTCTCCGGCGCAGCGGCCGCTGCGGGTCGTGGACATGCGGTCACCGCGGTCGGCGACCCGTGCCAGGCGATCTACGGGTGGCGCGGTGCGGCTGCGGCGAACATCATTGCTTTCGCAGAGGAGTTCCCGCGCGCCGACGGCAGCCCGGCGGCCCGTTACGCCCTCACCGTCAACCGGCGGTCGGGAACGGCGATTCTGCGTGCGGCCAACCGACTCGCGGCCCCGCTGCGCCAGGATGAGGAACTTGCCTGGGACGGGATCGACACCGATCTGGTGGCCCCGCCGGGAACGCCCCCGGGCGACATCACCGTGGCCACCTTCGATACCTGGGCGGACGAGGTGACCGCCATCGTCGATCGGATCGTCGCCGCCCACGACTCCGGTCAGGTGCCGCGGTGGGCCGAGATCGCGGTCCTCTGTCGCCGGAACTCCTTCGTGCGCGCGGTGTACGCCGCCCTGGTGGACCGTGATGTCCCGGTGGAGATCGTCGGGCTCGACGGGCTGCTGCAGGTTCCAGAAGTGGCAGATGTCGTCGCGATGCTCCGCGTGCTGGCTGATGCCACCGCCAACCCCGATCTTGTCCGGATCCTCAGCGGCCCGAGGTGGGCGATCGGACCTGCCGATCTGGCCGTGCTCGGGCGTCGGGCCCGGGAACTGGTGGGGGAACGGGCTCGCGACCGGGAGATGACCACCGCCGAGGAGATCGCGGCCATCGTCGATGAGACGACCGCTGCCCGGGCGCCGAGCCTGGCCGAGGCCGTCGCGTCCCCCGGACCGGGCCCCTACACCTCGGAGGCTAGGACACGTCTGAGCAGTCTGGCCGCTGAGCTGGCCTCGCTGCGACGCCATGCCGATGCGCCGGTGACCGAGGTGGTGCGGCGGGTGATCACGGCGCTCGGCCTCGAGGTTGAGTGTGGCTTGCGCGGCGCGGATGGCCTGCGGCAGCTCGATGCCTTCGTCGCCCAGGTCGCCGGGTACGCCGATGTCGACGGCGACGGGTCCCTGGCCGGGCTACTGGCCTGGATCCGGGCAGAAGAGGACCACGGTGTCGGTCTGGAGCAGGCGGTGCCGACGCCGGTCGACTCGGTGAAATTGCTCACCATCCACAAGGCGAAGGGTCTGGAGTGGGACCTGGTTGTGCTGCCCGCCCTGGCCGACCGGATCTTCCCTTCGCAGCGGATCGGGGGGAACTGGCTGACCCGTTCCGATGTGCTGCCGGCCGATCTGCGCGGGGATGCCGCCAATGTCGCCCAACTCGCCGACGTGACCGACCCGGCGACCAAGGAGTACGAGACCGCACTGCGAGCCGAGGCTCGTCGCGGTGATGACCGACTCGCCTACGTCGCGGTCACCAGGGCCCGGAAACACCTGGTTGCCACGACCCACACCTGGGCCGATGTGGTGCAGTCGCGGATGCCGTCGCCCTACCTGCGGACGCTCACCGAGTGCGCCGACATCGTCGAGCATGCCGAGGTGTCGCCGGCGAACCCGCTCCCTGCCGGCGGAGCGGTGCCCTGGCCGGAACCGCCGGACCTGGAGGCCGGCGAACGCCGCCGCTGGGCGGCCGAAGCGGTTGCTGAGGCCCGACGCCGGCGGGCAAGTGCTGAGCCCGTCCGGGCGGGGGCCGACCCCGATGAACACCTGCCGCTCGACGAGGCCGCGCAGGTCGCCACCTGGGACGACGCTCGTCGCCTCCTGCTGGACGAGGCGCGACGTCGGCGGTCGGGACCGGTCCAGGTGCTGCCGGCGTACCTGTCGACGACGGCGCTGATCTCCCTGGACCGGGATGCGGCGGCATACCTCGCTCAGGCCAACCGGCCCATGCCTCGACCGCCGCGCCCCTCGGCACGGGTCGGGGAGCGGTTCCACGCGTGGTTGGAGCGACGTTTCGCGGCCGCCCCGACCCTGCTGCCGGCCGATCCTGACGATGCCGAGGCTCCCGATGACGATCTGGAGTCCCTGATCGGCGCCTTCGAACGCAGTCCGTATGCGTCGCTGACGCCGGTGGCGACCGAGATCCCGTTCTCGTTGTTCCTCGGTGGCAGGGTCGTCCGGGGCAGGATCGACGCCGTCTTCGCCGAAGGTAGCGGTTTCGTGGTCGTCGACTGGAAGACCGGCGATGTCGAGCGTGGCCATCCGCTCCAACTCGCCGTCTATCGGGTGGCCTGGGCCGAGATGGCCGGCGTCGGCGTCGATCAGGTCGACGCGGTGTTCTACGACGTGCCGAAGGTCCGGGTCGTCCGCCCCGGCCTGCTGGGTGACCGCACCGATCTGGAACGTGTGGTCGCCGGGGTGACCGGACCGATCGGGCCCGATCTCCACCCCTGATCTGTCCCGGTTGATCGGTCGGACGCGAGCGACCCCTGACGGAAGACGCCCTCCGCGATGCGGCTACGCCGCACCCTGGACAGCACCCACCAAGGTGTCGCCCTCGCGAAGGTAGTCCAGGCACGCGGACCACAGTGGTCGTTCCGCGATCCGGCTGGACTCACCATGATCCACCAACACCCGGCCAACACCAGCCGCGCGCAGCTCGGGCCGTCTGCGCATCCGGATTCTGCTCACGCGTACTCACCCGCGCATACCCAACAACATTCCCCGCCATTCGACTACGTGCCGATCCCCGGCGATCGGTGCTGAACACCACTCGACCGAGGCCACGCAGCGGCCGCGCCTGCCTGACGTGTCGTCGCCACCCTCGGGAAGCTCGCACAGCGAAGTGCTGAAGGCCCCAAGGAGGGACCGCCCTGGCCTGAGGATGGCCCTGGTGCTGGTGCTGGTGCTGGTGGTGTGGTGATCGCCTTGTCCAGCACCGCCGCGAGGCGTGCGTTGCTGCCCGTGGCCTGGCCGTGGAAACGGGCTTGCACGAACTCGTCACGAAACGGCCTGGCGGACGGCGGCCGTACGCCTCGCGGTAGGCCGCCTGGTCTTGCTCCCACAGCTCGTCGGTGGCCTCGGCGCGCTCGGTGATCGCCTCGACGATGGCCTGTGCCTCGTGCCTCAGCGCGGTTGCGCGAGCACGCTCGGCCTCGGCCTCGATCGGGAATAGGTGCGCGGTCGCTGCGCGAATCTCCACGATCCGGGCGTTCTCCTCGGGCGTGGCCACGGCCGTGAACAGCGACGGCGTCGAACGGGGAACCACTCCGTTGTCCCGCGCGTCGGCCGAACAGGTGGTCGCCGCCGTGCGCGCACTCGGCAGCCCCACCGATCTGGGCGCCGTCTGGTCGGGGCCGACCAGCGCCCACGCCGAGCC
>JBKEBV010000101.1:0-2783 GCA_047973315.1 Propioniciclava sp.
TGAACGTTGCGACCCTCGCCGCTCCCCTTCCCGGTCTCACCCTCGCCCAGCTCAACGCCGCGGCGTCGCTGCTCACCCGGGTGGACCGCAAGTATCTGATCGACAACCGGGAGCTGGCTGATCTCTGGGCCGAACTCCCGGCCGACGTCGGTGTCCTCGATATCGGCGGGGAGCGCACGTTCGGCTACCACTCCACCTACTACGACACCAAAGCGCTGGAGTCGTTCCGGGCCACCGCGCAGCCGCGCCGCAGGCGGTGGAAGGTCCGCACCCGGGCCTACGCGACCGGGGACGCGTTCCTGGAGGTCAAGACCCGGCGGGGTGCCGCCACCGTCAAGGAACGGATCAGCTGGGACGCCCAACGTGTCGGCCTCGGCGCCGACAGCTATCGCTTCATCGGCGACGCGCTCGGTCGGGCCGGTGTGGCCGACGTGCCGAGGGAACTGGTGCCCCGCCTGGAGACGCGCTACACCCGGACCACGGTGCTGCTGCCCGCCGACGGAGCCCGCGTCACCCTCGATGAGGGTCTCACCTGGACCGACCCGGCGAGCGGTGCCACGGCCGCCCTCGGCGAGGCTCACATCGTCGAGACCAAGGCCGGCCGCAGCCCGTCCCGGCTTGACCGGGCCCTGTGGGCCCGTGGTCATCGGCCGGTCCGCATCTCAAAATACGCGGTCGGTCTGGCAACCCTTCATCCCGACCTTCCCCGGAACCGCTGGCACCGGCTGCTCGCCCGGCTTGAGACGGCCTGAGCCACCACCCACATCGAAAGGCACCACCATGACCCGCACACCCTCCCTGATCGGATCAGTCGTCGCGCTGGCGGCGATCCTCACCGGTTGTTCCGCTGGCGGCGCCTCGACGGGCCCGGCCGCTGCGGACACCCCCGTCCCGGTGGCGGTGAGCGGCACGCCGGGGATCACCGCCGCCGCGGCGCTGGCCGAGAATGCCGCACCGGACCCGGGCGACATCCGCGACGCCGCCAGCTCCGCGGTCCGGGTCACGCTCACCGGAGACAGTGCCATCGCGGACTCCGAGGCGGTACGGATCGACGGCGACACCGTCACGATCACCGCGCCGGGAACCTACCTGCTCGGTGGTGAACTGGCCGGACAGGTCGTCGTCGACAGTCCTTCCGCCGGTGAGGTGGTCGTCGTCCTCAGCGACGCGAGTATCACCTCCGGCGCCGGCGCCGCGCTGGTCTTCGCCGATGTCGACGCCGCCGCTGTGGTGCTGGCCGACGGCACGCAGAACACCCTCACCAGTGCCGCATTGTTCGCCGACTCCACCGCGGCCGATGCCCCGAACGCCGCGCTGTTCTCTCGCGCTGATCTCACCATCGGGGGCTCCGGATCGCTCGCCGTCCACGCGCCCAGCCTCGACGGCATCGCTGCGACCGACGGTCTTGTCATCACCGAGGGCACGGTGCGGGTGGCGGCTGCCGATGACGGGATCCGGGGCAAGGACCACCTGGTCATCGACGGCGGCACGATCACCGTCACCTCCGGTGGGGACGCGCTGAAGTCCGACAACGACACTGCCCCCGATGCCGGCTACATCGCCATCGCCGCAGGCACCCTCGCCCTCGCGGCGGGCGGGGATGGGCTCACCGCACACACCGACATCGTCATCACGGGTGGAACGCTCGCGGTGACCACCGGCGGCGGGAGGGGCACCCCGATGGCGCAGGATGCCTCGGCCAAGGGACTCAAGGCCGGCGCGAACCTGGTCATCGAGGGCGGGACGACCACGATCGATGCCGCCGAGGATGCGATTCACTCCGGCTCGGTGGTCTCCCTCAACGAGGGTGCCATCACCGCAGCCGCCGGAGATGACGGGGTGCACGCCGATGACACCGTCACGGTTGCCGGCGGCAGGCTCGTCATCCCCGCGTCGAACGAGGGGATCGAGGGGGCGGCCGTCACCATCGCGGGCGGGAACAGCACCGTGACTGCTGCCGACGATGCGATCAATGTCGCCGACCAGGTGGCGCCGGACCAGGGCACCCGCCCCGCCGGTCTGCTGAGCATCACCGGGGGCACCCTGGTGCTGGATGCGGGCGGTGACGGGCTCGACTCGAACGGCTCGGTCGAGATGACCGGCGGGACCGTGACCGTGTGGGGTCCGGCAGGCGACGGCAACGGCTCTCTCGACGTTGACGGTGGCTTCGCCCTCAGCGGGGGAATACTGCTCGCTGCCGGATCAGCCGGGATGGCGGCCGCGCCCGATGCTGAGGCAGCACAGGGCTGGGTGCAGGCGAACGTCAGCGGCGAGGCCGGCGCGGTGATCCAGATCACCGACGGCACCGCCGTGCTCGCCGAGTACACCGCCGAGAAGTCCTTCGCCAATGTCGTGTTCTCCTCCGAGGCCATCGCCGCGGGCACCTCCTATGCGGTCCAGGTCGACGGCGTGGTGACGACGGTGAGCGCCAACCAGGCGACCGCAGGAGGTGGGCCCGGACCCGGACGCGGCCCCCGTCGCTGACCGGTCGCAGGTCGCTGATCAGCCTGCCCTCGCCTGTCGGGCGGACGTCGTGCTGCCGCGCGGCGCCCATGATCGACCTCGAGGAGGTACCATGGTTGTGGTTCTTCAGCAGTGGGCGGTGTCGGGTCGAGCGAGGATGCTCGACTTGCCTTGGGCGCGGAGCGGCGGCTATACTACAGTTTCGCCCTATTTTGCGACCCGTGGTACTTGACGCGGGCCGTTTCGCATGCAAGGAACCGGCTTGCCGGGACTCTTTGGAAGGACCTATCTTGGCCGTCTCGCGCGCTGCGTCGAAGAAC
>JBKEBV010000119.1:0-3315 GCA_047973315.1 Propioniciclava sp.
AAGCGCGCTACCAACTGCGCCAACCGCCCGAGGTGGAGACGGGATTTGAACCCGTGTACACGGATTTGCAGTCCGTTGCCTCGCCTCTCGGCCACTCCACCGGTGAAGAACCGGCCCCGCAGCGGCAGGTACGAGACCCTCTCCGAGCGGACGACGGGATTCGAACCCGCGACCCTCACCTTGGCAAGGTGATGCTCTACCAACTGAGCCACGTCCGCTAGTACCTGTCAGCCGTTTTTCCCGGCTTCGGGGCGAGGAACACCATACCGAGACCGCGGCAGAACTCCAAACCCGGCGCACGCCCCTCGTGCAGGCCTCGGCCGACGTGCGCGGCCCCCGGATGATCGGCTATGGTGAACCCCCGCGGGCGATTGGCGCAGGGGTAGCGCGCTTCGTTCACACCGAAGAGGCCACTGGTTCGAACCCAGTATCGCCCACCGCAAGAAGGCCGCCGGGACCGGACCTCCGGGTCGGTGTAGCTGGGTGGCCCGGTGTCGGGGAGTGAGACCACAAGGGTGTCTCCTGTCGACCTCCTCGGGCATACTCCGCGCATGGGAGCCGGGATCGAGTCGACGACCTTCAGTCGCGAGCAGCGCCAGCGCTACCGCGAGAAGGTACTGCTCTGCCTCGACGCCTTCGAGCAGATGCTCATCGAGGACCGGTTCGTTGATGGCGACATGACCGGCATGGAGATCGAGCTCAATCTGGTCGACGCCAACTACGGACCGAACATGGACAATGCGGAGGTTCTGGCCGCCATCGCCGACCCCGACTTCCAGACCGAACTGGCCCGTTTCAACATCGAGTTCAATGTTCCGCCCGGGCGGTTGGTGGGGGACAACCTCGCCGCGCTGGAGGCCGATCTGCGCAACTCGCTCAACGAGGCCGAACGCCGCTGCGCCGAACGTGGCGCCCACATCATCATGACCGGCATCCTGCCCACCGTCCTGCTCGACGACTTCGCCGGCGACTGGATGAGCGAGAGCGCACGGTATGAGGCACTCAACGATGCGGTGCTCGCGGCGCGTGGGGAGGACATCCTTCTCGACATCGCCGGGCCCTCGGGGGAACAACTCCACGCCTATGCCGACTCGCTCGCCCCCGAGTCGGTCTGCACCAGCATGCAGTTGCACGTGCAGGCACGTCCCACCGAGTTCGCGCCCTTCTGGAATGCCGCCCAGGTACTCGCAGGACCACAACTCGCCCTGGGCGCCAACTCCCCGTTCGTCTTCGGTCGCCACCTGTGGGCCGAGAGCCGGATCCCGGTGTTCACCCAGGCCGCCGACACCCGTCCGGTCGAGTACGCCAACCAAGGGGTCCGGCCACGCGTCTTCTTCGGCGAACGTTGGATCACCTCGATCTTCGACCTGTTCGAGGAGAACTCGCGCTACTTTCCTGCCCTCCTGCCCGAGATCTCCGAGGAGGATCCGCATGCCGTCCTGGAAGAGGGCGGCGTTCCCCGTCTGGCGGAGATGCGGTTGCACAACGGCACCATCTACCGCTGGAACCGACCCGTGTACGACACCGTCGGCGGTCAGGCGCACCTCCGGTTGGAGAACCGCGTCCTCCCGGCCGGCCCGACCGTAGTCGACACGCTCGCCAATGCTGCCTTCTACCACGGTGCGTTGGTGGAACTCGCCCGCCACGAACGTCCTGTGTGGAGCCGGCTCGCCTTCAGCAGCGCACGGGAGAACTTTGTCGCAGGCGCCACCGAGGGCATCGACGCCGACCTCTTCTGGCCCGGGCTCGGGGAGATTCCCGCCAGCGAGTTGGTGCTGCGGCACCTGCTTCCCCTGGCCCATGACGGTCTGAGCCACAGTGGTGTCGCCGCCGACCTGCGGGACCGGTACCTCGGCGTTATCGAACAGCGATGCCTCACCGGCATGAACGGTGCCGAGTGGCAGGTCCGGTGCGTTCGTGCGCTCGAGGAGCGTGGCCAGACCCGTCCTGCAGCGTTGCGCACGATGACCGCTGCCTACGCCGAAGGTATGCACGGCAATGAACCGGTGCACGCTTGGCCGCTGCCGTCGGTCTGAGCCGTCCTGGTGTGGGGCTGCCCGACACCGGCTGGTGGGTACGGCAGAATGGGTGTGCTCTCACTGTTCACCCGAAAGGTAACCACCGTGCCCGGCACCATCACTGTTGTCCGTTCCGACGTGCGCGAGACCGTCGGGCTCGAGACGACGACCACCGGACTCGACCTTTTCGGCTCCGACCGCTCGATCGTCGCGCAGCGGGTCAACGGGGAACTGCGAGACCTCGCCCAGGGGCTGGCCGACGGTGATGTCGTCGAACCCGTGCTCATCGGCGAACCCGATGGTCTGTCCATCGTGCGCCATTCGGCGGCCCACGTGGCGGCGCAGGCGCTCCAGAGCCTGCGGGTCGATGCTCGGCTCGGTATCGGTCCGCCGGTCACCGACGGCTTCTACTACGACTTCCTCACCGAACCCCTCACCCCCCAGGACCTCACCACGCTGACCAGGACCATGAGTCGGATCGTCAAGGAGCGACAACGTTTCGTGCGACGCGTGGTCACCGACGATCAGGCCCGAGCTGATCTTGCCGAGGAGCCGTTCAAACTCGAGCTCATCGAACTCAAGGGCGCTGACTCCGACGCCGAGGGGGCCAGCGTGGAGGTCGGCGCCGGCGAGCTGACGATCTACGACAACGTCCGCCGGGATGGTTCGGTGGCCTGGCGGGACCTCTGCCGCGGTCCGCATGTGCCCCACACCGGGTATCTCGGGAACGGCTGGGCGCTCACCCGGACAGCGGCGGCCTACTGGCGCGGCGACCAGGCCAACGCCCAGTTGCAGCGCCTCTACGGCACCGCCTGGGCGACCAAGGAGGACCTGCAGGCCCACCAGGCCCGCCTTGAGGAAGCTGCCAAGCGTGATCATCGCCGCCTCGGCACCGAACTGGACCTGTTCAGCTTCCACGACATGGTCGGTTCAGGCCTGCCGTTGTTCCACCCCAAGGGTGGCGTGATCAAGCGTGAGATGGAGGACTACGTCCGCGCCCGGCACATTGAGGAAGGCTTCGACTACGTCGGCACGCCCCACATCGCCAAGGAGGACCTCTACTACACCTCCGGGCATCTGCCCTACTACGCCGACGGAATGTTCCCCCCGCTGCTCGAGGACGTGCAGCGTGACGACACCGGGGCGGTGATCGGGCACGGCCAGGCCTACCGGCTCAAGGCGATGAACTGCCCGATGCACAACCTCATCTTCTCCTCGCGGGGGCGCAGCTACCGGGAACTGCCGCTGCGCCTGTTCGAGTTCGGCACGGTCTACCGCGACGAGAAGTCCGGGGTGG
>JBKEBV010000132.1:0-2299 GCA_047973315.1 Propioniciclava sp.
AGCTGGGACGGGTGGATGCAGGTCTTGGCCGTCATGCCGCACTGACGGGCGGCCCGGCAGTCGTGGCTGAGGGCCGCGGTGTCGGCGATGTCGAGGAAGGGGGTGTCGATCGCCGCCAGCCGGTGAGCGCGGGCGGCGAGGGCCACCTGGTGACGGGCAAGCAGAATCTCCTCCCCGGTCGGCGTGCGGGCGATACCGAGGTCGGCGGTGAGGTCCTCGGCGCCGAGTTGAACAGCGACCACCCCGGGGGAGGCGGCCACCGCTCCCACGTGAAGGAGCCCTTCGGCGGTCTCGACTAGCGCCACCAACCCGGGAGCGGGCGTGCCCGGACTGCTCGCGTGGTCGCGGACCTGCCCGGCGACGACCCGCAGCGCTTCCGGGGTGGCCTTGGGGACCACGATGGCCTCCGGGCGGGCCGGGAGGACGGCTGCCAGGTCAGCGACCTGGTCGGCGCTCCCGACCGCGTTGATGCGGACCCACCGTTGGTGGTTCCCCTCGCGGGCGAGGAGGTGCTGCGCCACGCCGTCGCGGGCGGCGCCCTTCTCGGCCGGGCTGACGGCGTCCTCCAGATCGAGGATGACCGCATCCACGGCGAGCGTGTCGGCCTTGGCCATCATCCGGGGCGAGGAGCCGGGAACGTAGAGAGCGGTGCGGATCGGCGGGCTCATGACGCGCGGTTCGGTTCGATCACGGCGCGGGCCACCTCTTTGTTCGCAGCCCGTTCCAAGGCCACCTGGGTCTCGTCGAGGCGGTAGAACCGGTCGGTGAGCTCGCCGAAGGGGAACCGGGAGGCGTACCGGTTGAGGAACTGCAACGCACGGGCCAGGTACCAGGGCTGGTAGCGGAGGATCCCGCGGATGGTCAGACATTTGCGGGTGATGAGTCCGGGCAGGGTGGTGACCGTCTGATCCTCGGCGACGCTGACGCTGCCCAGTTCCAGGACGGTCCCGCCCAGCCGGGCCAGGCGGATGCCCTCGTCCAGGGCTGCCGGCACGCCGGTGACGTCGACGACCAGATCGGGATACTGCCCCGTCCGGGCGCGGATCAGCTCGGCGCGGGCCGCCTGATCGGTCACCTCGGCCATGTTGATCACGGTGTCGGCCCCGAACCGGCGGGCCTCCTCCAGTCGGGAGGCCACCGAGTCGATGACGATCGGACGCCCACCCATCACCGACGTGATCGCCGAGGCGTACAGTCCCAGACCCCCGGCTCCTTGGATGGCGACCACCCGGTCGGTGAGCGGACCGCACTGGTCCAGCGCGGAGAGCACCTGGGCGAAGCCGCAGTTGGCGCTGGCCGCCACCACATCGGCGACCGCGTCCGGGGTCTTGTAGAAGTACTGATTGGGCTGGATGACGTAATGGGTGGCGAAACCCCCGGTGAAGTGGGGGTACTCGGCCGCCGGGGCGCCCTGAAAGGTGCTGCCGTTGACGCAGATGTTGAACAGCCCGGCGGTGCACGCCTCGCACCGCTGGCAGGTGAGGTAGTAGACCGGCACCACCCGGTCGCCCACCTGCACCGGACTTCCCGCGGAGTCGGTCGTCACACCGTCTCCCAGGGATTCGATCACCCCAGCCATCTCGTGGCCCATCACATGGTTGCGGAAGATGTGCTTGCCCTCCCACATGTGGATGTCGGAGCCACAGATGTTGGCCATGCTCACCCGCATCAGCACCTGGCCCGGCTGGGGGGCCGGAACCTCGTACTCCCGGATCTCGATGGTTCGGACGCCGCTCATCGCGGCGAGTCGCCCGTTCATGGTTGTTCCAGACTCCTTACTGCCACCACAGGCTGAGGGCAGGGACGTAGGTGATCAGCAGCAGCGAGACGACTGCCGCGCCGAGGAAGCGGACCTGGTAGGGGAGGAGTTCGGCCAGTGAGGAGCGGTTCGTCTTCACCGAGACGAAGATGTTGGCCGCCATCGGCGGGGTGATGAGCCCGATCTCGATGTTGGTCACCAGGATGATCCCGAAGTGCACCGGGTCGATCCCGAATTCCATCGCGGTGGGAAACAGCAGCGGGGCCATCAGCAGCACCGCCGCGTTGGTCTCCATGAACATGCCCACACCGAGCAGCAGCACATTGACGAACAGCAGGAACAGCAGCGGATTGTCGGTTAGGCCGACGGTGAAGGTGGCGATGGACTGCGGGATCTGCATCAAGGTGAGCACCTTGTTGAAGATGCTGGTGAAGGCGATCACCACCAGGATGGCCCCGGAGACCACGCCGGCCCGGTAGAAGATGCCCGCTAGCGCGGTGGGCTTGACCAGGCGTCCCGCCAGGATCACCACCAGCGCGT
>JBKEBV010000158.1:0-19150 GCA_047973315.1 Propioniciclava sp.
CACCAGATCAGCGATCACCACGTGAGCGCGGAGCATGTTGAACTGCAAGGCCAGCGCAACCGATGGACCGTGCGCGACCTTGATTCATCGAATGGAACCTGGGTCAACGGCCGCCGGGTCACGAACGCCACGCTGCAGGCTGGGGACACGCTGCGCGTCGGACAGACCACCTTCACCTTCCAGCCAGGTCCCCCGTGATCCGGATCGTCCACAACAAACAGTTCGCCAACCGCCTCGTGCCCTGGATCCCGATCCCGGACGGTGGTGCAGTGACCTTCGGGTCAGCCTCAGCCAGCAACAGGATCGTCCTGACCGACCCCTCAGGTGGCCGCCTCCCCCATGTCAGCCGCAACGCCGGTCAGGTTCGGATCGCCGCTGGGGCCGTGTTCGTGGAGAACCGGTCACGAAGTCACGAACTGGTGGTGCGGCCCTGGGGCGGAGGCTGGTCGACCGACGAGTCCATCCCGATCAGAACGACCGACAGGCCGCCCCGAACCACCCTCCGCGAGGGGGCTCTGGTGGATCCGCAACGGTCGCAGCCGACGCGGCGACCGCCCGGGCCGTGAACTGCACGACAGCGAGGTGGACTGGATCCTGCTCCAGGTCACCACACCCGCACCGGTGCCGCCGCCGGACCGGGGCTGGGAGACCGAGAAACCGATCGAACGATCACGGGCCCCGTTCCATCTGACCCGGGCGCAGCAGGACGCCCTGCTCCTGCTCTTCAGCGAATTCCTCCGGACGAGGCCGGCGGTCATCCCCCAGGTACTGGATGGCCCCACGATCAGATCCCGATTCGGCATTGACCTCAGCCAACGACGATCCGAGATCCGGGGCCTATCAGGCGGGCTACCCCGGTCCCTTCGCGCCGGAGCTGTTGGTGTGGCTCGTACCTCAGTCCTCGAGAGCTGCACGACGCCAGCGACGAGGTCCGCCGCGAGCTGGGATTCGCCTGAGGGATGGGGGCACGGTTCGGTGAGGTGACACCGGGCCGAGGGTGAGGCGGCCGGCACGGAGCCTCATCGTCGGCGGCCATCGGTGCCAGGCGGGCCAAAGGCGCGGATAACAGCGGTGTGATCGAGGTCCCCGCCGCCCTGGTCGAGGAGCCGCACGAACATCGTGCGGGTGAGGTTGCTCACCGGCTGCTCCACACCCAGACGGCGCCCGGCGGCAAGGACGAAATCCAGATCCTTCACCTGATTCCTCGCACTGCCGCCACCCTCGAAATCCCTGGTCAGGAAACGATCAGCCTTCTGGTTGAGCAGTTCCGATCCGGCGAGCCCACTCGTGAAGAGCCTCACCAACTGAGCGAGGTCGAGCCCCCCGGCCCGGGCCAGCGTCAGTGCCTCGCTGATGGCCACCAGGCTGCCCGCCACCACCACCTGATTGCAGGCCTTGGCCAGCGCCCCGGACCCCACCGGACCGAGATGTTCGATGGTGCCTCCCATCGCCTCGAACAGCGGCCACACCCGGACCACATCCTCAGCTGCGCCGCCCACCATGATCGACAGTCGGCGCTCCTCGGCACCGATCACCCCGCCCGAGACCGGCGCGTCGATCAGGTGGATCCCCTCGCGGGCCAGGTCGGCGGCAGCGTCGGCGACGGCCACCGGGCTCACCGTCGACATGACCACGAGCAGGGGCGGTTCTGCAGGGCCGCTGGCCTCGACGCCGGACCAGCCCGCGCGGAGCCCGTCCGGACCGTCGAGGCGGTCCAGCAGGTGCGGAAGGTCCGGCAGCATCGCGATCACGACGCGGCACTGGGCCGCGACCTCCGCCGGGGTCGATGCCCCGACCACGGATCTGGGAGCGACCCGGGCCGCCAATGTGTCGACGGCCGATGAGGTCCGGTTCCACGCCACGACCCCGAATCCGGCCTCCGCCAACGCCTGAGCCATGGGCAGGCCCATCGGCCCCAGGCCCACCACGCCAACCCGCGGGGAATCACCGGCCACGTCAGTCGCCCACGGGCGGTGCCATGGCTTCCAGTTCACGCCGGAGCGCGACGATCGTCGGGTCCATCCCGGCGAGGTCGACATCGTCGTAGGAGACGATCTGGCCGGCAGGAACATCGCGGACCAGCGGCACATCGTGGGCGAGCGCCGCCGGCAACGCCCGGGCGGCCACCGAGGCCGCCGCCGGCTGCAGCTTGCCCCAGACCGTGTAGCCACCCTCGCCGTCGAGCCGCTCGCCGGCCCGCAGGTCCTTCTTGGCGCAGGCCACCACGTCGGCGGTGAATCCGACGGCAGTTCCGGTCGCCACCTTGTTGAGGCAGGCGTGGGCGATCGTGGTGTTCAACTCCAGCCCGACGTAGTGGTAGGGCCGGTACAGGGCGGCGTAGCGTCCGGTCGGGTCGGGATGCCACGGGTACTCGTCGAAGCAGCCGGCCACATAGTCGTTGGTCGCCTCCACGACCACGAACACACCCTCCTGGGTGTTGAACGGGATCCAGTCGCCGTCGCGGGTCACCGACGACATGACGTCCACGGTCGGCCGATCTGCGAGCACACCACCGGCCGAGGCGGGACGGCACACGGTGGCGATCTGTTCCACATTGCCGGGCGTGAACGTGAGCCCGTCATCGCCGGGACCCAGCCCCGCCGCATTGGCCACGGCCGCCATTTCGATGGCGGCCTTGGTGCCGTCACGGAACGAGGTGTGCATGAACGGGTTCAGCTGACCCGACGAGGTGAGCTCCTCGGAGAACTCCCAGTGCTCCCACACATTGTCGGGGTTCATCTGGTGGTAGTGCGGCAGGTACTTGGCGCCTTTGCCGGCGCAGGCGACGGTGAACCCGTTCGTTCGCGCCCAGTCGACAAGTTCCCAGATCAGCGCAGGCTGGTCGCCGTAGACCAGCGAGTAGACCAGACCCGCCTGGCGGGCGTGTTCGGCGAGCACCGGCCCGACGAGGGCATCGGCCTCCACCGTCACCATGGCCACATGCTTGCCCGTCGCGAACGCCTGCAAAGCGTGCCGCGTCCCGACCAGCGGGTTGCCGGTGGCCTCCACGATAATGTCGAGGTCGGCGGCCAGCAGATCCGATGCCTCCGTGGTGACCGTCACACCCCCGCTGGCGATCGCCTCGGTGATGTCGCTGGCACGAGCATCGGCCGGCCAGCCGACGAGATCCAGCGCGGCCTCTGCCCGCGGCCGGTCGATGTCGGCGATCCCCACCACGTGGATCCCCGGGATGGAACGCGCCTGCGCAAGGTACATCGTGCCGAAGCGGCCGGCACCGATCAGGCCCACCCGGATCGGGCGGCCGGTCTCGGCGCGAGCGCACAACTGGGCATAGAGGTTCATGACAGCCTTTCTGGATCTTCGTCCGTTGCATGGTTGGTGTTCCCCCTCGAGGGGGGTGTCTGGCGCCCGTAGAGGCGGTAGATGGTTGAGTCGTCCTCGCGCGCCAGACCGGCGTCGGCGGCCGCAAGGAACTGCTGGCGCGCGGCATCGAGCACCGGCGCTGGGGCGCCCACCTGGCAGGCGAGGCCTGCGGCGATGCCTGCATCCTTGACGAAGACCTCGATCGCCGAGCGCACCTCCGGCGTTCCGTGCAGCATCAGCGGCGCCCGGTCGGTGAACATCCACGAGGACGCCGCACCTGCCCCGAGCACCCGCGCGGCGGCATCGACGTCGAGGCCGACAGCCCGCGCCAGATTGAGCGCCTCACCGGCCGCAGCCAGGTGGATGGTGCACAGCAACTGGTTGATGGCCTTCAAGCGTTGGCCATCACCCGGGGCGGCCCCGACCAGATGCGGCTCCCCCACCAGCGCGAGGCGGTCCTGCACTCCGGCCAGAACCGTCTCATCTCCGGCACAGAAGAGCAGCAGACGCCCGCTCTGCGCTCCAGCCACGCCCCCGGTCACCGGCGCGTCGATCACCGCCGCTCCGGCTCCGGCGAGCAGGTCGGCGACACTGACGGTGGCCTCGACGCCGTAGGTACCGCTGAGAACCCACGTCTGACCTCCGGCGACGTGCGGCAGCGCGGCTTCGACGACGCCCTCGAGGTCGGCCGGCCGGGCCACCATCACCAGCACCAGCGATGCACCGGCCACCGCAGCCAGGTCCGGGCTCGGTTCGACGCCGACGGCCCGCGCTGCGGCCGCGCGCTCCGGGGAGCGTTCGACACCGCGGACGGGCCCGCCGGCGAGCAGGCGGACCGCCATGGGCAGGCCCATCGCCCCGAGTCCGATGACGACACTGGAGTCGGATCTTGGGAGAACCTCCCGCCCATGGCTGACCATCGTCAGTCCATCGCCCTGACCTGCTCGACCCAGGCCTGCACCTGGTCGGGCAGGGTTTCAACCACCGGCTGGGTGGCCTCCACCCAGGCATCCCGATCGGTGAGCTCGTGGAAGGTCATCCCGTTGGCCTCAAGCTCGGTCCGGTAGGTCTCCTG
The DNA here is from genome assembly GCA_047973315.1 of Propioniciclava sp. Lineage (GTDB taxonomy): Bacteria > Actinomycetota > Actinomycetes > Propionibacteriales > Propionibacteriaceae > Propioniciclava. The sequence continues at coordinate 4,400 of JBKEBV010000158.1, forward strand.
GTTGGTGGCGGTGGTCGCGGTGTAGTCGGTGCCCACCTCGGCAGCAGCGGTGCGAATCGCGTCCTGATGCTGCTGGCACATGCCACTCAACGACTCCTCCCACAGCAGGAAGTGGTAGTTGGCGTACATGTGCGACGTGGTCGTCAGTTCGGGCGCCACCTCGTAGATGTCGTTGAAGACGGCCACGTCGAGCGGATTCTCCTGGCCGTCGATCACCCCTTGCTCCAGCGCGGAGTAGACCTCGGACCACGGCAGCGCCTCAGCCCGCGCACCGAGCGCCTGCCAGGTCTCCACCATGGTCTGCGCCGACGGCGTCCGAATCGTCTGGCCCTCGAGATCGCTCAACTGGGTGACCGGCGTCTTGGTGGTCAGTTCCCGTGGCCCGCGGTACATGTTGCCGAGGATGGCGTAGCCGGTCGCATCGGTGATCGACCCCTTGATCTCATCGCCGAGGGCGCCGTCCCAGACCGCGAAGAACTGTTCGGGACTGTCGTAGAGGAAGGGTGCGGTCTCGATGCTGGCCAGGTCGCTGTAGGACTCCAGCGACAGCAGTGACTCGATGACGATGTCGGTCGTCCCCAGCTGGAGGCCCTCCACCATCTCTTCCCAGGTTCCCAGCGTCGAGTTGCCGTGGACCTCGATGGTGAGGTCGCCGTTCGTCGCCGCCTGGACCTTCTCGGCCAACGACTCCGCCGCACCCTGGCGGGGGTCGGTGTCGCTGCCGGCGTGGCCCAGTACCAGCGTTGCCGGTGCGCAGTCGGCCGCCGCGCCGCCGCCCCCGGTGTCGCCGGTGCTGGCCCCGCCACCTCGGGTGCAGGCGGTCAGGGCGAGCAGCGGCACACAGACCGCGGCAGCCCATCGAAGCGCTGTTCTGTTCATGGTGTTTCCTTCCTCGTATCAACGGTGATGCGTCAGCTATGGGGGAGGGTCAAGGGCCGAAGACCAGACCCGGGAGCCAGGTGCTGATGGCCGGGACATAGGTGACCAGGAGCAGGAAGATCAGCGTCATGCCGAACCACGGCAGCATGGAACGGATCGCCTGGGTGTTGCTCATGCCGGCGATCTCTGCCGAGAGCAGCAGCGTGAGACCGACTGGCGGGGTGATCAGACCGATACCCAGGTTGACCACGACCAGAATCCCGAGGTGCAGTGGATCGATCCCTGCGGCCATGCAGACCGGGTACAGGATCGGCACGATGATGATGAGCGCGGCATTCGCCTCGATGAACATCCCGATGACGAGCAACAGAATGTTGATGAGCAGCAGCAGTACGTAGGTGTTGTCGGTCAGCGCAACCATCGCGTTCGTGACCGTCTCGGGGACCCGGCCGGAGGTCAGGGCCCACGAGTACAGCTGGGCCATCGACAACACCAGCATGATCAGCCCGATTAGGTGGGTGGACTCCACCAGGGCGGTCCGCAGTCTGTTCCAGTTGAGGTCGCGGTACACCAGGAAGCCGATGAGGAGCGCGTACACCACCGACATGGCCGCGGCCTCCGTCGGGGTGAAGAAGCCACCGCGGATCCCGATCAGGATCAGGGCAGGAAGCATCAGCGCCGGGATCGCCTTCACCAGGGCCGATCCCAGCGGCGGGATCTGATCGCGGGGGGTCTTTCCGATATCACCGTCCTGCTCAGCAGCGGCGACGGCCTCCGGCGTGAACCCGATCCTCCCCACCGAGAAGTAGACGAAGACCATCAACGCCGCGGTGAACAACGCTGCCGGAACCACACCGGCGAAGAACAGCTGCCCGATGGAGGATCCCGTGACGACGCCGAAGAGGATCAGGGTGATCGACGGCGGCAGGATCGGGGAGAGCAGTGCTGAGGTGGCCGTGGCCGCGGCGGCGAACCCGGGCCGGTAGCCGCGCGCCTTCATGGCCGGGATGAGGACCCGCCCCAGGCTGGAGACGTCAGCGACCGCGGAGCCGGACAGGCCGCCGAACATCAGCGACGACAGCAGGTTGGTGTGGGCCAAGCCACCGCGGAGGCGTCCGACGAGCGCGTCGGCGAGGTTCAACAACCGCTTGGTGATGCCACCCTCGTTCATCAGCCCGCCGGTGAGCACGAACAGCGGTATCGCCAGCAGCGGGAAGGGGGAGATTCCGGCGACGATCCGCTGGGCCCCGATGTCGAGGGGGGTGGTGGTCAGCCAGTACAGCGAGATCAATGATGCTGCCCCCAGCGCGAACCCGATGGGGGTGCGCAGCAGGAACGTGGCGAAGAAGTAGCCGAGAAGGCTCTGTCCCATGACGCTCCCTCAACCGATTCCCGGCGCGTACTCGCCGACCCCGTCGTCAGCCGGTTGCGGTCGGCCGGTCATCTGGTCCCACCAGATCTCGAGGGCGAAGATCACGCAGAGGCCGAATCCGACCGGGACAGCGAGGTTGGCCCACCCGGCAGAAATGCCCAGGCCCGGCAGGGTTCGCCGCATCGCGATACCGAGCATGTTGTAGCCGAAGTAGCCGATGGTGGCCGAGACCCCGACGACCACCACGGCGGCGAACGTGGTCACCGCTCGCTGGAACCAGACGTTCTTCACCCCACCCCAGATGTCGATCATCATGTGCCGCCCGTGGCGGACGCCGATGGCGATGGACAACAACGAACACCAGACGAACGCGATCTGCGCCAGTTCAGGGGCCCACGCCGTCGAGGCCTGCGTGACGTAGCGGGCGGTCACCTGCCAGGCGACGGCGATGACGACGACGACCAGTGCCACCACGGCGCCGACCTGGCAGATGCGTTCCAGGAGGTCGAGGGCTCTGCGCATCACGCCGCACCTCCCGCGGCCGCCGAGGGCGCCGACAACCGCGAAGGGGCGGAGGAAGAGTCCACGCCCGCGTCGTGTGCGACGACCATCCGCAGGCCGGTCATGACAGCACCTCGGCAGCCTCGGTGACGATCATCGCGAACGACACCGCACCGGGATCGGGGGTGCCGACGCTCTTCTCCGCCAACGGCCGAGCGCGACCGACGCGCGGAGTGAGCGAGGCCGTCGCCTGCGCTGCCTGCGTCGCAACCGCCGCCGCCTCGGCTGTCGCCCGGGCGAGCGGCTCTCCCGATTCCACCGCCTCGGCGAGGGTATCCACGAAGGGGATGGCCGCGTCGAGCATCGTCTTGTCGCCGGGTTGAGCCTTTCCGAGTGTCTGCAGGCGGGCGACAAAGGCCCGACCTGCGGCGACGACGGTCGGCGGCGAGACCGGTCGGTCGTTGCCGAGGTCCTCGCCAGCGGCCTGGAGTGCCGCACCCCACAACACCCCCGACGTCCCGCCTGCCTGCTCGGCCCAGCCGGCGCCGGCGGCCTGGAGCAGGTCACCGACCCCGACGCCTGCCTCAGCTCCCGGCCGAGCTGCGTCGACGGCCGCCGCGCTGCCCCGGACCATGCCGCGGCCGTGATCGCCGTCACCAGCCACCGCGTCGATCCGCCCCAGTTCGGCCTCCGCGTCGCGGAGCAGCGTCTCGGTGGCCTGCAGCGCGTGGAACACCTGCGCCGCCGCAGCCTGTGACTCCGGCGATCCCGCGGTGAGGATGCGCGCGGGCTTTGGCGTCACCTGGTTGTCCTCGGTGGCGGTGTCGGGGGCGGCGAGGTTCACCACCCCTCGCTGGAAGGCGGGCGTGAGCGCGGGAGCCAACCAGAGTTCTTCCAGCTCATCGTCGAGGTACATCAGCGTCAGCGAAGTGCCGGCCATGTCCAGACTGGTGACCAGTTCGCCGACCTCAGCGCCGACGATCTCAATGCCCGCGTCGCGCAGCAGGCCGGCGACCGTCCGCCACAGGACGAAGAGTTCCTCGTACTTGGTGGCGCCGAGACCGTTGAGGATGACTGCGGCCCGCGTCGCCTGATCGGGGCGCTCGGCCAGAACCCGCTCCACGAGAACCACAGCGAGGTCAGCGGCCCGGGCCAGCGGCACGTCGGCCAGCCCCGGCTCGCCATGAATGCCGAGCCCCAGACCCATGAGCCCCGGCTCGATCGAGAACAGGGGTTCCCTCGCTCCCGGCATCGTGCACCCGGCGAAGGCGACGCCCATCGTGCGGGTGGCGTCATTGGCCTTGCGTCCGAGCCGGACCACGTCGTCGAGGGCGTCACCGCGTTCGGCGGCTGCTCCCATGACCTTGAAGACGGTGAAGTCGCCGGCGATCCCACGCCGCTTGTCGATCTCCTCGACCGACGCGGAGGCCACGTCGTCGGTGACGATGACGTTCTCGACGGTGTACCCCTCGGCTCGTAGGCGGTCGGTGGCGAGGCCGAAGTTCATGACGTCCCCGGCGTAGTTGCCGTAGGAGAAGACGATTCCGCGCCCACTCTCGGCGGCCTTGGCGACGGTCATGGCGTTGTCGGTTGAGGGTGAGGTGAAGATGTTGCCGCAGACGGCGCCGTCGCCCATTCCGGGGCCGACGACCCCCGCGAATGCGGGATAGTGCCCCGATCCACCGCAGTAGAGCACTGCAACCTTGGGTTCACCCGGCTGCCGACGGACCGCGCCTCCGGGCACCGGGCGCAGCAGGTGGGCATAAGCGTCGCAGAGCCCGATGAGGGCGTCGTCGGCAAAGGCTGCGGGATCGTCGTAGACGAACGTCATTGTTCGGGTCCTTTCGTTAGGGGGCGTGCAGGTTCTCAGGCGATGTATCCGCCGCCGTTGATGTTGATCGTCGTTCCGGTGATGTATCCGGCGTGCTCGCTGGCGAGGAAGGTGAACAGCGAGGCGATGTCGTCGACGCTCGCCTGGCGTCCGAGGGGAACTGATGCTGAGAGGGCTGCTTCCTTCTCGGCGTCGGTGTTCCCCGCACGGATGTCGGTATCGACCGCACCGGGAGAGACCGCGTTGGCGGTGATCCCGTGGGGTCCGAGTTCGCGCGCAACCGAACGGGTGTAGCCGAGGATGGCTGCTTTGGCGGCCGAGTAGGGCGTCTTGGAGAACACTCCTCCGCCCTGCTGCGCCGAGACCGATGACATCGTGACGATGCGGCCCCAGCCGGCGTCGATCATCGCGGGCAGGAAGGACTGGATCAGCAGGAAGGTGCCGGTGGAGTTCACCGCGAACACCTTCTCCCACAACGGCAGGGTGACGTCGAGGATCGACTCCGGTGAGGGGATGCCCGCCACCGGCATCACCGAACCGACCGGGGGGAGGTCAGCGTCGCGCAGCTGCTGGGCGAAGGCGGCCACCGATGCCTCGTCCGACACGTCGAGGGGCCCGCCGAATGCTGGCACCTGGTGCTCACCGGAGAGTTCCGCTGCCAGGTCTGTGGCGGCCGTTCCGTCGAGGTCCCCGCCGGCGACGGCCCAGCCCTCGGCGGCCATCCGGTGGGCGATCGCGCGGCCGATGCCGCGGGCCGATCCGACGCCGCTGATCACCACCGTGCGCGGGGTGTTCGGTCCGAGTCTCATACGGTGTTCTCCGGTTCGTGGGCGGCGATGACCGCGCCGATGGTCTCGCCCGCAGCCAGCGCCGCTGCGGGCCGATCGGATTCGGCGACATCATCGGTCTCAAGCTCGAGGGAGAAGAACCCGCGGTAGCCGCCGTCGAGCAGGGCCCGGATGCCAGCGGGGAAGTCCACCTCGCCGTTGCCGATCGAGCGGTGGATGTTCCCGGCGACGGCGTCGCGAAGATGCACATGGACGATGCGATCGGCGAACGCGGCGACGAAGGCGCGGAGGTCGTCACCGGCGGCGACGACATGGCTGAAGTCCATGACCACGCCGACGGGTGCGTCGGTGAGCCGGTCCATCAGGGCGACCGCCCGTTCGGTCGTCCCGGCCAGGCGGAGGGAGTGCTGAGCCTCAACCCACAAGGCGACACCGCCGGTCTCCGTGATGGTTGCGGCGTGGCGGAGCTGGTCGGCGACCAGGTCGAGATCGGCGTCCAACGTGCCGAGGGGTTCCGCCCCCATGGACCCGTTGGGGAGCACGAGTGCGGGCGATCGCACCGCTGCGCACAGGTCGACCAGCGTGCGGAGGTGTTCGTCCCGAGCGCTCTGTTCGCCGGGGGTGAGGGGAGCATTGAGGTCGCCGATGTCGGCGTTGATCGAGATGACCTCACGGCCTGATTTGTCGACCTGGGCCGCGACGCGCTGCACGGCGGCGCCGTCGAGCACCTCAGGCACGTGGCTGCAGACGCCGGGGAGTGCACCGAGGTCGATGCCGCCGAACCCGGCTTGCTGGATCAGGGTGAGCGCCTCCGGCAGCGACCGGTGGCGAAAAGTGATGGTCGAGCAGACCACCCGGGGATGGATGGGCATCGTTGCCTTTCGTCTGGACGGCTCAGAGGGTGGGGCCGTGTGCCGGGACGATACTACTGTCGACAATCGGGCGTCAACAGTCTGGCTGTGGATTGATGACTTCGGGACGGTCGGCACTATGCTCGGGGTCATGTCGGATGTCCTGGCCGATCTGGCGCCACTACCGCGCGAATCGCTGCGCGACCGCGCCTTGGAGACCCTGCGACCCGCGATCATCAGCGGCGAGATCCCCCCGGGAACGCACCTGTCGGAGGTGGCCCTCTCAAAGTCGCTGGCGATCAGCCGGGGCACCCTGCGTGAGGCGCTGTCGGTCCTCGAACGGGAGGGGCTGGCCGTCAGTGACGCGCGCGGACGCACCCGCGTTCCCGACCTCACGCCGGAGGTCATCAGGCAGGTGTTCCAGGTACGCGAGGCCTTGGAGGCCATGGCGGTCTATCTGGTGATCCAAGCAGGCAAGGTCGAGGAAGCGACCCAGGCCCTGCGGGTCCGCCTTGAGCAGATGCGGGTGAGCCAGCAGTCCGGGACCCTGGTGGAGCAGGTCGGGGCTGACATGGCGTTTCACCGCACGCTGTGCGAGGCCAGCGACAACCGGCCCCTCGTGCAGGCCTGGAACGACATGGCTGGCCGGGTGAGCATGTCGATCCTGTACTCCGGCGAGGAGAAGGCGGTGGGCAATATGGCGCCCGAGCGGCACCAGGAGGTCATCGACGCGTTGAACTCACGCTCGACCGCCGTGGCGATCAAGGCACTGCACCGACACTTCGAGGTCGCCCTCGCCCGCCTCCTCCGGGACTACCCCATATCGCCAGCAGAGAATTAGCGGCCGGGGATGAGATCGCCGACCGGCCCGCACCCAGGCATCCGGTGATCGCGACGCCCGGGGTGCGCACCGACGCCTGCGGCCTCTTCGTCGGGCTCGCCGCCCCGCCACCCTCGGGAGTCAGCCAGCTGCAGCCCGTCGCAGCAACCGTGACTGCGCGATGGCCTGGATCAGGTAGATCATGCCGCCGACCAACAGAAAAATCGGCCCTGCCACGCGCAGTCGTTCAGCCATCGTTCCTCGCGGTCGAAGTCGATGAACTGCTTCCTCTTACGCATCGCTGCCACCTTCCCGGAGGGTTGATTCAGCCGCTTGGACCATGTGCCGCATCCGCTGGACATCCAGATCGAGCACGTGAAGGCCGAGCGGGTTGATCTGGTACACCTTGCGCCGCGGATCGTCGCTGTGCAGCCGAGCGATCAGCCCTTGCTTGAGCAGGTTCTCCAACGCCCCGTAGAGCGTTCCTGCAGCCAGCGCCACCTGGCCGCCGCTCAACTCGCCCACACGAGTCATGATCAGGTACCCGTGGGCCGGTTCACGCAGGGCGAGGAGCACGTAGAAGACCGTCTCGGTCAGCGGAAGCCGTGGATCCCGGTTCATGAGGCCCCCCTTTACTCAGTTCAACTGTACAGTCTCACGATATACAGTGCAGCTGGATACAGCAATGCCTACCGCGGACTGTTGCGCAGATTCCCTGGGGCCAACCATCCACCCCCGGCAGGGCGCCCTCCCTCCCGAGCACTCCGCCACGGCCTCGGCGCGGGTTCACTGAAGATGGCAGACATCTGACATGTCAGCGCTGTGCTTCCATGAGGAGGCTGGAACCCAAATGCCACGGGGTCCGCCAGCCGCCCAGGACCGCAGCCCTGCCGACGCCCGACGCGTCGGTTCGATTTGGGCTCAGGGAGTCGCGTTTCGTGCAACATATGGGCAACGGGGGGCCAATCCATGCCCACTTATCCACACCTGTGCGCAACTCAGGCTTCGGCGAAACCCCTAGTCGCTACGCTGAAATCCCTAGTGGGCCCACTGGGAATCGAACCCAGAACCCGCGGATTAAAAGTCCGCTGCTCTGCCGATTGAGCTATAGGCCCCGAACGATGAGTCTATCCGGCCGAGCGGCGGGCCACGACCAAGGACCGATCCTGGCTCAGGTGGCGCGCAGGGCGGCCTGCATCCGGCGGCGCGAACCGGCGAGGTGATCGTCGAGCATCCCGGAGAACGCCGTGACGTCACCGGCCTTCGCGAGGTTCAGAAGCTCACGGTGGTCGTCGGCGGAGGGGTGCAGATCGTCGTCCTGGGCGTTGGTGATGTCCAGCAGGGTGGCGAAGGTCGGCTGGAACTGGTGCCACAGGGTCAGCAGGCGACTACTGCCCGACAGCACATAGAACTGGGTGTGAAAGGCGAGGTCGGCGCGGGCATAGTTGTGCTTGTCGCCGCGATCCGCGTGTTCGACCATGGCCGCGAGCTCGCGATCGGCGATCTCCCAGCCGTCCGGCGAGGCCCGGCTGATCGCCAGACGGGAGGCGAGCTGCTCGGCAGCTTCTCTGATGTCGTACAGCTCATCGATGTCCTGACCGGTGAACGGCTTGACGAAGAAGCCACGCTGTCGCGATTCGAGCAGCCCCTCGGCTGCCAAGGTCCGGAGGGCGTCACGTACCGGTCCTCGGCTGATGCCGTGACGGGTGGCCAGGGTGTCCTCGACCAGACGCTGCCCCACCGCCATCCGTCCCGTGACGACCTCCAGGCGCAGGATGTCGGCCAACTGCTCGCCCAGTGCTACCGAGCGCAGACTGCGCGGCATGGACAACCTCCTCCAGAAGTCATCGAGATCCTCGGACAGCGTAATGACAAACCTCTTGCGGATCAGCGTCTCCCAGCACCAGAGTTCCGTCAACCGTTAACGGTGAACGACACGATGGAGTGACGATGCCCCCAACTGCCGAGGTCCTCGCGGCCCTCACCACCCCCTTCACCGCCGACGGAGGCGTCGACATCGCCGGGTTCCGCGCCAACGTCGAGCGGCTTGAACCCGAGGTGGACGGCGTCTTCGTCGGCGGCACGACCGGCGAGTTTCCGGCGCTCAGCGTCGCCGAGTTCGTTGCCCTGCTGACCGAGGCTCTCGACGTTTTCGGACCTTCCCGGGTGGTGGCCCACGTCGGCTCGGCCAGCACGCACCAGTCGCTGCTGCTCACCGCCGAGGCAACCAGCCTGGGAAGCGAACGATTCGCGTGCATCACGCCGTACTACCTCCCGGCCAGCCTCGCCGGACTCACCCGCCACTGGGGGATGATCAAGGACGCCTGCAGCGGCGATCTCTACGGCTACCTCTACCCCGACGTCGCCGGCACTGACCTGCTGCCCGCGGATCTCCCCGCGGCGCTGGCGAGCGGCATCGACGGCATCAAGGTCTCCGGAGCCGCCTCGGCCCGGGTCGGCAACTACCTCGCCCACGCACCCGACGGTTTCACGCTGTGGTCGGGCAACGACGCCGACCTTCCCGCCGTCCTCGCCGCCGGCGGACGCGGAACGGTCAGCGGCTGCGCCGGAGCCTGCCCCGGGCCCTGGGCCGCCTTCCGGGCAGCGTACGCCTCCGAGAACCGGGACGCCCTGACGGCCGCCCAGGCGAGCATCGAAGCTGTCGTCGCCGTGCTGGGCCCCAGCATCGCCAACCTCAAGCACGCCCTCGACCTGCAGGGCCTTCCCGGCGGCCTTTGCCGCATGTCCATTGACGCCCCCGGCCCACAGATCCGACCCGTCATCGCAGACGTCGTCGCCCGGCCCTGACCCCGCAACCGACCCCACCAAAGGAGATCACCATGCATCGCAGGACGCTACTCGTCGGCTCACTCGCCGCTGCCGCCGTCGGTGCCACCGGCTGCACCACCCGCACCCCCACCGGGGCGGCGACGTCGGCGGCCACCTCGGCCAGCAACTTCCCCACCAAGGACCTCACCCTGATCGTCCAGGCGGCGGCTGGCGGCGGCTCGGACCTGTCCTCCCGGGCGCTCGCCTCAGCCCTGGAGCCCATCCTCGGCCAGAGCATCATTGTCGAGAACCGTCCGGGCGCCTCCGGCTCGACGGCCATGCTCTATGTGAAGGACCAGCCCGCCGACGGATACACCCTCGGCTTCGCACCCGTCGAGATCTCCATGCTCGGCAGCCTCAACTTCGACATCCAGCCGGCCGACTACGACATGCTCGGCCAGATCATGCTGGGCCCGGGCGTGCTGTCGGTTCCCCCGGACAGCCCCTACAACACCCTCGAGGAGTTCGTCGACGGCGCCAAGGGCTCCGAGATGACCATGTCCAACTCCGGCGCCGGTTCCATCTGGGAACTACTGGGGAAGGCCCTCGCCGAGCAGACCGGCGCCCAGATCAGGCCGGTGCCCTTCGACGGTGGCGCGCCCGCGGTCGGTGCGGTGCTCGGCGGCCAGGTCGATTCGGCCGCCTCCGGGGTCAACGAGGTCAAGCAGAATCTCGCCGACGGCAAGCTCAAGGTGCTGGCCATCTTCCACAGCGAGCGCCACCCCGAACTCCCCGATGTGCCCACCGCCAAGGAACAGGGCATCGATCTGGAGATCGGCGGCTGGGGTGGCATCTACGCCCCCAAGGGCCTGCCCGACGACGTCCGGACCACCCTGAGCGACGCGATCGGCGAGGCGGTGAAGCAGCAGTCCTATGTCGACATCATCACCTCGAGCGGAAACCTGGTCGTCTACAAGGACTCCGCCGAATTCACCGCCTACGCCCAGTCGGAATCCGAGCGGTTCGCCGAGCTGCTGACGAGCTGACGTGACCGGGGACCATCCTCAGCCGGGGTCGGCGGCCGGCGTCGCCGACCCCGCAGAGCCGACCACGGCGGCACCGTCGCCCACCCTGGAGAAGGTGACTGCTGCGGTCGTGCTCGTGTTCGGTGCGGCGATGCTCGTCGGGGCACGCTCCATCGCGGTGCGGACCGAGACCGGCGGCATCGACCCACGCTGGTGGCCGACCGCGACCGCAGTGGGCATCCTCATCTCCGGGTGCGCGATGGCATTCAACGCGCTCACCGGCCGCCGGGGCACCCGCGACGTCGAGCCGGCGCAGCCCTCCGGCTGGCCGCAGATGATTCTCACCGTTGTCGGCCTGGCAATCGTGCTGGCCCTGTGGGAGATCGGTGTCAGTTTCCTGCTGCTCGGCCCGCTCTACCTGGTCGCCCTGAACTGGGTGTACGGCCTGCGCACGTGGAAGTCGCTGCTGCTCTTCCCGGCCACGGTCGCCGTCCTGCTCTACCTGGTCTTCCAACTCCTGCTGAAGGTGCCGCTGTGAACCCCGTCATCGAGGGCGTCTCCCAACTGCTGGAGCCCACCGCGATCCTCTGCTTCATCATCGGGCTGGGGCTGGGCCTGCTCGTCGGCGTCTTCCCCGGCATCACCATTTCCATGGCCGTCGCGCTGGCGACAATTTTCACCCTCACTCTGGAGCCGGCCCAAGGGCTGGCAATGCTGCTGGCCATCTACGTCTCTGCGCAGTACGGCGACCGGATCCCCTCGATTCTGGTGAACACCCCGGGCACCCCGGCAGCGGTTGCCACCACCCTCGACGGCTATCCGATGGCGAAGAAGGGCCAGGCCGGTCTCGCGCTGTCCATCTCGGCGATCGCGACAACCGTCGGCATTCTGGCATCCTTGCTGGTTCTCATCTTCCTCGCCCAACCCATCGCCGCGTTCGCACTGAACTTCGGCCCGTTCGAGATGTTCTCCCTGGTTGTCTTCGGGCTGACGGTGATCATCTCCATCGCCTCCCGCTCGGTCGCCAAAGGGATCTTCGCCGGGCTGCTCGGCATCGCCCTGGCCACCGTGGGAACCGATCCGATCACCGGCGATCCCCGTTTCGCGTTCGGCGTGGCCCAACTCACCGGCGGGCTGGACTTCATCGCGCTGATCATCGGGCTGTTCGGCATCACCGAGGTCCTTGACCAGGTGCTCACCCACAGTCGTCATCGCGTCCGACCCATCTCCGCGCTGGGACGGTGGTGGCCCAACCGGTCCGAACTGAAGCAGACGGCGCGGCCGATGGCACAGTCGAGCGTGCTCGGCGCGCTGCTCGGCGTGGTACCGGCCGCCGGCGGCGACATCGCCGGCCTGGTCGGCTGGAACCGGGCGAAGGCGATCTCGAAGAAGCCTGAGGAGTTCGGGAAAGGCTCGATCGAGGGAGTGGTCGGCGCCGATACCGCCTCCAGCGCAACCCTCGGCGGGGCGCTGACCACCACCTTGTCCCTCGGCATCCCCGGTGACTCGGTAATGGCGATCATGCTCGGTTCGATGATCATCTGGGGAATCCAGCCCGGCCCCTCGCTGTTCGAACGGCGCCCCGACATCATCGCCACCATCGTCACCATCATGCTGCTCGCCACCCTGGCCTCGACCATCGTGAGCTTGGTGCGGACCCGCGGCATGACCAAACTGCTCGACCTGCGACCCCAGTGGATCTGGGGCATCATCCTGGTGTTCTGCATTGTGGGCACCTACGCCACCACCAACAATGTGATGACCTCGGTCCAGATGCTCGCCTTCGGCGCGGTCGGGCTGGTCCTGCGCCGCGTCGGCATCCCGGCCGGGCCGGTCGTCCTCGGCTTCCTGCTCGGTCCGCTCGCCGAGGCGAACCTCCGGCGGGCGCTGCTGATCGGCGCCCCTCACGAGCTCCTGACCAGGCCGATCTCCCTGGTGCTGCTGGTCGTAGCCACCGCCGCCCTGGTGTGGCCGGTCATCCGCCGACGTCGGCAGCCGATCGCCGTCGACGCCGGCGTCGAGTGACCCCGATGACCCGGGAGGATTCGCGCACTCTGGTGACGCTGCACCCCCTCGGGGCACGCCAGTCGCACGCCAGCACCCTGCTCGCCCTCCCCGGAGGCGCCTTCCTCATTGCCTGGTTCGCCGGGAGCCACGAGGGTGCCACGGACACCCGGATCATGCTGGCCCGTGGGCGTCCAGGGGCTTTTGCCGAGCCCGTCATCGTCGCCGACGCGCCGATCCCCCACTGGAACCCGGTGCTGGCCCACGGCCCTGACAGTCGAGTCTGGTTGTTCTTCCGGCGCGGGCCCTCCATCGAGACCTGGACCACCTGGGTGTGCCACTCCGCCGACGGCGGCCGCACCTGGGACGACGCCGAACCCCTCGTCGCCGAGGAGCACAGCCGGGGGCCGGTGCGGCAGGCGCCCGTGCGGCACGCGGGCGCCTGGATCGCGCCAGGCTCGGTCGAGATCTGGTCGCCTGCCCCCCGCTGGGACTGCTTCGTCGACGTCACCCACGACGGCCGGACCTGGCGCCGGGTCGACCTGCCGCTCGACCACGCGGCCGTCCGCGGGGCCGGCGCGATCCAGCCGGCCCTGCTCGTAGGGCGGGACGGACAGCTGATCGCGCTCGCCCGGTCCAGCGGCGGTGCGGTGATGCGGTCCTGCACCGCCGACGTCACCGCCTGGCCGCCGCTGGAACCGTGCGGGCTCCCCAACAACAACAGCGGTCTGGCCGCCGTCCCCCTCTCCGACGGCCGAATCGTCTGTGTCCACAACCCGGCAACCGAGGACTGGGGAGCGCGCTGCCCGCTGGTCGCGTCGATCAGCAGCGATGACGGCCACACCTGGGAACCCGGGATCACCCTGGAGGACGGCCTCCGGCCCCTCGACGGCGTGCGGCAGACCATCGCCGAGGCGACGGCCAGCGACGGCGCTCCCCCGGCGGCCGCGGCAACCGGCGTCATCACCAGCGGTGAGGGCGAGTACTCCTATCCGAGCGCGGTCATCGTCGACGGCACCGTCTGGGTGAGCTACACCTGGCAGCGACGGGGCATCGTCCTGACCCGCCTGCCGCCCCTGGGGTGACCCGGCGGTCCGGGACCACGATCTCACGGCTGGCCAGGTCGGGCCACGGGTGAGGGGAACCGCAACCATGGGTGGGAAACCTCACCAGGCTCCCCGCCGGCGTCCGCCTGTTGTTCTTCCGGTGGCAGCCGTCCCCTGCAGGGAGCAGCCCTCGATCGTCGCGGATGCAGGTCAACGTTACCGCCGAACAGGAACGTTCAACGCCTGGAGTTCCGTGACCGGCACATCACGGGTACCGGTCGTCGTACCCGGCAGCGTCCCACTATACCCCAACGCCGACCACGTGAACGTCCAATTCGCCGTCGCAGTGATCGTGTAATCAGGCCCGGGATGCGAAGGATACGTGAAAACGTGACCACACGTAGGCGACTCATCCCCCGGGTCATAATTGAAACTGGTCCACCGCGTCATCCTGGCACACGTCGTCGTCGTACCATCACCGAAGTCAAAGACCACATTGTCACGGACCGCCGCAAGAGTAATCGTGATGCCATCAGTCGTCACACTCGTCGTCAGAGCACCATCCTCCTCACTCCAGACCCAGTACGGCAACCCCACCACAGCCATCTTCCACTTGTTCCGCGACGGAGCAGGACCGATCTGAATATCCGGCTCCGGCAACGCCAAACTATGCGTGGCCCGCCGCACGAACGACTCAACCACCACCCGATCACCCGGACGCGGAACAAACGGCGCCCCAGGAGCCGGCGGCACCCAAACACAAAAATCCGGAACACCACCAGCCACCGGATGACAATCAGGATCATTCCGAACCAACGTATCCCACAACTCCTCCGTCATCGGCTCCGGAACACCCACACCCGCC
>JBKEBV010000183.1:0-2048 GCA_047973315.1 Propioniciclava sp.
CGCGCCCCGAACGGACGATGTGGTCGAGCGCCCGCATCGTCTCCTCCAGCGGCGTGTCCGGGTCGGGACGGTGGTGGTAGAAGAGGTCGACGTAGTCCAGGCCCATCCGTTTCAGCGACTGGTCACAACTCGCCACCAGGTATTTCCGCGATCCGCCGACGGCACCGTAGGGACCCGGCCACATGTCCCAGCCGGCCTTGGAGGAGATGATGAGTTCGTCGCGGAGCCCACGGAAGGACTCTCGGAGGTGGCGACCCATCGCGGTCTCGGCCGCACCGTAGGGCGGACCGTAGTTGTTGGCCAGATCGAAGTGGGTGATGCCCGCATCGAAGGCTGTCTGCAGGATGGCGCGCTGGCGTTCGAAAGGTACGTCGTCGCCGAAGTTGTGCCACAGGCCGAGCGAGATGGCCGGAAGCTTGAGCCCGCTCCGTCCGCTGCTGCGGTAGCTCATCTGGTCATAGCGGGTAGGGCTGGGCGTCCACGTCATCGGGCACTCTCCTCATCGTGAAGGGTCGGGCCGAGCCTACGCCGGAGCGCCGAGCGCCGACACCGCGGGTCGGCATCCGGCAGGCCAGTGCCCCGGACCGAGGTCCGGGGCACTGGCGGCGGCAGCCATCCACCTGCCGCCGGGGGTGAGGCCGATGACCTCAGGTTCCCTGGAAGAGACTCAGCCGCTCGAGGTACTCCTCCGAGCTGATCTCCCCCTCGGCGAAGCGTTGCGCGAGGATCGCCTCGGGGCTGGGGCGCTGCTCACGTTCGGGGCCCGCCACGGCCCCCTCCGGGCTATGCCCGGCCCACGTGAAGGGTCCGATCGTTCCGCGTGTCGCCAGGACGATCAGGAAGACGACGAGCGCCAGGAAGATGACCATGATGTCTCCTCTCAGGCTTCCGGAGTGGTCGGCGGCTTCAGCGCCGAGGTGCGCTCAAGGTACTCCTCGGGCGTGATGTCCCCCTGGGCCAGTCGTTCGGCGAGTCGGGCCCGGGCCAGGTCCTCCGGCGAGGACTGCGGGGCGGCGCCGTGGTAGCGAACCGGGCCGACGCTGCCGGTGCGGAAGAGCCGGACCAGGGCGACGATGAGGAGCGCGATCAGGATCGCCGGGATGATGCCGAAGAACCCGTGACCCGGGCCGTGCCCCAGGAGCGGAAGGAGTGGTGAAATGTCCATGCCTCTATTCCACCCGGGGGCGGTGCGGCAGACATCGGCCCCGGCGATGATTGTGCCGCGGGCGTGCGTACGTATCCTGACGTACGTCGCAGGTACGTGTGAGGCCCGATGCCGCGCCCGCCCGTGCTTGCGTACGATCAGCCCATGACCACCGGCTCCTGGATCCGACGCGCCCTCGCCGTCGTCGTGTGCGGGATCAGCCTGGTGGTGGGGTGGCGCTGGTCCGGCGGCATGACGGGGATGAGACCCCCCGGCGCGATGGATCCGCCGTGGCGTGGTGGCCCCGGCCCGACCCTCGACCTCACCCCGCTGACCCCGCTGGCAGGGACAGTTGTCGTCGCGGTCCTGGTCGGGCTGGTGCTGCTCGGCTTCCGCCCCCGGATCGGGTACGCGCTGGCGGTCGCGGGCCTGCTGGGCTACAGCGCCCTCGGCGGCGCCGGCCCGGCGATGATCCTCCCGACCGCGATCCTCGCAGCCTCGCTGCTGATGCGGACCGGCCTCGCCCGTGGCTGGCCCTGGTTGCTCGCCGTCCCGGTGGTGGTCTGGTCGACCTCCTGGGATGACCCCCTGCTCGGGCTGGGCGCGGCCGACACCTGGAACCGGATCACGGTGGTGTCGCTGTGGGTGCTGGCTCCGGCCCTGATTCTCACGGTTGTCCGGATGCGCCGCCACGCTGCCGAGCAGGCCCGCAGGGAGGAACTCCGCCAGGCGGCTCAGGACGAACGCCTCCGGGTGGCCCGGGACATCCACGATGTCGTGGGGCACTCGCTGTCGATGATCTCGCTGCAGTCCGGGGTCGCGCTGCGGGTGCTCGAGACCGACCCGGCCCAGGCGCGGATGTCCCTTGAGGCGATCCGCAGCGCCTCCAAGGATGCTCTCGCCG
>JBKEBV010000221.1:0-10965 GCA_047973315.1 Propioniciclava sp.
CGCCCTCTCAAGGCGGTAGCGCGGGTTCGAATCCCGTCGGGGCTACCATGTGAAACCCCTTGCCGGAGGCAACTCTGGCAAGGGGTTTCTGGTTGCCGCGTCAGCGTTCGCCCACTGATGCCGTCGAGGACGGCACCCATCGAGTTCACCACACCGGAGCCGAACGCGCGGATGCCGCCGCCCATCCCGTCGGCTGGCGGCTGTTGTTGCCGCCCGGGTGGGCGTAGGCTTATGTGGCACGGCTGAGCGCTCGCAGCGCTCCAGATGCAGGACCACCATCCCCCCGAACGTGCCTGTGCGCGCCTACCCCGGTGTCACCAGGGCGCGCCTGGGCGTCCTCGCGAGGCAGGCCGTGGCGGGCCCGAGGTGCGGGCTGCGATGGGTGCGGGGGCAGAATGGGCACGGTTCAGAGGCGCCAGCCACGATGACGCCGGTCACGTTGTCGCGCCCACGCTTCGCCGAACTCGACGGTCTCCGCGGGGTCGCCGCCATGGCTGTGGTCGCCGGCCATCTCTCGGGGACCTACGACGTCCTCTTCTCCCCGAGGGTCGGGTCGAGTTGGACGTTTCCCTTCGGCGCCTACGGGGTGCAGCTCTTCTTTCTGATCAGCGGCTTCGTCATCCTGCTGACGGCGCGCCGCACCCCACGACCCACCGACTTCGGCATCTCCCGGCTGTCCCGGTTGTACCCGGCCTACTGGGCCGCACTCGCCGCCGCGATCGGGGTCGCCTTCGCCTGGCCGCTGCAGGCCGACCCGACCGCTGCGCAGATCCTGGTGAATCTGACCATGGTCCAGCGGTGGTTCCTGGTGCCCGACATCAATGACGTCTCCTGGACCCTTGCGGTCGAGATGCAGTTCTACGGTCTGGTTTTCGCCCTCCTGCTGCTGACTCGTGGCCGGCTCGGGTCGCGGGTGATCCTGTCCGCCCTGGTCGGCTGGGTGGCGGTCGCCCTCGGGGTGGCCGCGGTCATCGGCTGGCAGGCCCACGGGATCAGTCCGGGTGCCCGGCCCTTCGGGCAGAAGATCCTGCTGAACCTCACCCTGGCCGAGTTCGCCCCGCTCTTCGCGGCCGGTTGCCTGGCGTTCCTGGCCCGCGGACGGGAACTCTCCTGGTGGTGGCCGATCACTGCGATGGGCTCAGCGGTCGCGGTGGCGGCCATGCTGGAGGGGGCCGTTCACGCGGGAGCCGTGGCGGTGGTCTGCCTGGTCTTTCTCGCCGTAGTGGTGCCGGCCCGGTTCCCGCTGCTGGACGCCGTTCCCGTGCAGTGGCTGGGCCAGCGCAGCTACTCGATCTACCTGGTGCACACTGTGGTGGGCTATCCGCTCATCTGGCTGGTCGCCGACCGGATCGGCCGCGATCCGGCCACGATCGTGGCGATCGTCGGCGTGCTGGTGATCAGTGACGGTTTCCACCACCTGGGCGAGGTGCGAGGAACCCGGGCCTTGAGGCGGCTGCTGCTCCGCCTCCGGGACCGAGGCGGCACTCGGTCCAGCCCCGGAGGCTGTTGAGGTGCCACACCTGCTCAGCCCGGAAGAGGTCATCCACCCTCAGCACCGCTTCCCGGATGCGGCCGGAGGCCAGGGCGCGGCGCCGTTCGATCCCCGGTAGCAGCCCGCAACTCAGCGCGGGTGTCAGGATGCAGCCGGCGATGGCCAAGGCAAGGCTGCCGTAGGTGAACTCGGTGAGTTCCCCGCGCTCGTTGAACAGCACGGTCTCCTCCGCACCGGGCACCGCCAGGCGGGACAGGTGGCCGCGTTCGGTGGTCTTGTGCCCCAACAGCGGATGGGTGCTGTCGAGAGGCTCGCGGGCCAGGGCCGCGCGGAGCAGGCCCGGTGGGGGTTCCTGGGTGAGCACCTGAATCTCAGCCGAACCGGTGCGCGACAACAGGATCCGCACCCGGCGCAGCCCGAGCTCGCCGGCGACCTGACCGGCCAACCGGGTAGCGATGGCCGTCCGGTCGCAGGCGAACCCCAATGCCCGGCTGCTGGCCGCCAGCCGGTCGAGGTGAAGCGCCGCGTGGCGAGCCTGCCCGTCGACCGCCGCCAAGGTCTCCAGCAGCCGATAGTCGTGGTGCGGGCCGGTCATGGCTGCCCTCCGGGCGCGAGCGCGCCGAGCACCCGGGTTTTGGTGATCAGCTCGGCGAACTCCAGCGCTGCGGCGGAGGCGTGGGTGATACCGCTCCCGACCCCGTACTCCAGGGTGCCGGTCGCGGTGTCCACCACGGCGGTACGGATCGGCACCGAGAAGGTCAGGTCACCTCCCGGCGCCAGGACGCCAAGAGCTCCGCAGTAGGCCCCGCGCGGAGTGTTCTCCACCGCGGCGATGATGCCCATGGTGGCGGCTTTCGGGGCCCCGGTGACTGAGCCGCACGGAAACAGGGCGCGCCACAGGCCGACGAGGTCGAGGCGGTCGATGGCCCGACTGCTCACCGCCGAGGTCATGGTGTGCAGGGTGGGGAGCGTCTGCACCGTGCACAGTTCGTCCACCCGCACGGTTCCGGCACGACTGACCCGGGCGAGATCGTTGCGAAGCAGATCGACGATCATGACGTTCTCGGCGATCTCCTTGGCCGATGCGCGCAGGTCGCGGGCACGTTTCCGATCGGCATCGGGATCGGCGCTGCGTGGCGCGGTGCCCTTCATGGGTTCGGTCCGAAGACGGTCGCCGGTGCGTTGCACGAACAACTCCGGGGAGACCGAGCAGAGCGCGAACCGGCCAGTGTGCAGGTAGCAGGCGTAAGGCGTCGGTTGGCCGTGGGCGAGCGCCGCGAAGAGCGCCATCGGGTCGCCGGAGTAGGTCGTGCGCATCCGGACGGTGTGGTTCACCTGGTAGGTGTCGCCGGCGCGGATGTGGGCCATGATCGCTACGAATGCTTCGGCGTAGGCGGCTTCGGACAGGCCCGACCAGCGGCCGATCTCGGGCCAGGGGGCGGGTGACGGAGGTCGGTTCACCTCCTCGGCGTGGTCGAAGACGGCGAACCAGGCCAATGGCAAGGTTCCGGCGGGCCGCGTGGTCAGGGCGGGATCCAGCGCCGGGGCTGCCTCGTAGGAGAGGAAACCCAGCACCCAGGCCCCGTTGCGGGCCGCGTCCTCGGCGGCCGCGATAACGGCCTCCACTTCGCTGAGTCCGTTCGCCGCCAGGATCGTCCGGGGGGTGCTGAACCGTCGCCAGCGCCCGGGATGCCGACCGACAGTCATCGGCGTGAACGCCACGGGTTCGGTGGTAGGGGCGGATGCTGTCCGTCGGGTCGCGCCCGGCCTCATCGGGTCGGTGGATCCGCGCTCAGTTGTCGTTTCCGGTGCGTCGCAGCACCTCGGAGAGACGTTCGGCAGCCGCCATGACGGCGGGCGCGTGCAGGCGGCCGGGTTGTCGGGTGAGGCGTTCGATGGGCCCCGACACCGTCACCGAGGCGATCACTTTGCCGGCGGGGCTGCGGACCGGCGCTGACACCGAGGCGACCCCGGCCTCGCGCTCGGCGACTGACTGGGCCCAGCCCCGGCGGCGGACCGTCGCGAGCGCGACCGCCGAGAAGGTCGCATTGGCCAGGCCGCGCTGAATCCTCTCGGGATCCTCCCAGGCGAGCAGGATCTGGGCCGCCGACCCGGCGCTCATGGTGAGCTGGGTTCCCACCGGGATCGTGTCACGGAGTCCCGCCGGGCGCTCGGCAGCCGCGGCGCAGATCCGGAAGTCGCCCTGACGGCGGAACAACTGCGCGGACTCGCCGGTAATGTCCCGCAGCCGGGTCAGGACCGGCCCCGCCGTTGCCAGCAGCCGGTCCTCGCCAGCAGCGGCCGCCAGTTCGGTCAGCCGAGGTCCGAGGACGAAGCGCCCTTGCAGATCGCGGCTGACCAGACGATGATGTTCCAGAGCCACCGCGAGCCGGTGGGCCGTCGGCCGGGCCAGGCCCGTCGCGCTGACCAGGCCCGCGAGGGTGGTGGGTCCCTGCTCCAGTGCAGTGAGAACTTGGGCTGCTTTGTCAAGTACGCCAACCCCCGAAGAACTCTCCATAGTATGATATTGCCGTCTCAGGATTCGACATGCAACCCCTAGACTGGAATTGCCCGGAACTTAAAACCGCCCGGAACGGTGTGGTGTGCGGGCCTCACGTGAGGAACCAGGAGGGAACAGCATGGGCGCAACGCTCAGTGACAAGGTGTGGAAGGACCACGTCGTCAGGTTGGCAGCCGGTGAACCCGATCTGCTCTACATCGACCTGCATCTGGTCCACGAGGTGACCAGCCCGCAGGCCTTCGACGGTCTTCGACTCGCCCGACGTCCCGTGCGGCGACCCGACCTCACCCTCGCCACCGAGGATCACAACACTCCCACCGAGAACATCACCCTGCCGATCGCCGACCCGGTGAGCAGACTCCAGGTGGACACGCTGCGCGCGAACGCCGCGGAGTTCGGCATCCGGATCCACAGCCTCGGCGACCTCGATCAGGGCGTGGTCCACATCATCGGGCCGCAGTTGGGGGTGACCCAGCCCGGGATGACGATCGTCTGTGGCGACTCGCACACCTCGACCCACGGGGCCTTCGGCGCTCTCGCGTTCGGCATCGGCACCTCCGAGGTGGAGCACGTGCTGGCGACCCAGACCCTCAACCAGGCGCCCGCCCAGCGCATGGCGGTGAACATCAACGGTGACCTGCCCGACGGCGTGACGCCCAAAGATGTCGTGCTGGCCCTCATCGCCAAGGTGGGAACCGGCGGCGGTCAGGGCTACATCGTCGAGTACCGCGGCACCACCATCGAGAACATGTCGATGGAGGGACGGATGACCATCTGCAACATGAGCATCGAGTGGGGTGCCAAGGCGGGGATGATCGCCCCCGACGAGACCACCTTCGCCTACCTCAAGGGCCGTCCGCACGCGCCGGAGGGCGAGCAGTGGGATGCCGCGGTGGCGTACTGGCGGACGCTGCGTTCTGACGACGACGCGGTCTTCGACGCCGAGGTGGACATCGATGCCACGCAGCTGACCCCGTTCGTCACCTGGGGCACCAATCCCGGTCAGGGTGTCGGTCTGGGTGGTGCGGTGCCCGCGCCGGAGGACTTCGCCGACCCGGTGGCGCGCTCGGCCGCCGAGCGTGCTCTGGAGTACATGGCGCTCACCGCGGGGACCCCCATGCGGGAGGTAGCCGTTGACACGGTCTTTCTGGGGTCGTGCACCAACGGGCGTATTGAGGATCTCCGGCTCGCGGCGTCAGTCATCCGGGGTCGGAAGGTCGCCGATTCGGTCCGGATGATGGTTGTTCCCGGCTCCGCGCGGGTCCGCAGGCAGGCCATGGATGAGGGCTTGGACCAGGTCTTTACCGATGCCGGAGCCGAGTGGCGTGAGGCCGGCTGCTCCATGTGTCTGGGACTGAACCCCGATCAGCTGAAGCCGGGGGAGCGGAGCGCTTCGACGTCCAACCGCAACTTCGAGGGACGTCAGGGCAAGGGCGGTCGGACCCACCTCGTCTCACCAGCCGTCGCGGCCGCCACCGCCGTCCGCGGCACCCTGAGTTCGCCGGCCGATCTGGAGGAGAAGTAAGCATGGAGAAGTTCACCGCACACACCGGCACCGGCGTCCCGCTGCGTCGCTCCAACGTTGACACCGACCAGATCATCCCGGCGGTCTACCTCAAGCGGGTGACCCGCTCCGGTTTCGAGGACGGGCTCTTCGCCGCCTGGCGGTCCGACCCCGCGTTCGTCCTGAACAACGACGCCTACGCCGCCGGCACCGTGCTGGTCGCCGGTCCCGACTTCGGCACCGGCAGCTCCCGCGAGCACGCGGTGTGGGCGCTGCAGAACTACGGGTTCCGGGTGGTCATCGGCAGTCGTTTCGGCGACATCTTCCGGGGGAACTCGGGCAAGGCCGGTCTGCTCATCGCGCGGGTCGACCAAGAGGTCGTCGAGTCGCTGTGGAACTACCTCGAGGCCCAGCCGGGAGCCGAGATCGCCGTCTCGCTGGTCGACCGCACGGTGACGGCCGGGGACACCACCTGGACCTTCGAGATCGACGACTACACCCGTCAGCGGCTGCTGGAGGGTCTGGACGACATCGCTGTCACCCTGCAGCATGCCGACGAGATCGCCGCCTACGAGAAGACCCGACCCGCCTTCAAGCCGAGGACCCTCCCGGCGAAGGTCGCCAGTTGAATCATCTCAGACGACAGCGGCCCGGGTGATTGTCCCGTTCGTGGTCCACACCCGCAGGCGCTGACCGACCCGCAGGTTCACCACCTGCGGGTCGAGCGCTTCCCGGGGCAGGAACCGGCGGCGGCCGGCATCGTCGACACAGTCCCACCCGGCGCTGCTGGCCCGGCCCACGGTCACGAACAGAGTCACGCCGTCACGGTAGCCGGATCCGGCCCGATCGGGGGGCTGGACCTGAGTAGGCTGAGCGCCAGTTCCCGCCCGTGAAGGAGTCCCGCATGTCCGATGGCCGTATCCGAGTCGCGCTGATCTTCGGCGGGGTGAGCTCTGAGCATGACGTCTCCTGCCTCACCGCGGGAGGGGTGGTGCGGGCCATCGATCCCGACCGGTTCGTCGTGATCGCGGTGGGGATCACGCCGGCGGGCCGATGGGTCCAGGTGCCCTTCGACGAGGTGGCCTCGATGGACGTTGTCGACGACACGCTGCCACGGCTGGACGAGTCACGTCCCAGCGCGGTGCTGCTCACGGGCGAGGATGCGCCCGCGATCGCCACCCGCAGTGGCGACCGTCTCACCGATATCCAGCCGTTCGATGTGGCCTTCTCGCTCCTCCACGGCCCGTTCGGCGAGGACGGGGCCATCCAAGGCCTGTTCGAGATGCACCAGATCCGCTACGTCGGCGCCGGGATCGCGGCCTCGGCCATCGGGATGGACAAGCATCTGATGAAGACTGCGCTGGCCGCTGCGGGATTCCAGGTGTCACCGTGGGAGACCGTCACCGCCACCGAGTGGCAGGCCGATCCCCAACGATTCCAGCGCCGGGTGGAGGACAACCTGACGTTCCCCGTCTACGTCAAGCCCGCCCGTGGCGGATCGAGTGTGGGCATCTCGCGGGTGTCGGCCGTTGCTGATCTCGGCTCCGCGATCGAGGAGGCGCGCCGCTGGGATCCCCGGATCATCGTCGAGGAGGGTTTCGTCGACGCCCGCGAGCTCGAGGTGGCTGTTCTCGACACCCCGGATCAGGGCGCGCCGCGGCTGTCGGTGGCCGGAGAGATCCGGGTGCACACCCCGGGCGCCTTCTACGACTACGCCGCCAAGTACACCCCCGAGGAACAGGTGTCGCTCGACGTACCGGCCGACATCTCCGAGGCGCTCCTGGCCCGGATCCAGCGCCTGTCCGGCCGAGCCTTCCGGGCGCTCTCGTTGGAGGGGTTGGCGCGCGTCGACACCTTCGTCACTGCCGATGAGGAGGTCGTCATCAACGAGGTCAACACCATGCCGGGATTTACTCCGTTGTCGATGTATCCCCTGCTGTGGGAGGCCTCGGGGCTGAGCTATCCGGACCTTCTCGCCGAGCTCATCGACCTCGCGCTGCACCGGCCCGTGGGGCTGCGATGAGTCCGCGGACGGCAGGCGAGATCGGCGAGTTCGCCCTGATCGCGTCGTTCACCGAAGGACTCACCCCATCGGCCCAGGTGCCGGTCGGCCCCGGGGATGACGCCGCCGTGATCAGGCCGCACGGTGACCTCGTGATCTCCACCGACGCCATGGTGCAGGACACCCACTTCCGCACCAGCTGGTCGGGTCCGCACGATGTCGGACGGAAGGCTGTCGCCTCGGCGGTCGCCGATATCGAGGCGATGGGCGCCCGCCCGGTCGCCATCGTGGTCGCCCTCAGTGTCCCGGCTGATGTGGTCGAGGAATGGCTGGCCGAGTTCAGCCGGGGCGTGCGGGCCGAGGCTGACCTCGCCGGGGTATCGCTGGCCGGGGGGGATCTCACCCGGGGCCCGGTGATCAGCGCGGCGGTGACTGCTCTCGGCGATCTCGACGGTGCGGCCCCGGTGCTGCGTTCGGGCGCCCGTCCGGGGAATGTGGTCGCCGTAACCGGGAGACTCGGTATGGCCGGCGCGGGGCTCGCGGTGCTGGGACGCGGGTTCCGCTCGCCGGGCGCCGTGGTCCGTGCCCATCGGGTGCCGGAGGTTCCGTACGGCCAGGGGGTCCTCGCCCGGGAGGCCGGCGCGACGAGTCTGATCGACTGCTCCGACGGACTGCTCGCCGATCTCGGCCATGTGGCGGAGGCCTCCAGGGTCACGATCGACCTGACGGCGGGAGCCTTCGAGGTCGACGAGGCACAGAAGACGGTCGCCGCAGCCATCGGCGGTGGCGACCCGTTGACCTTCATCCTCACCGGCGGGGACGACCACGCCCTGATCGGAACCTTCGCCCGTGCCGAGGACCTGCCGCCGGGGTGGCGGATCATCGGGCGCGTCACCGCCGCCGCAGCCGTCCCCGCCGTCACCGTGGACGGGGCTGCCTGGGAGGGCGACGATACGCCCGGTTGGCACCACTTCTGATCGCAGCATTCGGCTTCCGAGCAGGTCGAATATCGGGCGGTCCTGGGCCATGCTGCTGCGCAGAGTGCTTGAAAGTGGCATAGTCCTCCCGGGCAGCTGTGCCCGTCAGAACCGAGGAGAAGCGCGATGACAGGAAACATGAACACGCCCAAGGGCGGATCGATCGTGAACGGCATCCGGACCGCCCTGGGGCTCGGCGGTGTCGCCTCGCTGATCATGGGCATCCTCATCCTGGTGTGGCCCGGACAGAGCGTGATCGCGGTCACCATCATGGTGGCCATCTACGCCGCCATCGCCGGTCTGGCGAACTTCGGCGTCGGGGTCTTCACCAAGAATGTCGGTGGCTGGCAGCGGGCCGGCTACATCGCGCTCGGGGTGGTGTTTCTGCTGGGCGCGGTGATCGCGCTGGTCAACATCCAGCTCGCCACCGCGGGCCTGATGGTCTTCGTGGCCATCATGGTGGGCATCATCTGGATCATTGAGGGCGTGGTCGCCTTCAGCATGCTCGGGCAGGCCACCTCGAAGGGGTGGACCGTCTTCTACGGGATCCTCTCGATCATCGCCGGCATCATCCTGGTGGTGAGCCCGCTCGTGGGCGCGACCACGCTGTGGCTCCTCCTGGGCGTCGGCCTGGTGGTTCTCGGCATCGTCCAGATCGCTCGCGGGTTCACCTTCGGTAACCGCTGACCAGCTGGTCCGGTCATGACCCGCCGGGCGTGGGTACGTGACCGGCGCCGGGGGCCTTGTTAGGGTCACAGCCATGGCGACCCGCGCGTCTTCCCCCACGCGGAACCGTTCGAACACTTCGCGTTCGACGTCTTCCCGTGGCCGAAGCTCATCCCGATCCCGATCCCGCACGTCCCGGCGCACCTCCGGAGGTCCGGGAGCCCTTCTCAGCGTTCTCGGTCGCGGCCTCGCCGCAATCTGGCGAGGTCTGGCAGGTCTGCTCGGCGGGCTCGTCCGCAGCCTCGGCTCCGGCGTCAGCGATCTTGAACCTGACCAGCGCCGTGACGGCGTCGGGCTGCTGCTGGTCGCGGTCGGGATGGTCGTCGCGGCCGCGAGCTGGTTCCTGCTGCCAGGAGCCTTCATCGACAGCGTCCGGGTCGGCGTGACCACCGTCGTCGGTGTGGCTGCGGTGGTGGTGCCGCTGGCGTGCCTCATCATGGCGTGGCGGACGCTGCGCGATCCGCAGGCCAACGGCCCGGCCGGCCGGCAGCCGGTCGGCTGGCTGATTCTGTCCCTGGGGGTGCTCGGACTGATCAGCGTGACCGATCAGATTCCCTCACCGTCGGAGCCGGAGGCGATGCGTGCTTCCGGGGGCATCCTCGGCTTCATCTCGGCATCCTTCCTCACCGACCTGCTGTCGGTCTGGTTGGCAGTGCCGATCCTGGTGCTGGTGTCGATCTTCGGCATTCTCGTCATCACCGGCATTCCACTGCGGGAGTTCCCCCAACGCTGGCAGGGTCTGCTTGAGCGTCTTCCCCGGAGGGAACGGCCCGAGCCTGAGTACGGCGTCGCCGAGGCGTATGACACCCCGCTGGTCGCTGATCCCGACACCCAGCCGATGGACCCGATCGATCGTCCTACTTCCCCGCCCGAGCCTGAGACGCGAGAGGTCACCGCCGGTCGGGCGCCGGCCGAGACCGAGGCCGCGTCGTCGCCGGACCGGGAGCCACCCGAGCACAGCAACGCCCCGTTGCGGGCCGAGCAGCTGGTGCTGACCGGGGACGTCCAGTACGTGCTCCCGGAATCGGCTGCGCTGAAGGCGGGGACGGCCCCGAAAGCGCGCACGAGCGCCTCCGACAAGGTGGTGGGCAGCCTGGAGCAGGTGTTCAGCCAGTTCGACATCGACGCCAAGGTCACCGGGTACACCCGCGGGCCGACGGTGACCCGGTACGAGGTCGAGCTCGGCCAGGGTGTCAAGGTGGAGAAGGTCACCGCCCTCGGCCGGAACATCGCCTATGCGGTCGCCTCTGCCGATGTCCGCATTCTCAGCCCGATCCCGGGAAAGTCGGCCATCGGTGTGGAGATCCCCAATACGGACAAGGAGATCGTCAGCCTGGGCGACGTGCTGCGCTCCAACCGGGCGCGCAACGACCACCACCCGATGACCGTCGGGCTGGGCAAGGACGTCGAGGGCGGCTACGTGGTGGCCAACATGGCCAAGATGCCGCACCTGCTCGTCGCGGGCGCGACCGGCTCGGGCAAGTCGAG
This sequence comes from Propioniciclava sp., assembly GCA_047973315.1. Lineage (GTDB taxonomy): Bacteria > Actinomycetota > Actinomycetes > Propionibacteriales > Propionibacteriaceae > Propioniciclava. The sequence continues at coordinate 10,711 of JBKEBV010000221.1, forward strand.
CTTCGTCAACTCGCTCATCACCTCGCTCATGATGCGTGCCACACCTGACGAGGTCCGCATGCTGCTCGTGGACCCCAAGCGCGTGGAACTCACCAACTACGAGGGCATCCCGCACCTGGTCACGCCCATCATCACAAACCCGAAGAAGGCAGCGGAGGCCCTCCAGTGGGTCTGCCGCGAGATGGACCAGCGCTACGACGACCTGGCCGCCTTCGGCTTCCGGCACATCGACGACTTCAACAAGGCGGTGCGGTC
>JBKEBV010000228.1:0-13550 GCA_047973315.1 Propioniciclava sp.
TCGGCTTCTCGACCTGCGTCGGGATCGGCGGTGACCCCATCATCGGCACCACCCACATCGACTGCCTCAAGGCCTTCAACGAGGACCCGGAGACCGATGTCATCATGGTGATCGGCGAGATCGGCGGTGATGCCGAGGAGCGGGCGGCCGCGTACATCAAGGAGCACGTGACCAAGCCGGTTGTCGGCTACGTCGCAGGCTTCACCGCGCCCGAGGGCAAGACGATGGGTCACGCGGGTGCCATCGTCTCCGGCTCTTCCGGGACGGCCGCAGCCAAGCAGGAGGCCCTCGAACGTGCCGGTGTGCAGGTGGGTCGCACGCCGAGTGCCGCGGCCCAGCTGGTGCGTGAGCTGATGGACCGCCGCTGAGACCACCCACAGCGCCGCGCTCCTCGGGTTGAGGGGCGCGGCGCTGTGGGTGGGTGCTCAGTGCGCTGGCTGCTCAGCCCTGGGTGGCCCGCTGCGCGGCGCGCTTGCTCAGGGCGATCCACTCCTCATCGGAGAAATCGACCTCGTCGTTGGGGTTGGCCATCAGGTACACGATGTGGTTGCCGGCCTGGAGCACGGTCACCCGGAAACGCGCCGTCGAGGAGGACTCGCCGGTCTGCTGCAGCACCAGCCAGGCAGATCCGGTCCCGGACCCGGTGCTGATGTTGCCCACCCGCTTCACCTCGGCGGTGGGCACCCGGTCGGCGCAGTCGTTGACATTCCCGGCCAGCGTCTTGGTGACCTCGACGGCGTCATCCTCGGTCGCAAAGGTGTAGACCACCTGATCCACGCCGAAACCTGCGGGGACCGCTGAGTCGTCGGCGATCAGATAGGTGCGCTGCGCCGCCGAGGTCTGCTTCTCGACACTGTCGAAGTCGATTGCCTCACACCGGCTCCCGACCACCGACATCTCGGCGACATCGGTGCCCCGCCAGGCCCCGGCCCCGGGGTTGAGGCGGGGGAAGTCGACATCGGCCAGCCAGCCAGCCGGATTCACCGGTTGTGGTGCGGCGGGCTTGACCTCCAGCGTCGTCGGGCAGGTGCCGGTATCGGTGCACTGCCGCTTCGAGGCCTCAGCCAGAACCGTCGCCACCGGGGTGACATTGACCGGGTCGTCCGGCTGGGTGGCGTCCACCACGTTGACCCGGGCGCCGGTCCGGCTCACGACGAAGGTGTGGTACTCGCTCCGAGTGTCCTGGATCACGAAGGTCTCCGAGGTTGCCTCGTCGGCGAGGCCATCGACCGAGGCGGCGCTGCGCAGAAACGCGGTCTGCCGTTGGCAGGAGGCGAGTTGGCTCACCCGGGCGGCATAGGCGGCCTGGGCCTCCTCCTCGCTCGGATAGAGGTCGACCTGGTGGAGCAGTGCGCCTGAGGACCCGCTGTCCGGGGTGAAGGTGCGGACCAGGCTCGCCTGGGGTGCCGGGTCGATCTCGCCGGCGGCGAGGAAACAGGCCGGCTGCGGGGTCTCGGTCTGTACGGAGGTGTCGGTGCTTGCCGTCGACCAGGTGGTCTCCTTACGGAGTGCGGTGAGGTCGTTGGGCTGGAGCAGGTAGGTGGCGACCGGGTCGATGCTGGGGTCGGTGGTCGCGGTCCCGGCAGGCGGCCGCAGGAACAGGTAGGCCAGTCCGACGCCCACCGCCACGACGACGAACGAGGAGGCGGCCAGGACCCACCGGCGCCGACGCCGCGGGCGCTCGCGGGGCAGGGCACGGCTCGGGCCGGTGTCGTCGTCGGCCGACATCGCGCGCGACGGGGTCCGGTCGGCATCAGCCAGGGCGCGGGACGGTCGTCGAGGGGTGCTGTCCTCGGCGAGCGCGCGTGTGGGCCGGTGGTCGACCCTCCGTGCGGCGGTGAACTCCTCCTCGTCCGGAATGTCGGCGGCGGAGAAGCGGCGCCCCTCCGCCGGTCCACCGGGGCGGCTCGGCAGGGTGGCCGGAGGCGGGATCGGAGTGCTAGCAGTCGTACGGGGGCCCGCGTCGGTGCGCCACGCCGACCGTCCCAAGCTCTCACCCTCGTCGCGTGGGGGTAGTGCGCGCCGCGGTCTCGGCTCGCCCTGCTCGCTCAATGGTCCTCCCCCGACAACTGGTCTTCAGACGACTTTACCAACCCGGCGTGTCCCCGACCCTCTGAGGTGGGCCGCTGCATGACCATGGTGACACCATGCCGACCCTTTCGACTCGAACCTCGCGCCTCGAGCTCACCGTGTCGTCGCCTGCGGAGGACCCTGGTTCCGACGGCCGTGTCCCGAGTGTCCCGTGGCTGCTGGCAGCGGTGGGGTGGTCCGCCGGGGTCGCTGTCACGGGCTTCGCCGCGGTGGCGGTCCCGGTGGTGGCAGGCTGGCTGACCCAACTCAGCGTCTCGGCCGAAGGGGTGCTGGACACCATGGTCCAGTTCTGGGTCTCGGCGCACGGTGGCGCGGCCACGATCGCAGGCCTGGTCGTCAGTATCACCCCGCTCGGCTTCACCCTTCTCCTCGTGGCCGGGTGTGCTGCGGCGGGACACCATGCCGCCGTGCAGGCCCGTCCCGTCGGGGGTGCGGATCCCCGGTGGTCGACCTGGGCGGCGGTCGTCGGGGTGTGCACTCTCGCCTACGCCGGGGTGACCGGATTGCTGGCGCTGTTCCTGGCCCACTCGGGTCAGGCGTTCCCGGTTGCGCTCGGGGCGGGGATCATCGCTGTGCTCGGTTCCGGGGTTGGCGCCCTGCACGGACTCCGGCTGGATCCGCTGCGCGACCAGCCGCCGTGGTTGCGGAGGCTGCCCGCTTCGGTGGGGATCGGGTGCGGTGTGCTCGGGCTCGGCGGTGTCGCAGCCATTCTCGTCGGTCTGCTCGCTCACCGTGAGCAGGTGATGCTGCTCCACGAGGCGCTGGCTCCCGACGCGGTCGGAACGGTGCTCGTGGTGGTGCTTCAGCTGGCCTACTGGCCGAATCTGGTGGCCTGGTGCGGATCGTGGGCGCTCGGCGCCGGGATCAGCCTCGGGGCGGGGTCGGTGGTCAGCCCCGGCGTGACCACCGTCGGGGTCCTCCCGACCCTCCCCGTCTTCGGAATGCTGCCCGCCAACGGTGAGTCGTGGGCGTGGGTGTGGATGCTCATCGGCACCACAGCAGGCATCGCCACTGCGGTCCACCTGACCCGGGGCCTCCCGGTGAAAACTGCGGCCGACCTCGAGGGGTGGCCGTGGCAGGCCGGCCTCGCCGGTGTGCTGGTCGGGCTCCTGTGGTCGACGCTGGCGCTGGTGTCCGGCGGCGATCTGGGCTCGGACCGGTTGGCCGGACTCGGTCCCCGGTTCCCCGACATCGTCTGGCTCGCCGCCGCGGGGGTGGGGATCGCCGCAGCTGCCGGTGGTCTGGTGTGCCACCTGCTGGCCCAACGGAGTCTGCCCGGCGCCGACGCCGAGGCCGACGCCGCTCTCATGGGCGTGGGTGCGGCAGGAGATGCCGACACCGACCGATAGTCTGACCCCTATGACGCTGCGGGTGGTGGTCCTGATCTCGGGAACCGGCACCCTGCTGCAGTCCCTGCTCGACGCCCGCCCGGCGGCGGGTGGGGCCTGGGATGTGGTCGCCGTGGGCTCGGACCGTGCCGGGGTCGAGGGTCTCGCCCGGGCTGAGCGTGGCGGTGTTCCCACCTTCGTCACCCGGCTGCGCGACTATCCCGATCGTGCCGCCTGGGATGCTGCCCTCGCCGAGGCCGTCGCTGCGCACGCGCCTGACCTGGTGGTGAGTGCCGGGTTCATGAAGCTCGTCGGTGAGGCCTTCCTCGGACGGTTCGGCGGCCGGTTCATCAACACCCACCCCGCGCTATTGCCCAGTTTCCCCGGCGCCCACGGCGTCCGGGACGCGCTGGCTCACGGCGTCAAGGTCACCGGTTGCACCATCTTCGAGGTCGATGCCGGCGTGGACACCGGACGCATCATCGATCAGGTCGCGGTCCGGGTGGCCGACGACGATGACGAGACGTCCCTCCACGAACGCATCAAGGTGGCCGAGCGGACGCTGCTGCTCGACACCGTCCACCGTTACGCCGCTGCCCGCTGAGGAAGGAACCACCATCCATGGATGACCGACTGCCGATCCGCCGCGCACTCATCTCGGTCTACGACAAGACCGGGCTCGTCGAGCTCGGCGCCGAACTGGCTGCTGCCGGTGTCGAGATCGTCTCGACCGGCTCCACCGCCAGCCGGCTGGCGGAGGCCGGCGTGCCGGTGATCGCGGTGGAGGAGGTCACCGGTTTCCCGGAGTGCCTGGACGGTCGGGTCAAGACCCTGCACCCGCGGATCCACGCCGGGATCCTGGCCGACCGCCGCCTGGCGGCGCACCGGGCCCAGCTCGACGAACTCGAGGTGACGCCTTTCGACCTGGTGGTGAGCAACCTGTACCCCTTCACCGAGACCGTCGCCTCGGGTGCTGACGCCGACGCCTGTGTCGAACAGATCGATATCGGCGGCCCGTCGATGGTCCGGGCGGCGGCGAAGAACCATCCCAGCGTGGCCATCATCACCAGCCCGGCCCAGTACTCGGCGCTGTCGCAGTCCCTCACCGGAGGTGGGTTCACTCTCGCGCAGCGGCAGGCGCTGGCTGCCGAGGCCTTCCGGCACACAGCCTCCTATGACATCGCGGTGGCGACGTGGATGGGGGAGCAGTTCGACTCCGCCGACGGGTTCCCGCGCTGGGTCGGTGGCAGCTGGGAGAAGGTCGGCGACCTCCGCTACGGGGAGAACAGCCACCAGCCGGCCGCCGTCTACACCGCCAGCTCCGGGCCGGCCGGTATCGCCCAGGCGCACCAGCTGCACGGCAAGGAGATGAGCTACAACAACTACACCGACGCCGACGCCGCCTACCGTGCGGCCCACGACTTCGCCGAACCGTGCGTGGCTGTCATCAAGCACGCCAATCCCTGCGGTATCGCCGTCGGATCCGACATCGCTGCCGCCCACGCCGCTGCCCACGCCTGCGATCCGGTCAGCGCGTTCGGCGGCGTGATCGCTGCCAACCGGACGGTGAGTCTCGCCCTGGCGATGCAAGTGGCCGAGGTGTTCACCGAAGTGATCCTCGCGCCCGCATTCGAACCCGAGGCGTTGGAGATTCTCTCCCGGAAGAAGAACATCCGGATCCTGCAGGTGCCGGCCTACTCCCACCGCGAACGCCAGCTCCAGCCCATCACCGGAGGCGCGCTGCTGCAGGCGCCGGACCGCATTGATGCCGCCGGGGACGATCCGACCACCTGGCAGCTCGCCGCCGGCGAGGCCGCCGATGCTGCCACGCTGGCCGATCTGGGCTTTGCCTGGCGGGCGTGTCGTGCGGTCAAGAGCAATGCCATTCTGCTCGCTGACGGGGGCGCCTCGGTGGGTGTGGGCATGGGCCAGGTCAACCGGGTCGACTCCTGCAGGCTGGCCGTCGAGCGCGCCGGGGAGCGGGCCGCCGGGAGCGTGGCGGCCTCCGACGCCTTCTTCCCCTTCGCCGACGGCCCCCGGATTCTCCTCGACGCCGGGGTGCGGGCCATCGTCGAACCGGGAGGCTCGGTCCGGGACGAGGAGACGATCGACGCCTGCCGCGCCGCCGGCGTCACGCTCTACTTCACCGGCACCCGTCACTTTTTCCACTGAACCCGTCTGACCAGGGAGATCTCATGACAGCCACCGCGCTGGACGGCACGGCGACCGCTGCCGCCATCAAGACCGAACTGACCACGCGGGTCGCAGCCCTGGCCGAGCGGGGGATCGTCCCGGGGCTGGGCACCGTCCTGGTGGGCAGCGATCCGGCCAGCCAGAACTACGTGCGGATGAAGCACCGCGACTGTGAGCAGGTCGGCATCGCCTCGCTGCGGGTCGACCTGCCCGCCGACGCCCCTGAGGCCCAGGTACGCGAGGCGATCGCCGACCTCAACGCCGACCCGTCCTGCACCGGGTACATCGTCCAGTTGCCGCTGCCGGGTCATCTCGACGAGAACGCCATGCTGGAATTGATCGACCCCGACAAGGACGCCGACGGGTTGCACCCGGTCAATCTCGGCCGGCTGGTGCTGAGCGAACCCGCCACGCTGCCGTGCACGCCACGAGGCATCGTCGAACTGCTGCGACGCCATGACGTGCAGCTCAACGGGGCAGAGGTCGTGGTGGTCGGGCGCGGCATCACCGTCGGGCGCCCGCTGGGGCTCATCCTCACCCGACGCAGCGAGAACGCAACCGTCACGTTGTGCCACACCGGCACCCGCGACCTGGCCCGGCATCTGCAGCGCGCCGACGTCGTGGTCGCTGCCGCAGGGGTGCCGCACCTGGTGCGCGCCGCTGACATCAGGCCCGGGGCGGTATGTGTGGATGTCGGGGTCAGCCGGGTCGACGGCCGGACGGCCGGAGACCTGGCGCCGGACGTCTGGGAGACCGCCTCGTTCGTCACGCCGAACCCCGGCGGGGTGGGCCCGATGACCCGTGCGATGCTGCTGTCCAACGTGGTGGACCGCGCCGAGGCGCTGGCTGGCTGATCGTGACCGCCCAGCCGACCGGCTCACCGAACCGGCTCAAGCCCTGGCATCGGCTGCTGCAATTGCAGTGGCCGCTGGCGCTGGTGCTGCTCGGGGCCGGCGGTGGGCTGCTCTGGGCCGGTCTGGGTCACTGGAAGCGCGGGTCGTTCCTGATCGGGGTGAGCTTCCTGCTGGGCACCGTGCTGAGAGCGGTGCTCCCCGACGCGCGGGCGGGGCTGCTCCGGGTGCGGACCCGGATGATCGACGCCGCCTGCCTGGGGGTCCTGGGCGTCGGCATCGTGGTCTTGTCGCTGGTGGTGCCCCCCGCTCCCTGACCAGTGCTGACCAGCGTCACCCCCGCACCGGGTCCGGGTTCTCCGCCCGGCCCGGGCCCGCACCGCTGCGGGGTTCCGCGCGCCACCAGGGGCTCTCGACATAGCCACGCTTGAGGTAGAGCAGCTCCATGTTCGCCGTCCACCCCTCAACGCCGTCCAGTTCGGCCAACGTGGTGGTGACGAACGCGTACAGGGTCTCGACCGTCGGCGCGATGATCTCGCACAGCAGCGTGTTGGAATCGAGGAGAACGGCCAGATAGCGCACCGCAGGCAGTGCGGCGAGCACATCGGCGACCGCGTGCAGCCGAGCTGGTGCCACCGTCACGTCCATCAGGGTCTCGGCCTCCATGCCCAGCGCCGACGACGGGACCAGGGTGACGATGTCCACGCAGCGCGACGATCGGAGCCGCTCGAAGCGGCGGCGCACGCTCGACTCGTTGATGTCAAGGTCGGCGGCGATGGCGCTGAAGCTCTCCCGACCGTTCGCGGCCAGGGCCGAGACGACGGCACGGTCGATCTCATCGAAGTGCGCCGGGGAGCAGATGGGCGGGGCGGGCTCGGGCAGGTCCGCCGGCACCGGCAATTCGGGGGTGCCGGCGGCCTCGATCACCTGTTTCCCCCAGTCGTAGCCCATTTTGTGGACGTGCATGATGAGGTCGCTGCGCCACTTGACAATGCCCGGAATGCGTTGGAGATCAACCAGGGAACGGGCGTTCTCCGTCGCCGGTCCCGGTGCGATGAACTCGGCCATGATGTCGTAGGTGCCGGTGACCAGGGTGCAGAACCGGATGCGTGGATTCTCCGCCACCTGAGCGGCGACGGTGAACTGCGTTCCGGGCGCGCAGTTGATCCGGATGAAGAAGACCGACTGCGGCCCCACTGCGCCGAGAGCCAGCGTGGCGACGACACGGACGACGCCGTCGTTCAGCAAGCGCTGGCCGCGCCGGGCCACGGTGCCGACCGACACCTCGAGCGAACTCGCGATCGAGCGCCAGCTGGCCCGCCCGTCCTGCTGGAGCGCCACGGCGATGCGCTTGTCGAGCTCGTTCAGTTCGTCCGGCTCGGCTTCCGGCGCCGCGGTGGTGCCGGGGGTGATCATGTCGGCGGGTAGACCTGGTGCAGGAAATCCCGAACGGTCCTGGTCCATGCTTCTGCTTCCTCGATCTGTGGTGAATGGCCCGAGTGCTCGAACACGACCAGACGAGCGTCGGGGATCAGGTCGGTGATCGTCTCGCTGCAGGACACCGGTGTGATCCAGTCGACCCGCCCCACCGTAACAAGAACGGGCACGCTCACGCCGGGCAGCAGCGGCCGGAGATCGTAATCGGGCAGGTTCGTCGAGAACGCGTAATTGTGCGCCTCGAATCGGTACGGCGTCGCCGCGACCCGGGCCTCGACCGCCGCCGGGTCGAAGGTGAAGTCGTACAGCGGCAGGATCTCCCGCCAACAGTCCCGCAGATCGTCATTGTCGCGGACCCGGCCCTGGTCGATGCGATCGAACTTCTCCAGGTCCACCCGCACCCGGTCGCTGCTCACGGCGTTCTCGCGGGCCAGAGCCGCGTGGGAGTGGTCAGCGGCCGTGTCACGGAGCACCATGGCTCCGACCCGTTCGGGGTAGCGCAGGGCGTATTCCATCGCCATGAATCCGCCGTAGGATCCCCCCGCGATGGCGATGCTCTCCGCACCGATCCACGCGCGCAGGCCGTCGATGTCGGCGGCCCACTGCTCGTGGCTCAGCTCACCGGACCCCTCGCTCTCCCCGCTGCCGCGGGCATCGAAGACGACGACGCGGTACTCATCGGCGAGTCGGCCGAAGCTGGCCCGTGGCTCGGCGCGTGAACCCAGCCCGGGCGCGCCGTGGTGGGTGATGATCACCGGGGCGCCCGCGGGACCCAGGACTTCCACGGCGAGGTCGTTGCCGTTGATGGTGACCCGTTGTGCGCTGCTGGTCGCTGCGGCGAACTCGGGCGATACGTCGTGTTCGGTCATGCGGTGCTCCGTTCCGGGTCAGGTGAGGGTGCAGGAGGCGAGGTCGCGGGGATAGGCCGTCAGCGGTTCGGATCCGGTCTCGGTGACGAGCACGGTGTCGCTGATGCGGTAGCCGGCATGTCCCGGCAGGTAGATGCCGGGTTCGTTCGACACCACCATGCCCGGCTCCAGCACCGTGGCGTCCCCGTCCTCGAGCCAGGGAGGTTCGTGCATCCCGAGCCCGATGCCGTGACCCTGCCGATGCCGCAGATATCCGCCCAGGCCGGCCTCTCGGATGACGGCGAGGCAGCGCTGGTTGCTCTGGGCGCAGGTGACACCCGGAGCGATCGCCGCCGAGCCCTCGGCCTGGGCGCGCCGCACGGTGTCGTGGTACCACCGCTGCTCCGGGCTCGGTTCACCGAGGACAAAGGTCCGCTCACCCTCGGCGAACCGGCCACCGACGGCTGCTCCGAGCGACAGCATGAACGTGTCACCGGGGCGCAGCCGGTAGGCCGACGGTAGCCCGTGGGGCAGAGCTGAGTTGGCCCCCGCGTACACCAGACCACCGGCCAGGAACGAGACGACCACCACGTCGGTGTGCTCGGCATACATCCGGGTGACGCCGCATCGGCCGACATGTCCGGCCAGGTCGGCCTCGGTGGGCAGGGGCTCGCCGGCGTCGAGAGCCTGCTGCACCAGGGCGACCCCGGCCGCGAGCATCAGATCGGTGATCCGGGCCGCCTCCCGGTGCAGGGCGATCTCCTCGGGCAGCTTCACCTGCCGGGCCCGGGTGACCAGGTCGGTAGGTGCGAGGGCGCGGCCGGGAAAGGCAGCCGAGACCAGGGCGAGCCGGTGCTGGGTCATCTGGGTGGTCACGCCGATCCGGCGTACCGAGGGGGGAACCACCCGCGCCAGGGAGCAGAAGGGTGACTCCAGGCCGGGGTACTCCGGGTAGCTGATCAGCTCGGTGCCGACGCTCTGCTCGGCAGCGTGCTGAGCCTCCAGATCGGGTACCAGCAGATGAGCCGTGCCGTCGGCGGTGAGCAGCACCGCCACCGGCCGCTCGCACGGATGGTGGAAGAAGCCGGTCAGGTAGGAGACATCCTCGGGATCGTCGGTGAGAACCGCATCGCACCCGGATCGCTCCAGCCGTCGCAGCACCCGCTGCGCCACGGCGGCGAAGACCGGTGCGGAGAGACGCTGACTCAGACTCACCGGATCACCTCTCCTGGTTACGCGGGTTGCGGGCATCGTTGTAGGTGATCGAGAGCAGGGTGGCCGACAGCACCAGGATGAGGATCGCCATCGAGGGGAAGAAGGTCAGCCACCAGGAGCTCACCATGGCTCCGCTCTGCTGTGCCTCATACAGGATGCGACCCCACGACCAGGTGGTCGGGTCACCGAGGCCGAGGAAGGCCAGCCCTGCCGCCGACAGCACCGCGCGCGAGGCGGTCACCACCACCGACACCACGATCACCGGCGTGACCGCGGGGATGATGTGCCGGCCGAGGATCCAGACCGGATTGCGTGTCATCAGTCGGGCGGCGTCGATGTAGGGAAGGGTGACCACCGCCAGCGCCTGGGAACGCACCAGCCGGGTGACCTCAGGCCAGGAGAACGCGGCGACGACGAGGATGATGGTCGTGGTGCTGGGTCCCACCAGGGCTGCCACCAGGATCATCAACGGCAGCACCGGAAGCGAGAGGGTCAGGTCGACCAGCATGCTGGTGACCGTGTCGAGGCGGGGAACGTAGGCGCCGACCACTGCGATCAGGGTGCCGATGACGATAGCGATGGCCGATGCCGCCACCGCTACCAGCACCGACTGACGGGTGCCCCAGATCACCTCGGCGTAGACCTCACGTCCGAGCGAATCCGTGCCGAACCAGTGTGCACCGGACGGGGGATGCAGCACGTCGGGGCCGTAGCTGGCCGGGTGGGCCGACAGGACCGGGGCAGCGATGCTGACCAGGACCAGGCCGAGCAGCAGAATCAGCGAGATCGGGCCCAGCGGCTGCCGGGTGAAGGCGCGCCAGGTGGCACGCGACACCCGCTCGCCGGCGGCTGCCGGAGCCTCGGCGTCGGTCAGCGGTGCGGTTCGGGGACGTGGTGTGCTCATGAGGTCTTCACCCGTGGGTCGAGAATGCCGTAGGCGATGTCGGTCAGCATGTTCGCCAACACGACGGTGGTCGCCAACATCAGGAAGGCGCCCTGCAGCACCGGGAAGTCGAGCTGGGTGACGGCCTCGTAGATGCCCCGCCCGATACCGGGATAGGCGAACACCGTCTCGGTGAGGACGGCCCCACCCACGACGAACCCCAGTTGGAGGCCCAGCAGGGTGGTGGCCGGCAGCAGGGCGTTGCGGACCGCGTGTTTCCACAGGATCACCCGTTCCGGGACGCCTTTGGCACGGGCGAGGGTCACATAGTCCTCGCTGAGAGCGTCGATGAGGGTGGCCCGCATGGTGAGGACATAGGAGCCGAGCTGGACCAGGGTCAGCGAGACCGCCGGCAGCACCAGGTGCGCCAGCACTGACTGGTACCAGTCCAGCCCGTACACCCCGCGGTCGTAGGCCCCCCCGATGGGAAGCCACCCCAGCCGCAGTCCGAAGACGTAGAGCAGCAGGATTCCCACACTGGGGACGAAGAGCGACTGGCCGGTCACGCCGAAGATCTGGACGAGCCGGTCGGTGGTCCGGTGCTTGTGGGATGCCGCCAGAACCCCGAGCGGAATACCGATGAGGACGGTGAGCACGAGCGAGGTGAACGTGAGCAGCAACGTCCAGGGGAGGCGTTGCATGAGCACGTCGACCACCGGGATCGACTGGGTGAAGGAGGTCCCCAGGTTCCCCTGCAGCACCTGGCCCAGGTACAACCCGTACTGGACGATCAACGGGCGGTCGAGTCCGTACTGGGTGAGCAGGAGCGCCCGCGTCTGGTCGGTCATGCTCGGGCTCGCCACCGCCAGGGCAGGGTCGCCCGGCAGCAGCCGGAGCAACAGGAAGGTCACGGTGACCGCGAACAGGATGGTCAACAGCCCCCTGCTCAGACGGCGCAGCACGAACAGTACGACGGACACGCGGGCGCTCCTTCGGATCTACCGGCGGTGGGCGCTGGCGATCGAGGTGGGATTCACGATCGACAGCAACTCACTCGGCTGGGACACGAAGCCGGTCCACTCCGAGCTGTGGGCGACATACAGGTTCTGCGAGTACATGATGTTGTCGTAGACCTGTTCGTGGACGATCCCGGCGGCCTGCCGCATGATGGCGATCTTCTCCTCCTCGTCGAAGGTTGACCGAGCCTGCTCGATCAACGTGTTCAGCTCCGGATCGTCGACATGGGTGTAGTTGATCGCCCCGTCGGGCAGGTAGGCGAGGACGAAGCTTGTGGTGGGGTCGTCCATGATGGCGAAGTTGCCCGAGTAGATGTCGTAGTCACCCTCCTTGGTCTGCGCGAGCCAGGTGTTGCGCTCGGTCCCTTGGAGCTCGATCGTGATCCCGGCCTCGGCGGCCCCGTCTTTGACCAGTTGGACCCACTGGCTGGTCACCGGATCCTGCAGGGAGTAGATCAGGCGGAAGGACACCGGGAACATCTGGTCGCTGCCGGCGGTGTACCCGGCCTTCTCCATCAGCGATCGGGCCAGGTCCGGATCGTAGGCGTACTCGGTCAGCGAGGGGTCGTGGTACTTCGCCAGCACCGGCATCAGCGGGCTGGAGCCGGTCGAGACCGCCTGCCCCTGCAGCACGACCGTCCGGATCGCCTCGTAGTCGACCGCGTGGGCCAACGCCTGACGCACCTCGACCTTGGCGAGGTCCTCGTTGTCCATGTTGTAGGTCATGTGGGAGTACCCGAGTCCGGTGACCTCGGCGATCTCGACGCCGTCGGTGGTGCGCAACTGCTCCACCTGGGCAGGCGGCAACGCGTTGGCGATGACGTCGACCTCGCCGCTCTGGAGAGCGAGAATCTCGGTGTTGACATCCGGGAAGACCCGGTAGACCACCGATGCCGGCAGCGGGGTCCCGCCCTCGACCATCGGATAGTTGTCGACGCGCTCCAAGGTGTAGGACTGGCCGACCTGGACGTCGGTGAGCAGGAACGGCCCTGCGCTGACCCAGCCGCCGTCCTTGCCGTCATTGGCGAACTCAGCCACCGATCCCGCGGGTTCGAAGATGTGCTGGGGCACGACATTGCCCCAGAACCCGAGTTCCTCGATGACGGTGGAGTCGGGCTTGCTGAGCGCGATCTCGACCCGGGTGGCCGACACCGCTTCGGCTGAGTCGACGTTGGCGATCTGGCCGTAGAGCACTCCGGCAGGGGCGTCGGTCTTGGTGGCGTTGATGGTGTAGGCGACGTCCTCGGCGGTCAGCGGTTCCCCGTCGCTCCAGGTCATGTCGTCGCGGATCTCGTAGAAGCCGGTCGTCTCGTCGACGTACCCCCAGTCCACCGCCAGCTGGGCCGATTTCGATCCGTCCGGACCGATGCTGAGCAGGTGGGGGTACATCAGATTGGTGATCCAGTAGTCGCTGCGGCTGTTGCCGATCAGCGGGTTGTAATTGACCACATCGGTCGTGGTTGCGATCGTCAGGGTGTCCTGGCCCGCCTCGCCCGGCGCCTGCGGTGTCGCGGTCGCCTCAGGTGCCTGCGTGGCGCAGGCGGTGAGCGCGAGGGCGGCAGTGAGTACCGCCCCGGTGACTGTGGTTCTCATACGGCTCATTTGTCCCAGACCTCCTCGAGAACGCGCATGGTGTTGCCCCCGACGACCGAGCGGATCTCGTCGTCGGAGTAGACGTGGGTGACCAA
>JBKEBV010000035.1:0-4713 GCA_047973315.1 Propioniciclava sp.
GAAGGATGTCCGCCAGTCCCGGGTCGGCGACACCGTCACCTTGGCGAGTGGGTCCGCCGCGGAGGCGTTGGGCGGCTACCAGCACCCGAACCCGATGGTGTATGCCGGGCTGTACCCCATCGACGGTGCCGACTTCCCTGAACTGCGCGAAGCACTGGACAAGCTGCAGCTCAATGACGCGGCACTCACCTACGAACCTGAGACCTCGGGCGCCTTGGGATTCGGCTTCCGGATCGGCTTCCTCGGCCTGCTGCACATGGAGATCGTCCGCGAGCGGCTCGAACGCGAGTTCAACCTCGATCTGATCTCGACCGCCCCGAACGTGGTCTACCGCGTAGTCATGGAGGACGGCACCGCGCACACCGTGACCAACCCGTCGGAGTACCCGGAAGGCAAGGTCGCCGAGGTCTGGGAGCCGATCGTGAACGCGACCATCCTCGCGCCGAGTGAGTACATTGGCACCCTTCTTGAGCTGTGTCAGCAACGCCGGGGGGTGCAGACCGGGCTCGACTACCTCTCCTCGGACCGGGTGGAGATCCGCTACACCCTCCCGCTCGCCGAGATCGTCTTCGACTTCTTCGATGCTCTCAAGAGCCGCACCAAGGGCTACGCCAGCCTCGACTACGACCCTGCCGGGGAGCAGGCGGCCGATCTGGTCAAGGTCGACATCCTGCTGCACGGCGACCCGGTCGACGCCTTCAGCGCCATCGTCCACGCCGACGCCGCCTACGCCTACGGTGTGGCGATGGCGAAGAAGCTCAAGGAGCTCATCCCGCGGCAGCAGTTCGAGGTGCCGGTTCAGGCCGCCATCGGCTCCCGTGTCATCGCCCGGGAGACGATCCGGGCGATCCGCAAGGACGTGCTGGCCAAGTGTTACGGCGGCGACATCTCCCGCAAGCGGAAGCTGTTGGAGAAGCAGAAGGAGGGCAAGAAGCGGATGAAGATGGTCGGTCGTGTCGAGGTCCCCCAGGAAGCATTCGTCGCCGCACTCTCGACCGGGGAGTCCCGCGAGAAGAAGTAGCTCTCCGAGCCGCTCAGGGGGGATCGGCGCTGGCAGAGACGGTGCCGGTCTGGTGGGTGTGGTCGGGGGCGTTGAGGCTGAGCGTGCCGGTGACAGCGATCACGACGGCCAGCAGCGCCGCCTCGTAGGCCACCGTCCGGCGCAGCTGCTGCCACTGCGCGTTCGGGTCGGGAGCGGCGTGGATCCGGGGGAGCAGCCAGCGACGGTTCCCGGCAGCGATGACGATCACCGCGCCCACGAGCCCGAGCTTGAGCAGGAGCGTCCGGCCGTAGGGGTCGGTGAGCAGGGTTGCGGGTGCGGGCAGGATCAGGGCAGCCATCACCGCGCCCGAGACGGCCAGAGCCACCACGCTCACCGCGGCGACCCGGGAGAACCGGCGCACGACCGCCAGGGCCAGCCTCGGGTCGGAGCTGCCCTCGTTCTCGGAGGTGAGCAGGAGCAGCAGGCCGAGGACCCCGCCCAGCCACACGGCCGCGACCAGGAGGTGGACCAGGTCGGCGCCGACGATGAGCCACGTCGGTTGCCGCGTCCGGGTGTGTCCGGTCAGCACGGGGGCGATGAGCATCAGGCCGACGCAGACCAGCACCACCCGATCACCGACGGCAGTGGCACGGCGTCCGGCCAACGCCACGACGCTCCCTCCGGGGAGAATCACGGCGAGCGCGGTCATCAACGAGGGAAGCTGAACCGCCGGCAGCCAGACGGCGGGGTTGGCCAACGCCACCAGGGGTGCTCCGGCGACACGCAGCGCGGTGAGCGGAAGGACGATGATCACCCCAGCCACTGCCACCACCCAGGCGACCCGCGCCGCCTGCTCGGTGCGGCCGGCGATCCGGGAGCGTCCCCGCAGGTACCGGTCGAAGACCACCAGCCCGGCCAGCGTCAGGATGCCGAGGAGCCAGGCTGCGGTAGCGGTGCCGAGCGCCCGCTCCAAGGCGAGGTCGGCTCCGAACTCAGACATAGGCGAAGGTCCTCACCATCAGTGCGCCAGCATCTGCCAACACATGATCGCCATTCCTGCCGCCATCAGTGCGGTCATCGACCGGTGCAACCGCGACCCATCGGTCGCCGCCCTGCCCCGGCCCGCGGGGCTCGCCACTGCGTCGACACCGGCGATGACCGCTACCACGGTGAGGAACGCCGTGAGGCCGACCCCCACCAGTCCGGCGGCCGCGCTGAGGCTTTGGTGCCCGGCCGTGCTGGGATCGGTGGGCGCCAGCACCGCGATCATCCACACCCGGGCGCCCATCATCGTCTGGTGCGTGGCGGCCTGCCCGGTGCGGGCAGGCTGCCACGAAGCTGCCCGAGCGGCACCGAAGAGGCCGACGGCGTACCAAGCGGTCGCTGCGGTGAAGAAGAGAAGTGGGGGGAGGGCGGGAAGGGTGGACCACCAGGGCCGAACCATGGCGACCATCAGCAGGCTCATCACCAGGTGCAGTGTGTCGTCGACCGCGGAACTCCACCGAGCGGCGAGGAGGAGTTGCCAAGCCGCATGAGCGGCCGTCAGGGTGAAGATGCCCGCCAGCAGCCAGGCGATGACCGGATCGCCGATCATCGCTGATCCGGCAGCGCCAGGAGGGCGGCGAGGTCGCTCATGCATCGAAGAGGGTCTGGCCGATGAACTCACCCTCGCCGCATCCGGGCGGAATGGCGAAGACGGCCGAACCGATGTGAGTGATCCACTCGTTCAGCAGGTCGAGTTCGTCCAGCCGGCGTTGGACCGGGGTGAACTGGGTGGCGACGTTGTGCTGGAAAGCGGTGAAGATCAGGCCGGGTTCCGACACGGCGTCGCCGCTGGGCGGCACGTCGTAGTTGTAGGTGCGCCGGAACATCCGCTCATGCGGATCATCGGAGCGGGCCCTGCGGAGGTGGGAGAATTCCGGAATGGTCGGAAAGCCGACCGGGGTCAGTGCTGTGAAGTCAGGCTCGTCATGCTCACCGGTCCCGGTGAGCGGCGCGCCGGAGGCCATCCGGCGGCCCAGGGCCTGCTCGCGTCCGCTCCGGTCGAGCCGGTCCCAGGTGTCGAGGTTCATGGCGATCCGGCGGACGACGAACCCGGTCCCGCCGACCAGCCAGGCGGGACCGGGCTCGGGGCCGCGCCAGACGACATCGGCGAAGTCCTCACTTCCGAGAGCCATGTTCACCGTGCCGTCGAGCTGGCCGAACAGATTCCGCTGGGTCTGCCCGGCGGGCTCGGAACCGTAGGCACGACGAAAACCCGGCTGCACCCAGGCGACGGAGGCGAAGTTCCGGCTGTCCTTGAGCATCATCCGTTGGGCATGGGCGACGGTCAGCGGGTCGTCGGCGGCGAACTGGAGCAGGAGGTCGCCACCGCTCCACTGCGGCGACAACCGATCGCGGGAGAAGGCCGGCAGGTCAGCGAGCCAGGCCGGGGACTGGCCGGGGTGGACGATCTCGACGAGCCGCCGTCCGAAGCCGAAGGTCACCGTCAGCCGTGCCGGGAGGAGCGCCAGTTCGGGTTCGGTGTCGGCGAGCGCGGACGCACCCCGGGTCAGGCGCACAGCGTCGTCGGTGAGAAGCGTGAGCAGCCGTCGGAGGGCGTCGCGGGTGCTGTCGGGGTGGAGCCTGAGCGCCACCAGAGTCTGGTGGGCCTGGGGGTGCATCTCGACCCCGGCCTGGTGGGAGCCGTGGAAGGCGATCGTCTGCTGACCGTTGAGGTGGCCGGCCTGCTGGAGTGTCTCGGCGCGGATCGTCGCCTCATGGGCTCCGAGAACGCGTTCGACGCCGACCATCGCCGCGGCGCCCGCGGCCGCGGTGGCTCCACCGATGAGCACGCCACGACGGGTCACCGGCCGATGGTCACGCTCGGCCGGCCAACCGTCGTCGGACGGTTGCAGGTCCTCAGCCCTCGTAGGTCTCATTGGCGCCGGAGAAGTCCTTCACGGTCGCGGTGACATCGGCGGTGGAGCCGTCGGCGAAGCTGAGGGTGATGGTCACCTCATCGCCCGCCTCGAGCGGGTCGGTCAGCTGCATCAGCATCACGTGGTCCGCGCCCGGCTCCAGGGTGTGCTCCGAACCGGCGGGAATCAGGAACCCGCCCGTCTTCTCCCGCATGGTCATTTCGCCGTCATCGTTCTCGACGACCTCGTGCAGCTCCACCATTCCGGCTGCATCCGAGGTTGCGCCGATCACCTGGATGTCGCGGTCGCCGGAGTTGCTGAGAACGCCGAAGGCCCCGGTCATGCCCTCATCGGTCGCCTTGACCCAGGCGTCGGTGACGGCGAAGGTCGAAGCCTCCTCGCCGGCCGGAGCAGAGGTTGCGGTGGCGGTGCCGGAGGGAGGAGCCTCGGAAACACATCCGGTCGCGGCGAGCGCGAGGGCAGGAACCAGCAGGGCGGTGCTCAGCAGTCTGCGGTACGACAGGGTCATGGTGGGGGTCCTTTCATCGAGGGTCCTGGTCATCGAGCGGTTCTGGTCGTCGAGGGGCCCTGGGCGGTGCAGCGGAGAGGCGACCGACGGTGACGAGTACCAGGGCCAGGACGGCGCCGGTGATGGCGAAAATGATGGTGCGGGGGGCTGTGGGGGGATGGTCGGCCGTCGCCTCGACGCTCGCCTCATGGGCCTCGTCGGCGGTCTGGCGCGCCGTCGCGGTGGTCGGCGCAGTCGAGGTCGAGCGGGGTGTGGGCCCTTGGCCGCCCGCCACAAGGAAGGTGTAGCTCTCGGTGAGCGGA
>JBKEBV010000169.1:0-8083 GCA_047973315.1 Propioniciclava sp.
GGCCCCGCACGCACCCACGTCCTGGTCACCGCGCGCCAGATCGCCATGTACTTGGTCCGCGAGCTCACCGACCTCAGCCTGCCGGCCATCGGTCGGCTCTTCGGTGGGCGTCATCACACCACAGTGATGCACGCCAACAAGAAGATCCGCCCGCTCATGGCCGAGCGACGGACCCACTACAACCAGGTCACCGAACTGACCCACCGGATCAAGCAGGCGGCCGCCACCACCCGGAGACGCCCATGGCCACCCACGGTCCGACGGCACCCTGCCCTGGTTCCCGCGCCCCAGTCCGCGAACCGATCAGCTCGCCGAGCGCGGCAAACCCTCATCGGCTGCCCACGGCCGCCACCGAGATGCCGTCTGCGATGAGCAAGACCCCCAGCGCCCGCCTCCACGCCCAACGCGCCCCACCCGCGGACGGCCCGTTCCGTAGGACCCCCGCCCGCGTCGTCGTCCACATCCTTATCCACAGCTGTGTGTGAACAGGTGAACCTACCTGTGGACCTCGTGGACCCGGATCACCGCCCTCCACAGATCCTGCCCGTGTAGTTTCTGATCCGTCCACAATGCGTGCACCGAACCATTCGCCTGGTGACAGAGGCAAACAGGACTTGTCCACACGGTCCACAGCCGTGATGACGAAGACGAAAGAACACATCTCTCAACAACCAGAACTCAGCATCCCGACCAGCTGTGGACCGGACACGCGCCACTGCGCTGGGGCGCTCGCCCAGCGGTCGTCGCCCATGGAATCATGAAGAGGCCGCGCCGGGAATCGCCGACGAATCCGGGCCCCGGCTCCGATCGATATGATCGGTGGACACACACGAGGGAGAGACGCACGTGAAGATCCGAGTCGAACGCGACGTGTTGGCCGATGCAGTCCAGTGGGTCGCGCGGAGCCTGCCGAATCGCCCCAGCGTTCCGATCCTCGCCGGACTGCGCATGGAGGCCTCCGGGGACCAGGTCGTCCTGTCGAGCTTCGACTACGAGACATCGGCCAAGGTCACCCTTCCCGCTCAGGTGAGCGAAGAGGGCACCGTTCTGGTCTCCGGGCGGCTGCTGGCCGATATTGCCCGCAGCCTGCCGGCCAAACCGGTCGACCTCGCGGCCGACAGCTCGAAGATGGAACTGACCTGCGCCCACGCACGGTTCACCTTGCAGCTGCTCCCGGTCAACGAGTACCCCGACCTCCCGACAATGCCCCGGGCCACCGGGACGATCACGCCCGACACCTTCGCCCAGGCGGTCGGACAGGTGGTGGTGGCCGCCGGTCGCGATGAACTGCTGCCTGTTTTCACCGGCGTCCGGGTGGAGATTGATGGCGACACGCTGTCGCTGCTGGCCACCGACCGCTACC
Source organism: Propioniciclava sp. (assembly GCA_047973315.1). GTDB lineage: Bacteria > Actinomycetota > Actinomycetes > Propionibacteriales > Propionibacteriaceae > Propioniciclava. Next base: position 1,364 of record JBKEBV010000169.1, read on the forward strand.
GGATGGCGTTGAAGGAGCTTCCCTGGCGCCCGGCGACCAACGGTGCCGACGGTGCCGCCCTGGTGCCTGCGCGGGTGTTGGCGGAATCGTCGAAATCGATGACCGCCGGCGATGACGTCACCCTGAGCCTGGCCGCATCGGATTCCGGTGACGGTCTCATCGGTTTCGCCGGTGAGGGGGCCAACGGGGTCCGGGAGATCACCACCCGCCTGCTCGACGGCGAGTTTCCCAAGGTCCGGCACCTGATGAGTGTGCAGCCCACCGTGACCGTCCGCGCCAACACCGCCGAGGTCGTGGACGCCGTCAAGCGGGTCGCGCTGGTCGCCGAGCGCAACACTTCGCTGCGGATGATGATCGCTGAGGACCAGATCACCCTCGAGGCCGCCACCGGGGACCAGGCTCAGGCCGTCGAAGCCGTTGCGGCGACGGTGGTGGACGAGACCGGCGAGGGACTGGCGATGTCGGCCGCCGGGTTCAACCCGCACTACCTGTTGGACGCGCTCGGCGCGCTCGACACCCCGTATGTGAACTTCGCGTTCACCGCACCGGGCAAGCCCTGCCTGCTGACTCCGCTGACCGACATCGACGGAGAACCCTCCGGCGACTACAAGCACGTGATCATGCTGATGCGTCTGCCGCAGTGAGGTGTTCGTCACCGATCTCCACCTCGCGGACTTCCGTTCCTGGCCGTTGGCCGAACTGGAGTTCAGTGCTGGCGTGACCACCCTGACCGGAAGGAACGGTCAGGGGAAAACGAACCTGGTGGAGGCGGTGGAATATCTCGCTACCCTGGGATCGCACCGGGTGGCGACCGACGCCCCGCTCATCCGCGTCGGATCACCCCGCGCGCTGGTGCGCGCCCGGGTCCGGGCCGGCATCGACGATGAGCGCAGCTTGGCCCTGGAGATTGAGATCAACGCCGGGAAGGCCAACAAAGCCTCACTGAACCGCGGCCCGCTCAAACGGCCCCGCGACCTCCTCGGTGCACTGCGGGTCGTGCTCTTCTCTCCCGAGGACCTGGCGCTGGTGAAGGGGGACCCATCTGACCGCCGCCACTTCATCGACCAGGTCATCATCCAACGGTGGCCACGCCTGGCCGGCGTCAAGGCCGACTACGACAAGGTGCTGCGCCAACGATCAACCCTGCTGAAATCGATGTCGGGCCGACGCGGTTCACGTCCGGCCGGGGACTACGCCGATTCCACGCTGGAGGTGTGGAACGACCAACTCGCCCGGCTGGGTGCAGAACTTGTCCACGCGCGCCTGGGAACGCTGGCGGATATGAGTGAGGGGATGTCGTCGGCGTACGCTGCCATCGCACCGACGAACAACGCGGTTCGTTGCGGCTACCGGTCCAGCGGGCTCGGACTCGACCCGCAACCGGGAGCAGAACAGGACGCCGACATCCTCGCTGCGTCGGTCGACGACCTCGCTGAGCGCATGCTCGCGCGGATGCAGCAGCGCCGTGCGGAGGAGATCGCCCGGGGGGTGAGCCTGGTCGGCCCGCACCGTGACGACCTGGTGCTCAGTCTGGGCCCGATGCCTGCCAAGGGCTATGCCTCCCATGGCGAGTCCTGGTCGTACGCGTTGGCGTTGAGACTCGGCGCCTACGCGCTCCTCCAGGCTGACGGCGTGGAGCCGGTCCTCATCCTGGACGACGTTTTCGCCGAGCTCGATGAGGTGCGACGCGCCCGGCTGGCCGCCCGGATCGCTGATGCGGAGCAGGTGCTGATCACCGCCGCCGTCGCCTCGGACATCCCCGGAGCACTGGAAGGTCGCCGGTATCGCGTCGCCGAGGGGCAGGTTTCCCGCGATGTCTAAGCCACCTGCCGAGCAGCACACCGCCGACGAGGTCCCCTTCGATCCGACCGGGCTGGATCTGGCCCGGAGGATCGCGGATGCCGCAGGCCAGGCATCACCCGCAGCACCGGCGGCGAAACGGCAGCCGAGGAGACGGGCCAGCACGCCGAGGTCGCGGCTCGGTGACCCGGTCAGCGTCGGCGATGCTTTGGAGAATGTGGTCAGCGAACGGGGCTGGGGCACCGAGATCAACGTCCATCTGCTGCTGGGCCGGTGGTCGGAGCTGGTCGGATCCGCGCTGGCGGAGCACTCCTCGCCAGAGGCTTTCCGCGAGCGGACCCTGGTGGTCAGAACCACCTCGACGGCCTGGGCCTCCCAGCTCCGACTGATGGCCCCGCAACTGCTGGCCCGAATGAATGCCTCCCTGGGTGAGGGGACGATCACTGTGGTGAAGGTGCTGGGGCCCGAAGCACCCAGTTGGCGCCACGGACCCAGGACCGTCAAGGGTCGGGGTCCACGCGACACCTACGGCTGACCTGACCCGGCCGTCAAACCGCCTCCGCTGTACACGAGTGTAAAGTGACGCTTACACGACTTCCCACCCACGTTGCCTCGTCGGCGTCTGAAATCTGCTGTCTACGCCGCGAAACCCCGTCGTAACGCCGAAACTTCTGCTGCCCTCGACCCACCATTGTTCAGTAATGATTGACATACTCCTGTCGAACTGCAAAGCTCGAGTGCACAATCGTGAAGATCACGGACCCCCAACACATCAGGAGTGTGCGCCATGGCAGAGGTAACTGTTCGTCCGGAGATCGCGGCCATCGTCGACAGAATCGATGCGTTGCGTCCGATGCTCATCGAGCGGGCTCGCGAGGGGGAGGAACTCCGCCGCATCCCCGAGGACGTCTTCCAGGCTGTCGCCGACACCGGTGCTTTCACCATCTCGGTGCCGACGAAGTTCGGTGGTCTGGCCGCCAACACCCGCGAGTGTCATGCGGTGGCCAGGGCGATCGCCCGGGGGGACGGAGCCCTCGCCTGGGTCACCGGCATCCTCGACTCCGGAGCCTGGGTCCTGGGACTGATGGACGAGCGCGCCCAAGCAGACGTGTGGGGACCGGACGGTTCGTTGAACGACTTCGTGTCGATTGTGCTGGCCACGACCTCGGAGTCAACACGCGTCGACGGCGGCTACCGGGTGAGCGGAACGTGGGGCTACGGCACCGGGAGCCAGCACGCGGCCTGGTCCCTGCTCGGGATGCCGCTCACCAACGATGCCGGCGAGGTGGTTGACGCTGGCCTTGCCCTGATTCAGACCTCGGAGCTCACCTTCAAGGACAACTGGTACGTCGCCGGAATGAAGGGCACCGGGAGCGTGATGCAGATCGCCGAGGACGTCTTCGTGCCCGACCATCGGGTGCTGCCGTTGGCGGCGGCGGTGGAGGGCGGCTACCTCGATGACAATCCGGAGCTGAGCTATCGGACAGTGTTCGTGCCCTCGCTGTTCATGAAGCTGATCGGCCCCAATCTGGGAATGGGCCGGGCCGCACTCGACTACGTGATCGAGAAGGCGGAGTCGAAGTCAATCGCCTACACCGGTTATGAGAAGCAGGCCGACTCGGCAATGTTCCAGGTGGCCGTCGCCCGGGCTTCGGTCCGCCTGGAGGCGGTGGAACTCATGGCCGCCGACGTGGCCGATGAGATCTACGCCGGGGCGGAGCGAGACTATTACGCGCCCTACCCCGAGCGGCTGGCGATGCGCGCGAAGGCGGCCTGGGTGGTCGAGACCGTCACCGAGACTATCAACGACCTGGTGACCGCCCACGGATCGGCGGGCTTCGCCGAGTCGGCGCTCATCCAACGGGTGTGGCGCGATCAGGCCACCGCCAGCCGTCACGGTCACACGTTGAGCGCGAGCGGGTACGAAGCCTTCGGCAAGGTGGTCTTCGATCGCGAGGAGGAGGCGCGTTCGGTGCTTCCCGTCGTCTGAGCCTGTCGTCCCCACCCTGGAGGTGCCCCATGCCCACAGCTGAGCCCACGCTCCCGGTAGCGGACTTCACCCATGCCTTCCGGCTGCATCCTGCCGGCGTGGCCGTCGTCACCGCCGATGCCGGGGACGGCCCGGTGGCGATGGCGGTGAGCTCGCTGTTCTCGGTGTCGATCTCGCCGCCCACGCTGGTCTTCTCAGCATCCGCCTTGTCCTCGAGCACTCCGACGTTGGTGCGTGCCGAGACCGTGGTGGCGCACCTGGTGTCGGCCGACAATGTCGATCTGGCGAAGCTGTGCGCCACCAGCGGTGTGGACCGGTTCGGTGACGACGTCGAGTGGGCGAGACTCCCCACCGGCGAGCCGTACTATCCCGGGGCCGACGCGTGGCTCCGGGGACGGGTGGTCGATCGGGTCGACGTGGCCGGATCAACGCTGCTCATCGTGGAGGCGCTCAGCGCCAAGCCGCGCCCCGAGGGTCCCGTCTCGGAGGGGGCGCCGCTGGTCTACCAGGGGCGGCGCTGGTTCACTCTCCGCGAGGATGCCGTGCTGCAGGAGAAGTCCGTCCCGTTCCACGCGATCTACGGTCGTGTCGACGATCTGTTCTGACCGTGACCTTCGGTCAGCCAACCATCCCGATATCAAGGAGAACACCAACCATGGCCAACACCCGCATCAGCCACACCCCGGCACCGGTCGTGCCGGGCATCTCCGACAGCGTCCGCGTCACCGCCGGCGAGCTGATCTTCATCTCCGGACAGGTCGGCTTCGAGGCTGATGGATCGGTTCCGGAGAGCTTCGAACGCGCCATCGAACTCACCTACGCCGAGTTGGAGCGTGCCCTCACCGCTGCTGGCGCCAGTTACTCCGACCTGGTCCGGGTCAACGTGTACATCACCCACCTCGACCAGGAGAAGCTCGCTGTCTGGCGCCGGACGCGCGATGCCATCGTTGGCGTTCCCGAGCCCTCGGCCAGCACCGTCATCGGGGTGTACTCGCTCTACAACGGCGCGACCATCGAGATCGATGCCATTGCCGCTGTCTGAGGGGCGGATCCACCCGTGCGCGCCGATGTGGGCGTGCCGTGAACAGGTCGACGCGGTCAGCGTGCGCGGGTGGGGTCGCGCAGCAGTCGAGGATCACCGGCTGCGGGCTCAGCCGGTCCCGGGGTGTCTGCCGGCGCTGTCACGACGGTGACGCCTCCCAGGGGTTACGGTCAGATGGTGGTGAACAACGTGAGGATGATCAGTGCCCGATGAGTTGGGGGTGCGTCTGCGGGCTGCCCGTCAACGGCAGGGTTTGTCGCTGCGCTCGCTGGCCAACTCCCTCGAGGTGTCGGCGAGCATGATCTCCCAGGTGGAGATGGGAAAGACCCGACCATCGGTGGCGACCCTCGCCGCCATGGCGGCCCGCCTCGGTGTCTCCTTGGACGAGCTGGTCGGCAACGTCGTCGACGCCGGATCGGCTCCGCGCCGCGGGGGGCAGTTCTCCACCGAGGGCGCACTGCAACGCCGAGCCGACAATCCGACCATCGAGATGGAGAGCGGGTGCCGCTGGGAGCGGCTGGCCTCCGGCGCCGGCGGTCCGCAGCCGATCCTGGTGACCTACCAGCCCGGGGGTGCCAGCTCCAAGGAACGAAAGCTGATGCGTCACGAGGGCAGGGAGCACGCCTACCTGATCGAGGGGACTCTGACGGTCCACCTCGACTTCGACGTGCTGGTCCTGCACGCCGGCGACTCGCTCTGTTTCGATGCCCAACGACCCCACCTGTACGCCAATGACACCGATCAGGTCGCCCGGGGGGTGTGGACGGTCACCGACGCGAGCTCTCCGGAGGCCGGTGATCCGGCAGCGATCCTGCGGCGGCCGACCTCGGCGGTCGACGTCCTTCGGGCGATCGACCGGCTCGACTGAGACCCCGAGCCGCTCGGCCCGGACGACCGCTGCCGTCCGTTGTGCGCCTTTCGGGCCCCCTGGCGCGAGGGGAGGGACGCATCCTGGGGAGTTCGTCGACTGAAATGGCCCTCACGTGGCAATGAAGGCCTAACCACATGCCGTGTGGTCGGGCAGAAAGCGGCGTTACCCGGTAGACTGGCGCAGGTTGTCACGGTGCCGTCCGCAGCCTGCTGCGGGACGGCGCCTCGTGTGTAGGAGAGGGTAGCGGGTGACTGAGTCACAGTCCGGGCCGAAGGCCTCGTCCACCTCGGTGGAGGAAGGCAAGTACGACGCGAGTGCGATTCAGGTCCTGGAGGGCCTGGAGGCGGTGCGCAAGCGTCCCGGCATGTACATCGGATCCACCGGCGAGCGGGGGCTCCACCACCTGGTGTACGAGATCGTCGACAACTCGGTCGACGAGGCGCTGGCCGGCTATGCCGACCGGATCGAGGTCACCCTGCTGCCCGACGACGGCGTGCGGGTGGTCGACAACGGCCGTGGTATGCCGGTGGATCTGCACCCCAAGGAGAAGATCCCGGCCGCGACCCTGGCGTTGACCGTGCTGCACGCCGGCGGCAAGTTCGGCGCCGGCGGCTACAAGGTCTCCGGAGGTCTGCACGGTGTGGGTGCATCGGTGGTCAACGCGCTGTCGAACCGGTTGAGCCTCGATGTCCGCCGCGACGGCCACCACTGGCACCAGAGCTTCACCCTGGGCACGCCTGATGCCGACCTGGAGCGCCTCGCCCCCCTCGGAGCTGACGACGAGCGCGGCACCACCGTGACCTTCTACGCCTCCGGCGACATCTTCGAGACCACGCACCTCAACTTCGAAACCCTGGCCACCCGCTTCCGTGAGATGTGCTTCCTCAACAAGGGCCTCACCATCACCTTGCGCGACGAGCGGCCATCCGGCACGACCGAGAGTGAGGATGACCTGGCGGACTTCGCCGAGGCCGAGGAGAACTCCCCGGTCGTCAGCTTCCGCTACGACGACGGCCT
>JBKEBV010000171.1:0-18338 GCA_047973315.1 Propioniciclava sp.
GGGCGAGGCCATCGCGTGGCACCTGCTGCAGGAGCTCAAGCCGAAGATCCCCTACCGGCGGATGGTTTTCCACGAGATCACGCCCGAGGCGATCCGCTCCGCTGCGGACAACCTCCGCGACCTCGATACTGATCTGGTCGATGCACAGGAGACCCGCCGCATCCTCGACCGCCTCTACGGCTACGAGGTGAGCCCGGTGCTGTGGAAGAAGGTGATGCCGCGGCTGTCGGCGGGCAGAGTCCAGTCGGTGGCGACCCGGCTGGTCGTCGACCGGGAACGGGAACGGATGGCGTTCCAGTCGGCGACCTACGCCGGGCTCGATGTCCTGCTTGACGGCGGGGCGGGGATCGACCCGCAGCAGTTCTCGGCGCGAGTGTCCGCGGTGGCCGGTCGCCGGATCGCGACCGGACGCGATTTCGACGCCAGCGGTGCGCTGACCGCGGCGAAAGCGATCCATCTCGATCTCACCGGGGCGAACGTGCTCGCCGCCGAACTGAGGACAGCCACCGTCAGGGTTGATGCGGTCGAGGCGAAGCCTTACACCCGTCGGCCCTACCCGCCGTTCCGGACGACGACCCTTCAGCAAGACGCCGGACGCAAGCTCGGCTTCACCGCCCAGCGGACCATGTCGGTGGCCCAGGAGCTCTACGAGGGTGGCTACATCACCTATATGCGTACGGACTCGGTCACGCTGTCCGGCACCGCGATCGCCGCCGCCCGGGCGCAGGTGAAGGAGCTCTACGGTGCGGCGTACCTGCCTGATGCCCCGCGCACCTACACCTCCAAGGTGAAGAATGCCCAGGAGGCGCACGAGGCGATCCGCCCCGCCGGTGACACCTTCCGCACCCCGGAGGGCAGCGGGCTCCGCGGCGACGCCCTGCGGCTGTACGACCTGATCTGGAAGCGCACGCTCGCCTCCCAGATGAAGGACGCCCAGGGTCAGACGGTCACCATCTCGCTCACCGCATCCCTGCCCGCTCCGGCTGATCTCACCGACGTCACCTCCGAGGAGGTGGTCACCGCCGCGCAGGCGTCGCTGACCGCCTCGGGCCGGACGCTGACCTTCGCCGGCTTCCTGAAGGCCTACGTCGCCGGCACCGAGGAGGGAGGAACCTCCGACGACGACACCGCCCGCCTGCCCGACCTGCACAAGGGTGACACGTTGACCGTCGCCGAGGTCGAGGCCGAGTCCCACGACACCCGCCCCCCGGCCCGCTACACCGAGCCGTCGCTGGTGGCGAAACTCGAGGAACTCGAGATCGGGCGTCCCTCGACCTACGCCTCGATCATCCGGACCATCACGAGCCGCGACTACGTCTTCAAGAAGGGGTCGGCGCTGGTTCCCACCTGGTTGGCGTTCGCGGTGACCCGTCTGCTCGAGCAGCATTTCCCCCGTCTGGTCGACTATCAGTTCACCGCGCAGATGGAGGACATTCTCGACGAGATCGCCGCGGGTAATGCCGAGCGTCTCGATGTCCTCAAGGAGTTCTACTTCGGCTCCGACGGATACGACGGTCTGGCCACACTGGTCAGCGAACTGGGCGAGATCGACGCCCGTCGGCTGTCGACCTTCCACCCGGTACGCGGTCAGGACTCCGGGATCGCTGTGCGGGTGGGCCGCTATGGAACCTACGTCGAGGACGCCGACAGCAACCGCGCCAACGTCGATGAGGACCTTCCGCCCGACGAGCTCACCGTCGACAAGGCCACCGAACTGCTTGCCGCCCCGTCCGGTGCCGAGCGTCCCCTCGGCGAGGACCCGGACACCGGCACCGAACTGGTGGTCCGCAACGGCCGGTTCGGCCCCTATGTCACCGAGGTCCTGCCCGAGGACGCACCCAAGGGGGTCAAGCCGCGGACGGCGTCGCTGTTCTCCGACATGACGCTGGACGGCGTGACCCTGGCTGATGCGCTGCGGTTGTTGAGCCTGCCGCGGACCGTCGGCACCGATGCCGAGGGCAACGCGATCACAGCGCAGAACGGGCGCTACGGCCCCTACCTGAAGAAGGGAACGGACTCCCGCTCCCTGGGCGGCGAGGAGGAGCTCTTCACCGTCACACTGGAGCAGGCCGAGACGCTGTTCGCCCAGCCGAAGACGCGGGGTCGTCGCGCCGCCGCTGGTCCGCTGCGCGAGTTGGGGCCTGACCCGGCCAACGGCAAGCCGGTCGTGGTGAAGGATGGGCGGTTCGGACCGTATGTCACCGACGGGGAGACCAATGCCACCCTGCGGAAGGCTGATTCGGTGGAGGCGGTCACGATCGAACGCGCGGCCGAACTGCTGGCTGAGAAACGTGTGAAGGGTCCGGCCCCGAAACGGACCAGGCGTCGCTCGCCGGCGAAGAAGAAGTAGGGACAGCCGGTGCGCGGGATCTTCGTCGTCCTCGAGGGCGGGGACGGCGCGGGTAAGTCGACCCAGGTCCGGCGGCTGACCGAATGGCTGAACTCGGCCGGGCACCCGTGCGTGGCGACCTTCGAACCCGGCGACGGGGCCGTCAACGCCGAGATACGCCGGATTCTGCTCAGCCGGGAGACCGACGAGCTGAGCCCGCGCGCCGAGGCGCTGCTGTTCGCGGCCGATCGCGCCCAGCATGTCGACACCCTCATCGGCCCGGCCATGGAGAGGGGCGAGTTGGTGGTGAGTGACCGTTACGTCGACTCCACCTTGGCCTATCAGGGTGCCGGGCGGATCCTCCAGCACGCCGAGGTCGCCACGCTGAACGACTGGGCGACCGGCGGACTGGTTCCCGACCTGACCGTGCTGCTCGATCTCGATCCGGCTGACGGGCGCGCCCCGGCCGGGGAGCCCGACCGGATCGAATCGGCCGGAGCGGAGTTCCACCAGCGGGTCCGCGAGGAGTTCCTGGCACTGGCCGCGCGGGCACCGCAACGCTACCTGGTGCTGCCGGCCCGACAGTCGCAAGATGAGATCGCCGCGGCCGTCAGATCGCGGGTGGAGGAGTTGCTGTGTCAGCGCTGATCCGTGCGGAGTGTCGTCCGCGCGGGGCAGGATGGACCCATGACCGTCTGGGATGAACTCGTCGGCCAGCAGCGCGTCGTCGCGATCCTGCGGCGGGCCGTGGCGCGCGACCACCACGCCATGACCCATGCCTGGCTGGTGACGGGGCCCCCCGGTTCGGGTCGCTCCAATGCCGCCCGGGCCTTCGCCGCCGCGCTGCAGTGTGAGCGGGGCGGGTGTGGGGAGTGCACCGCCTGCCGCACCGCGCTGTCGGGGGCCCACCCCGATGTGACGCTGGTCCGGACCGAGCAGCTGTCCATCGGCGTCGATGACGTGCGCGACCTGGTCCGTCGGGCGGCGATGGCTCCCACCTTGGGCCGGGCGCAGGTGCTGGTGGTGGAGGACGCCGACCGGATCACCGAGCGGGGTGCCGATGCCCTGCTCAAGGCGATCGAGGAGCCGGCGAGCCGGACCATCTGGATCCTGTGCGCGCCGACCGCCGATGACGTCGTCATCACGATCCGGTCGCGGTGCCGCCGGGTCGAGCTGTCCACGCCGGGGGAGCGCGACATCGCCCGGCTGCTCACCGAACGCGACCAGGTCCCGGCGGAGATGGCCGCGCACGCGGCCCGGGTGGCGCAGGGTCACATTGGTCGGGCGCGCGCGCTCGCCCGCAACGAGGACGCGCGCCGCCGCCGCGACGAGGTACTCCGGCTGCCCTCTGGGCTGACCACCCTCGGGGCCTGCCTGCAGGCCGCCACCACCGTGGTGGAGGCGGCGACCGCGGAGACCAAACAGGTCACCACCGACCTCGACGCCGACGAGCGCGCCAAGCTCACCGAAGCCCTCGGTGCTGGGAGCCGAGGGGCCCGTCCCCGCAACGCGGCAGCCGCCTTGAAGGACCTGGAGGATCAGCAGAAGGCGCGGGCCAAGCGGTACCAGCGCGATGCCCTCGACCGGGTGCTGACCGAGTTGACCAGCTACTACCGCGATGTGCTCGCCCTGCAGACCGGGGCCACCGGGCGGCTGATCAACAGCGATGTCGCCGACGACCTCGGCATGGCGGCCCGGCAGTCAACCCCGGAGCAGACGCTGGGACGCATCGATGCCATCCTGGCCTGCCGGGAGGCGCTCGAGGTGAACGTGGCGCCGCAGTTGGCCATGGAATCGCTGATGATCAGCCTTCACCACGGTTGAGGGTGTCTGGTACGTCCCGTGTCGCTGCGCGGGAACGCAGGCCTGTCCTGCGACCATGGTCGTGTCCGACCTGACAGCAAAGGACTTCCCCGATGGCTGATGAACGTATCCCGGAAGACGACGTCGTCGACGGCGCCGAGCCTGCCCGTGCGGTGATGCCGGACGGCGATGCGTACCCACTGACGCCGGCCTCCCCAGTCGCGCTCCTGGAGGACGAGCCGGCCGATGTCGCCTACCCCGCCGATCCGCGCGTCGACGCGGCGGGCGATTCGGTGCGCCGCGAGCGGGCCAGGCTCCAGGCCGAGCGGGAGGCCCGTCGGGCAGCCCGCGAGGCAGCGCTGCGGCCGCGCCCGGAACGACGCGATCCGGTTGCCGTCGCGCGTGCCGCCCAGGATGACTCCGCCGCCGTCGACCCGCTGCCGCCGGTGCGGGAGCGGGTGGCGACCCGGCGCAGTACCGACACCTTCGCGCCCTCGCTCGCCCTCTTCCTGCTGCGTCTTGTCGTCGCGGTGATCCTGGGGGTTCGCGGCATCACCACCTTGTTGCAGGTGCAGCAGACCTCTGACCTGATCGCCACGACGATCCTGCCCGCACCGGGCGCGCTGGCCATCGTGCTCGGCGTGGCCGAGGTGGCGATCGCGGTCGCTCTGGTGTTCGGGTTTCTCACGCGGATCGCGGGCCTGGGTGTGCTCATCATCGCCGCCAGCGCGTTGGCCTTCGTGCTCTGGGGGCCCTGGAGCCCGTTCGTCGCGGGTGAGCCCGGCTTCACCGGCGAGCTCGAGGTGCTGCTGGCCGGTGTCGGGTTCCTCTTCATGTCAATCGGTGGGGGCGCCTGGGCGCTTGATCGTGGGTTCCGGGCCCGCCGTGCGGTGAGGCGCCTCGACGAGGCCGGATGACCTTCCGCCCGAGTCGGCCGCCCGCCGTCGCCGTCCTCGGGATCCTCACCCTGCTGGCCGGTTGCCAGGTCGCCCCCGAGGAGACGCCGACGCCCACCCCGGCACCGGTCTCAGCCGGGACACTCGACTGGACGGCCTGTGGGGACGCCTTGTGTGCGGAGATGGTCGTCCCGCTCGACCACGGCTCCCCCGAGGACGATCGGACGGTCACGCTTGCGCTGCGGCGGATTCCGGCGACAGCAGCACCGCGGTTGGGGTCCTTGCTGGTCAACCCGGGGGGGCCGGGGGCTTCCGGTCGCGACTTCGCCACGCAGTTCGCCAGGGACGGGCTGGAGCAGTACGACATCGTCGGGTGGGATCCTCGCGGGGTGGGCGCCTCGGACCCCGTGACCTGTAGCACCGCCACCGCGACGGATGAGTATTTTGCCTTGGACGCTTCCCCCGACACCGATGACGAACGCACGGCGCTCATCGAGGGAATCGACCGCTACGCCCAGTCCTGCCGGGACCGGGCCGGGGACCTCCTCGATCACCTGTCGGTCACTGACACCGCGCGCGATCTCGATCTGATCCGCGAGGCGCTGGGGGAGGAAACCCTGACCTACTACGGCGCCTCCTACGGAACCACCATCGGGGCCACGTACGCCGCGCTGTTTCCTGAGCGGGTCGGTCGGATGGTCCTCGACGCAGCGGTGATGCCGGGACGGGACAGCACCAGCGTCCAGGCCGAAGGATTCGACGCTGCCCTCGCCGGTTTCGCCGACTGGTGCGCCGAGGTTCCCTGCCGACTGGGGAACGATGCTGTCGCCCAGGTCACAGCACTGTTGGATGAGCTCGACGAGCGCCCGCTGAGGGTGGGCGAGCGGCAGTTGACCCAGACCCTCGCGGTGACCGGGATGGCGGCCATCCTCGGTGGTGGGTCTGACGCCTGGCCCGCCTTCGGCGCTGCGGTGGCTGCGGCCGAGAACGGGGACGGTGCCCAGCTGCTCCTCGCCGCCGACCGGGTGAACGGCCGGAATCCCGAGGGGTCCTTCTCGGGTCGGTTCGAGTCCTTCGTCGCCACCTACTGCGCCGATGACGCGGTGAGAACCGCTCAGCAGGCCGACGCCGCCTGGGCGGCCGAGCAGCAGGCTGCGCCGGTGTTCGGCTACGGGATGGGTGCCCCGTACTTCTGTGTCGGATGGACCGCGGCCCCGGCTGATCCGGTGACCTGGCCGGAACCGCCAGCCGCGCCGGTGTTGATCGTGGGCGCTCCCCAGGATCCGGTGAGCCCGTTCGCGTGGTCGCAGGAGATGGCCGCAGCGCTCGGCAACGCCGTGCTGGTTCCGGCGCCCGGGGCTAGCCATGTGACCTACGGCACCTGGGAATGCGTCACCGACATTGTCACGGCGCGGTTCGTCGAGGGCACCATGCCGGCGGAGGGCACCACCTGCGCCTGACCGCCGGCGCGTTCAACGAGTGCCGGGCCTGTCAACCCTTTTCGCTTCGGGCACCAGCGGCCGGTATAGTGGTCCACCGGCCTTCGGGCCGCGCCACCTTAGCTCAGATGGTAGAGCGACGCACTCGTAATGCGTAGGTCTGGGGTTCGATTCCCCAAGGTGGCTCCGTGAACAAGGTGGCTTGCTGAAATTTCCTAGGATCCGGGCCTCCCTTGGGTCCGGAATGGGCCCGCGGGCCCTCCCTGCCCGGGGTGCCCTCCGATTAGCGTGAACGTCATGGAGTCCCCAGCCCACCCCCGACCACAGCGATGATTCCGTACCGACGGTTCCCTGCTGCACTCGGGGCTGCCACCATCGTGCTGCTCGCCGGATGTAGCGGACCGACGATCGCGCCGATGAGTGTCCCGGTGCCGACCGACGCTCCTCCTGCCCGCGCCGCAGCCGAGGACGCGGCCGTGCTGATGCTCGCTCCCGCGGAGGTTCCTCCGGCAGACACCTGGGAGGCGGGCGGCAGACTGGAGACGGGCTCGTTCCCGGTCTCGGTCTGCGGCGTCGCGACCGAACCGGTACCGCCTCCCTCCGGCGTCTGGGCATCGCAGCGTCACAACCCGGACGGCGACGTGCTCTACCAGAGCATCCGTCCGGTGGGGGCGACGCAGGCCACCGTGATCGTCGATGAGCTCGCGGCAGCACTCCCTGCCTGTACCGAGTATCAGCGATCCGGTGTGCCTGAAGGTCATCGGATGGTCGTCGAACCGGTCGGGCTGGTGGGGACCGACACCGTGGCCTGGGCGGAGGCCGACCTGTCCGAGCCCGACCTGTGGTACGTGACGGCCTTCTTCGTTGAACGCAACAGCCTGGTCGTCCTGAGAACGGTGCGGCTGTCCGCTGACCAGTCGTTGTCCGACTCCACCACCATTGTGGCGGACGCGGTGACGGCCGTCCGGGAGAAGTCCGCCCAGGCAGCCGGAGCCCGGTCAGGGTTTAAGTCCGGGCGCTGAGGGTGGCCCCGCTGGGCGGTGGTCGCCCTCCTCCCGGCGCTGCCGGCCCACCGACCAGGACCGCCCCACCGTTCGGGTAGCATCAAGGCGGCCTACGGGGACCACCTCGGGGGAGTTCATCCGTTGTAGAGGAGGCTCACGTGTCGACGCCGGAGTTCATCCTGGCTCTCCGTGAACGGGTCGGGACGGCGCCGCTGTGGCTGTCCGGTTCGACAGCGTGCGTCCACCGCGAGGGTGCCGGCGGCACCGAGTGGCTGCTGGCGCGCCGGGCCGACACCGGCGAATGGGCGCCGGTGACAGGGATCATCGATCCTGGCGAGCATCCCGCGCAGGCCGCCATCCGCGAGGTCGCCGAGGAGGCCGGGGTGAGGGCCGAGGTCGAACGCCTGATCTGGGTCGATGTCACCGATGAGGTCGTCTACGCCAATGGCGACCGCAGCCAGTACATCAATCACACGTTCCGCTGCCAGTATCTCCACGGTGAGCCTCATCCGCAGGACGGGGAGAATCTTGAGGTCGCCTTTTTCGGCGAGGACGCGCTACCGCCGATGGTCGGACGTCACGCGGCCGCCCTGCGCGCTGCCATCGCCGACACCCCGGAGTGTGGGCTCGGTCCGCTTCGGTGAGGTTTCCGCTCGTGGGGCAGGTGCGGGTCGGTCATCCAGCAGCGATGTTCCCCACAGGCTGGTCACCGCAATTTGACGGCCTGGAGGCAGAAGCCATAAGGCGTTCCAGTCAGCTCTCCCTGGGCCTTCAGCGACGGCGGCAGAAAGTCCTCTGGCGCCGGATGGTCGGGCAGATCGGCCAGGTAGGCGCGGTGCTCCGATAGTGAGGCGACCGCGGCCGCAACGTGCGCCTCGGACACCGGGACGCCGTGGGTGGGTGTGGCGGAGCCGGTGACGACGAACCAGGTGGTGCCCCACCTGCCCAGACCCTCCTGCTCGGCCAGCTCCGGGAACACCCAGGTATTGTCGGCGTCGCGAACCGCGTCCAGCGTCGAGAGGCCGGCAGCCCGGTGGTCGGCCTGATTGAGGCCCCACGGCACCACCACGTCCCAGCTCATCGTGAGCACCAGGTCGGGCCGGAAACGTCGGATTTCCCGGGCGATGTCACGGCGCAGGTCGAGGGTCGGCATCAGGACGCCGTCGGGGTGACCCAGGATCGTGAGGCGGCTCACGCCGACCTGACCGCAGGCCCGCCGCTGTTCCTCGGCGCGGAGCGGGCCGGCCTCGCCGGGGTGCCGTTGCATCCCGGCCTCGCCGGAGGTCAGCAGCAGATAGCCGACCTCGATACCCTGCTCCACCCAGCTGGCGATGGCGGCCGAGGCGCCGTACTCCAGGTCATCGGGGTGGGCCACGACGCACAGCGCGCGTCGGATACCGTCGAGCGGAAGGGTCGGAAGCACTGAATCCATGACACCTCTCTATCGCAACCTTGCCGCTGACCAGCGGATCTCGATCTGGTCGGGGTGGTGCGGCGCGGCACCGCCCGCGTGTCATGATCGGGCCGATACCGCGACGCCACCGGCAACCAGGTCCGATCACCCGATGGATCCCGGCAAGAACTCAGGACAACCCGAGTCATGCTACCGACCAGGGGTCGCCGATGTCGTCGCCCCGGTCGACCCGAAGGTCGGTTCCCGGATCTCCGCGGGCCATCTCCGGCGTCGGAGGAGGTGACTACGGTGGTCGCCATGAACCATTGCTGGCGGATGGCACGACCCGGGTCGCGGGCGGGTGGCGTTGGCGGCGGTTGGTGACCGGCTCGCCGCTCGACTTCGACGCCCCCTCCCCGGTCGTCGCCCGGCTGTTGCTCGGCTGCATCCTGTGGGCCGGGCCGGTCGGTGTCCGCCTGGTCGAGGTGGAGGCCTACGAGGGTGAGCAGGATCCGGCATCGCACGCCTACCGGGGTCCGACCGCCCGCAACCGCAGCATGTTCGGGCCGGGCGGTCACCTGTACGTCTACTCCATGCATGGACACGCCTGCGCAAACGCCGTTTGCGGACCCGAACAGGTGGCGCGCGGGGTGCTGATGCGGGCCGGCGAGGTGGTGGCCGGGCTGGAACTGGCGCGCGAGCGGCGGCCCGGGGTACGGGACGCCTGGCTTGCGCGCGGGCCCGGGAATCTCACCCGGGCCCTCGGGCTCACCCGCGCCGACGACGGCGCCGACCTGCTCGTTCCGGATCCGCAGCGGACCGGGGGAGCGATCCGGCTGGCGCCGCGCACCGGCCGGCCCTCGATCTGCACCGGTCCCCGGGTGAATGTTCCCCGTGCCAAGAGCCGGCCCTGGCGATTCGTGGTGGCAGGATCACCGTCGGTGTCGCTGCCGCGTCTGACAGCGTCCGCGCCTGACCGCGCCCGCGGCTGACCGGGATTCTGTTGCCGATTGCCCGCGACGGGGGTCGCGCACACCGATCCGACGGCGTGGCAGAGCCGCCGCTGTCGACCTCAGGGCTGCCAGCGACGTGACGAGTGATCTCGCCCAACGGTCGGCATCGGTTCCCGGTCAGCTCAGTGTCGGGATGCCGGCCGACGATGTGCCGGAGCTCTCGGCTGGTTCGTCGGCGAGCCAGTCGTCGATCTGGGCGAGCCAGCGGCGGCGGTCATCGGCACCGGCGAAGCTGGCCCTCACCGAGGAGCGGGCCAGATCAGCGAGCTCGGGATCGGTGAATCCGTGGATCTCGCGTGCGGTCCGGTACTGGTCGGTGAGACGGGAGCGGAACAGGAGCGGGTCGTCGGCGCCGAGAGCGACGCGAGCTCCGGCAGCGGTGAGCTGGCGCAGGGGGACGTCGGCGAGCGCCGGGTACACCCCGAGGTGGACGTTCGAGGCCGGACACACCTCGAAGGCAACCTCGGTTGCCACCAGGTCATCGAGCAGCCGAGGATCCTCGGTGGCCCGGACCCCATGGCCCAGGCGGCGAGGCACGAGATGATCGACGACCTGGCGCACGTGCTCGGGTCCGCGCAACTCACCACCGTGCGGGACCCCGGGCAGCCCGGCGCGCCGAGCGATCCGGAAGGCCGCATCCCAGAGTTCGGTGTCGCCCTCCCACTCGTCGTTGCTCAGGCCGAACCCGCATACTTCGCCGGCGCCCTGACCGGCGTGTCGGGCAGCCAGCCGAGCGAGCGTGCGGGCGTCGAAGGGATGACGGATCCGCGACGCCGCCACGATCACCCCCACCTGCACCCCCGAGGTGGTGGCGGCGGCGCGGGCCTCGTCGAGGATGATCTCCAGGGCAGGTTGAAGTCCGCCGACGCCGCCGGCATAGGAGGTGGGATCCACCTGGATCTCCAGGCGGCGCGACCCCTCAGCGGCATCGGCCGCGGCGGCGCCCCGGATCACCTCCCGGAGGGCGTCCTCGCCGGTCACGGCCGCCCGCGCGATGTCGTAGAGCCGCTGGAAGCGGAACCACCCCCGCTTGTCCGCCGGAACATCGAGTGGATGGTCATCGACCAGCGCCGGAGGAAGATCCATCCCGCGGGCCGCGGCGAGACGGGCAAGGTCGGGCACGCTGAGCGATCCGGTGAAGTGCAGATGGAGGTGCGCCTTGGGAAGCCGGGAAAGATCGCGCACAGCCCGAGGCTACCCCTCGGCCTCGAGGCGTCTGCGCGCCTCGGTGTGGGTGAGGATCGGATGAACGCTGCGGCCGCGGACCAGCGGGACAACTGTGACTCGTGGTCCGGACTGGTCGATCTCGACCCGGGAGAACCCGACGTGAGCGTCCTGACCGCGCAGGTCGGGGACCCGGGTGACGTCCTGGGTGTAGGCCAGCGAGGTCGCGACCGAGACAGGCACGCCGGCAAACATCCCGAAACCGCTCTGATGGAAGTGCCCGGACAGGATGAGCCGCACATCGCTGCCGAGGATGACCGTGGCGAGCTCATCGGCATTGACCAGCGGCCACAGTGCTGCTGCCGTCTGCGGCTGAGGCAGGGGCGCGTGGTGGACGACGAGGACGGTGCCGTCGGGTGCCGGGCTGGTGAGCCGCTCCCGCAGCCAGGTCAGCGAGGTCGTGGTGATGTGTCCGGCCGGGGTGCCGGGAACTGCACTCGGGACGGTCAACACCCGCAGGTCACGCACCTGGTGCTCAGCCAGCACCGGGCCGTCCCCGCCGATCCTCAGGCCGGCCCGGAGGGGCGTGGCCGCGTCGTGGTTGCCGTCACCCCAGATCACCCGGACCCCGTGGCGGTGCGCGAGCGGGAGCACCCGGTCGGCCAACCAGATGTACGCTGCCGGGCTCGCGTCATCGGCCAGATCGCCGGAGAACACCCAGGCATCAACCTCGGAGCCCCAGCCGTCCAGGACGGCGAGGGCATCCTCCAGGTGAGCCCGGGTATCGACAACACCGCCGACCAGGTCACCGTCCCCGCGAAGGTGCAGGTCGCTCAGATGCGCCAGCACGTACCCCGACGAGCTGCCGGCGTCGGCCGACACCTCAGTCGTTCGACTCCGGGACGTCGTGGAGGCCGCCGACGCAGTCGCGGGCGTCGCCACCGACCGGAGGGGTGAACTCGCTCTCAAACGACGTCCCGCGGGCACGGTCCCAGGATTCGCGGATCTCGGCCTCGGCGTCCTCACGGGCCACCCAGACCGCGCCCTCGACCGACTTGCCCGGTTCCAGATCCTTGTAGACGCTGAAGAAGTGCTCGATCTCCAGCAGGGTCAGGTCGGGTAGGTCGGTGAGGTTGCGCAGGTTCTTCTGGCGGATATCGGCGATCGGCACGCAGAGCACCTTGTCGTCGCCACCCATCTCGTCCTGCATCCGGAACATGCCGATGGCGCGACACTCGATCAGCGCACCGGGGAACGTCGCCTCAGGCAGCAGCACCATCGCATCGAGCGGGTCGCCGTCCTGGCCGAGTGTACCCTCGATGAAGCCGTAGTCGTTGGGGTACTGCGTCGAGGTGAACAGGGTGCGGTCGAGCCTGATACGACCGTTGTGATGGTCCATCTCGTACTTGTTCTTGGTGCCCTTGGGGATCTCGACAGTGACATCGAAATAGAGGTCAGGCTTCATCTTGGGGCGTTCGAACGATGCGCGCATCAAATCACCTTCAGGCTCGGGAAGTGTGGATGACCACAGGGTACCGGGTGGCAGGATGGAGCCGCGATCGACGAGGAGAAGGAGGACCAGGTGGCCGCGGGTGTCCGGCGAGGGAGCGTGCTGGCGGTCTGGCTGGCCGCCGTCTGCGCCCTCGGCGGCGCGGTGGTGGTTGCGCTCCCGGTGGCCGATGCCGTCGACGCCGATCCTCGCGTCGGCGGCCGAACAGCGCCGGTTGAGGTGGCGGCGCCACCGACGGCCCTCCTTGAACCGCTGCCGGTCGCCGATCCGGTGACAGCCGCAGCGCTGAAGCAGAGATTTGCAGCGCTCCCTGACCCGGGCGGCCCGTGGCTGGCCGCGGTCGCCGACGCCCGCACCGGGGAGGTCCTGTACGAACACGGCGACGGCACCTCGGCTCCGGCCTCGAGTATGAAAGTGCTCTCCGGCCTGGTGGCGCTCGATGTGCTCGGCCCCGACACCACCTTCGCCACCACCACCGGACTGAGCGCCGACGGGACCCTGGTGCTGACCGGGGGTGGGGATCCGCTGCTCACCTCGACTGCCGTGGCCGACTACCCGCGGCCAGCCTCGTTGGCGGAGTTGGCGCGTAGGACGGCCGCGGCGCTCGGTGAGGCCGGTACCGGCCAGGTGCGCCTGGCCTACGATTCCCACCGGTTCGGCGGACCCGCCTGGAACCCGGCCTGGTCGGACATCTTCGCCTGGTCGGTGGCACCGATCACCGCGCTGACCGTCGACCACGGTCGCGTGGACCCGCCGGGGGCCAATCGTGCCGAGAACCCGGCCCGTCTCGCGGCGCGCCGGTTCGCCGCGGCGTTGGCCGAGGAGGGGATCGAGGTGACCGAGGTGGTCGCGGCCCCGGCCGGAATCGCCTCAGACGAACTCGCCTCGGTGGTCTCGCCCCCGGTCTCCACCTTGGTCGAGCAGTCCCTCCTCACCTCCGACAACGACGTTGCCGAGACCTTGACCTGGCAGGTGGCGCTCGCCCGCGGAGAGCCGGCCACCCCGCGGTCAGCCGCCCGGGTCCTCGCCACTGAACTGAAGCGACTGGGACTGTGGAACGACGGGATGCGGGTTGTCGACGGCAACGGCATCGCCTCCACCAACGCCGTCACTCCGACCGCCCTGGCCGGCGCGGTCCGGCTCGGGCTGACCGAGGACCGCTTGCGGGCCGTCGTGACCGGGCTCCCGGTGGCCGGCCTCACCGGCACCTTGGAGAACCGGTTTGACGCCAAGGCCGCCCGCGGAGGGCGCGGACTCGTCCGGGCCAAGACGGGGACGATCAGGGGAGTCAACACCTTGACCGGATACGTGGTGACCGCCGACGGGCAGACCCTCGTCTTCTCCTTCCTGGTCAGTGGTGCCGGCCAGACCACGGCCCGGGCCTGGCTCGACCGGGCCGCGACCACGCTGGCGACCTGCGGATGCTGAACCGGCCTGCCGGGGGTACGGCCGTAGGCTGGGGCCATGGCTGAGGTTCCGCTCATCGACTCGACGGCGGCGCTCCGGGTGGGGCGGACGGTCCTGCCGGCCGGCCCCGCGGTGTCGGCCGACGCCGCCGAACAGGTCGTGGCGGGCCTGCACCGTGCGGCGGCGAGGTCAGAGCCGTACGTGCGGGAGGTGACCGGGCTCGATGAGGACGCGAGCGGTCCGGTCAGGGTCGTCGACCGGACGAGCTGGCTCCGACTCAACATCGAGATGACCACCGACATGCTGCGGACGATCGCGCCCGTGCCGACGCGCCCGGTCGGGGCCGCTCGTCGGCTCGCGGCCCGCGCCAACGGTGCCCAGCTGGGGGGAGTTTTCGCTCTGCTCGGTTCCCGGATCCTGGGGCAGTGGCTCCCCTTCCTGCCGACCCCGCAGCTGGTGCTGGTGGCCCCCAACATCCTCCAGGCCGAGTCCCAGATGCGGGTGAGGCCGGCCGACTTCCGGCTGTGGGTGTGCCTGCACGAGCAGACCCATCGGCTCCAGTTCGCGCGGGCGAGGTGGCTCACCGACCACCTTCTCGGTGAGGCGCGTCGACTGATCGACGTCGGGGAGTCGGGGGAGGAGTCGCGGCGGCCGCGGAATGCACTCGACACCGTCCTCACCGGCGATCAGCGGGTGGTCTTCGACCGGGTCAGCGCGGTGATGAGCCTGCTCGAGGGTTATGCCGAGGTCATGATGGACCGGGTGGGTCCGCGGGTGATTCCCAGCGTCGCCGCGATCAGACGACGTTTCGAGGCCCGGCGCAATCGCGGGGGTCTGACCCGGGCGGTGAACCGCATCTTCGGGCTCGACCTGAAGCTGGCGCAGTACCGGGACGGCGCCCGGTTCTGCGGTGCGGTCCTCGACCGGGTGGGCGTCGCCGGGCTCAACGTCGTCTATGACGGCCCCGAGCAGCTGCCCACAGCAGCCGAACTCGCCGCCCCGGAGTTGTGGTTGCAACGGGTCCACCGCTGATGGCCCGTCGTGCGCTGGGTCCGGCGAGCCTGGCGGTGGTCGGCGCTCTCGACGCCCTTCCCGCTGCTCCCTGGCTGGTCGCCTGTTCGGGCGGTACGGATTCGCTCGCGCTCGCCTGGGCGGCGCGGCTGGTGGGTCAGCGTCGGGGCACCCCGGTGCGCGCGGTCGTCGTCGACCACGGCCTGCAGGACGGGTCGGACCGGATCGCTGCTGCCGTTTCCGACGCCCTGGGCCTGCTGGATATCGCAGCGGTCGTCCACCCCGTCGCGGTGACGGTCGACGGCCGAGGTCTGGAGGCTGCGGCCCGGGACGCCCGGCACGCCGCCCTCGTCGAGGCGCTGAATCCGGAGGAGACGCTGCTGCTCGGCCACACCCTCGACGACCAGGCAGAGACGGTCCTGCTCGGGCTGGCCCGGGGGGCGGGCGTGCGTGCGCTGGCCGGGATGGCGTCCCAGCGGGGTCGGCTGCGTCGACCGTTGCTGGGGCTGAGGCGAACCGTGACGGCGGCGGCCTGCGCCGAGCAGGGTCTCCAGCCGTGGCAGGACCCGCACAACAGCGATCCGGCGTTCGCGCGGGTCCGGGTGCGGACGCAGGTGCTGCCGCTGCTGGAGACCGAACTCGGCCCCGGCATCGCGGAGGCGCTCGCGCGGACCGCGACGCTGGCGCGGGCCGATGCCGACGCCCTTGATGCGCTGGCCGGGGTGCCAGCTGACGAACCGGGGTGCTCCTACCTGGCCGGCCTCGACCCGGCGCTGCGCTCCCGACAACTCCGCGACTGGCTCCGCGAGCGGGGTTCTCGGGATGTGACCAGCGGGCACATCACCGCCGTTGACCGGCTGATCACCGGCTGGCGCGGGCAGGCCGGGGTCGATGTCCCGGGCGGCCGTGTCCTCCGTGTGGACGGGCGCCTGAGGTGGCAGCCCCGATCCCGCTAGTCTGGAGATGTGGAGGCATCGCAGATACCTGACGAGTTGACCCGGGTCCTGTTCACCAAAGAAGAGGTGGCTGCCCGCCTTGCGGAGGTGGCCGAGCAGATTGACGCCGACTATGCGGGCAAGGATCTGCTGCTGATCGGAGTCCTGAACGGTGCGGTGATGGTGATGGCCGACCTCTCCCGGGCGTTGCGGAGCCACGTCGCGATGGACTGGATGGCCATCTCGTCCTACGGCTCGGGCACCAAGAGCTCGGGGGTTGTCCGCATCCTGAAGGACCTGAACACCGAATTGCAGGGGCGTCACGTCCTGGTCGTCGAGGACATCATCGACACCGGGCTCACGCTCGCCTACCTGATGCAGAACCTCCAGTCCCGCGGCCCGGCCAGCCTGGAGATCATGACGATGTTCCAGAAGCCCGAGGCGCTCCGCAGCTCCGTCAACGTCAAGTACGTCGGCTTCGACCTGCCCAACGAGTTCGTCGTCGGATACGGCCTCGACTATGCAGGTCTCTACCGCAATCTCACCGACGTCGGCACTCTGGCGCCCCACGTCTACAGCTGACGGCAACCCCGCAGGCTCCGCACAGCGCGAAGACACCTCCTGCCGGGCCACGTGTGGGCCACCACCACCGTGCACCGGCTCGGCGAGCTTTGGGTCCAGGCAGTAGGCTCGCTGTCGCAGACCGTCGTTCCAGTACCGGGGAGATGTATTGAAAGCGCCACGGCTTCTGAGGAGCCCGTTCCTGTGGATCCTCGGAGTGTTTCTGATCCTCATGCTCGGCATGAACCTGCTGTCCGAGTCCAGCCGCTACGCCCTCACCCCCACCTCCGAGGTCATCACCCTGCTGCAGAGTGATACCAAGCTGAAGGAGGTCGTCCTGGTCGACGGTGACCAGGAGGTCCGCGTCGACACCGCCGACGGCTCCCAACGGTTGCGGGCCACCTGGGTCGGCGACCAGAGCCAGGACATCATCGCCCTGCTGGAGAAGCGTGTCGCCGACGGCACCCTGGAGTCCTGGAAGGGGGAGAACCCTGACAACAGCATCTGGTCGCTGGTGCTGTTCGGCATCGTCCCGTTCCTGCTGATCGGCCTGCTGTTCTTCTTCATGCTGAACAACGCCGGCGGGGGCAACCGAGTTCTCGGATTCGGCAAGAGCAAGGCGAAGGTGGCCACCAAGGACACCCCCCAGACCACCTTCACCGACGTCGCCGGGTGCGAGGAGGCGATCGAGGAACTGCAGGAGATCCGCGAGTTCCTCTCCGAGCCGGCCAAATTCACCGCCGTGGGCGCCAAGATCCCCAAGGGTGTGCTGCTGTACGGACCTCCCGGCACCGGCAAGACGTTGCTCGCCCGCGCCGTCGCCGGCGAGGCCGGGGTTCCCTTCTTCTCCATCTCCGGGTCTGACTTCGTCGAGATGTTCGTCGGGGTCGGCGCCAGCCGGGTCCGCGACCTGTTCGAGCAGGCCAAGGACGCCGCACCGGCCATCGTGTTCATCGACGAGATCGACGCCGTCGGGCGACACCGGGGGCCGGTATGGGTGGCGGGCATGACGAGCGCGAGCAGACCCTCAACCAGCTCTTGGTGGAGATGGACGGGTTCGACGTCCGTGGCGGCGTGGTCCTGATCGCCGCGACGAACCGTCCCGATGTGCTCGACCCCGCTCTGCTGCGGCCGGGTCGGTTCGACCGTCAGATCCCGGTCGAGGCACCCGACATGAAGGGGCGCCACCAGATCCTCGGCGTGCACGCGGCCAACAAGCCCATCGCGCCGGATGTCGATCTCGCCTCGGTGGCCCGGCGGACGCCCGGATTCACCGGCGCCGACTTGGCCAATGTGCTCAACGAGGCCGCACTGCTGACCGCACGGCAGAACCAGCAGTGGATCACCAAGGCGAACCTCGATGAGGCCATCGACCGGGTCATCGCCGGCCCGCAGAAGCGCACCCGGGTGATGAACGAGCGCGAACTCCTCATCACCGCCTACCACGAGGGCGGCCACGCCCTCGTCGCCGCCGCCATGCCCGGCAACGATCCGGTGCAGAAGGTGACGATCCTGCCGCGCGGTCGCGCGCTCGGGTACACGATGGTGATGCCGGATGCCGACAAGTACTCCCAGACCCGCGGCGAACTGCTCGACCAGCTCGCCTACATGCTCGGTGGTCGCGCCGCCGAGGAACTCGTCTTCCACGACCCCACCACCGGCGCCTCGAACGACATCGAGAAGGCGACGAAGGTTGCCCGGGCGATGGTGGCCGAGTACGGCATGACCGAATCCTTGGGTGCGGTCAGGTTCGGTGCCGGCGACCCTGAGCCGTTCGTCGGACGGGAGATGGGCGGAGGTACCCAGAACGACTCCGACGAGATCGCGGCGACGATCGACCGCGAGGTCGCTGGCCTCATCGCCACGGCGCACC
>JBKEBV010000027.1:0-4611 GCA_047973315.1 Propioniciclava sp.
GGCGCTGCTCGACCCGCGACGGATCGCTGAGATCGTCGGCTACACACTGGAGCACTTCGACCAGAAGACCCGCCGTGAATCCCGGTACACCCACTCGGTGGTGACGAACGTCCCGCAGGCCAGCCGGACCACCCGGCCTGCCAAGGCGATCCGTCAGCGCAGGCGGGTGCGCGGCCTCAATGCGATCGTCGCGACGGCCTCCATCGACGCGGCGCGTGCCTACTACAACCAGTTCCAGCGCGCCGTGGAGGAACCTACCTCCGGATCAGCGACTCAAGATTGGGCTCATCTACTCCTACGGCGCCAACGAGGCCACCGATGACGGCAGCGCTGGAACTGTTCGGAAACGCCAACGCCCGCGGCGTCGTCCTCCTCCAGCCCTACGCAGACTACTTCGGCGAGTACGCCGCCAAGGTCGAGGAGTTGTTGGCGCGGTTCCCGTTGGGCCAGCCGATCGTGGGGGAGGGCGCCCAGAAGGCGTTCATCGCGTTGTTCGGGCAGATCCTGCGCCGGGAGAACATCCTGACGTCGTTCGATGATTTCGCTGGTTCCGAGCTGCTCAGCGAGCGTCAGAGTCAGGACTACCGGAGTGTGTACCTCGACCTGTTCGCGGAGTTCCGCAAGGACCGCGACGCCGACAAGGAGACCATCAACGACGACGTGGTCGAGCTGATCAAGCAGGTCGAGTTCGACGTCGACTACATCCTGATGCTGGTGGACCGTTACCGTGCCGAGCACGGGGACGAGATCCGCGCCGAGATCACGCGCGCCGTCGATGCCAGCCCCACCCTGCGCAACAAGAAGGACCTCATCGAGGACTTCGTCGACTCGGTCACCGTGGACGGCGCCGTCGACGCCGCCTGGGAGGCCTACATTGCTGCCCGGCGCGAAGCCGAGCTGGAGCAGATCATCGCCGCCGAGAACCTCAAGCCGGAGGCGACCCGAACCTACATCGAGGCCGCTTTCCGCGACGGTGCTCTCCGGACGAGTGGCACCGCCATCACCCGGGTCCTGCCGCCGGTGTCGCGGTTCGCACCCCACGGTGGCCATGGGAGATCAAGCAACGCGCGATCGACGCGCTGGGCGCCTTCTTTGACCGGTTCGTCGGTCTGGGTGGTGGCCCGACCGAGCGCTGATTCGGTCCTAGCGCAGAACCGCCAGCACGTCCTCCCGCTCCTGGCCGTCGTAGGTCCAGGTGCCCACCAACATGCCGCGGGCCCCCTTCGTGTCCTCGTGCGCGGCGTCGAGCACACGAATGAGACGGATCTGCCCGCTGACGTCGGCGGTGGTGACCACCCCACTGCCGGCCACGGCCATCGTGGGCGGGACCGTTTCGCCGGAACCTTCGGCGACGATGTCTGCGGCGGTGTCACCCTCCCGGATCACCCGGACGAGTTCGGCGACGTAAACCGGGTCGGTATTGGCTGCGTAGCAGTACCGGGTACCGAGGCCACTGTGCTCGAGGGTCCCGATGAGGTCGGCGTCGGCCAGCTCCTCGGCGCGCCAAGTCACCGGCACATGGTAGATCTGCCCACCCGAGGCGATAAGCATCGAGTCAAGCCCGACCTCACCGTCGGGGTCGACGAACCGGAAGAAGGCGACGCGCTCCAGATCGGAGGCGTCACCGTCGAACCAGGACTGCTGGGGAAGCCATGCAGCGAGCAGGTCGAGCTTGCTCGGGGACAAGGTGGCATCGGTGTGAACTGCAGCGGTTCCGCTCATCGCGCTCCTCCTGGGTGTTGTGGTTCCCACGCTAGTCCACGGATCGGTGCCGCGGAGCGCATTCCGCCTCGGACGCCGGGCCGACCCGATGCTGGGGCAGCGGCTCCCTGCCGGCGGGACACCCGGGAGGCTGGAGGAGCGGAGTCGTCCTCACCGACGTATTTTGGTGGATTCGACCATTATGGGCTACCGTCGGCGGGTCCCTCCCTACGGTTCGAGGAGTGTTCATGGGCGGCTTCTGGCGTCGACTTGAGGTCGACCTGTGCCGCCGTGCTGCCTGCGATTGTCGCGCCTGACCGATCTGCCCAACCCCCTGCGCTTGGAGCGCGCCACGTGGCGCGCCCGCGCACCCCGGCCATCGGTGATGGCCGTCATCCACCTGTGCGGAAGGAACTTTGTCATGGCATCTGCTCTGTCGGCGTCTGCGGACGCCTCATCGTCGTCGGCGGGGGGACGCGAACGTCGCCGGCTCCCGTTCTGGGCCCAGGTCCTGATCGGCCTGGCCGTGGGCATCGCCCTCGGCTGGATCGCCCGGGCAGGCGAGGTCGCCTGGCTCACCACCACGTTGTCGACGATCGGCACCATCTTCGTCCAATTGCTCCGCGTGGTCGTGGTACCGCTGGTCCTGACCGCGATCATCGTCTCCATCACCCAGCTCCGCCACGTCACCAACGCCGCCCGGCTGGCCGGTCAGACGCTGATGTGGTTCGCCATCACCGCCTTCTTCAGCGTGCTGATCGGCATCGGTCTGGGGCTGCTGACCAACCCCGGAGCGTCGGCGACGATCAGTACCGACGGCGCCCAGGCGGTCAATCGGCAGGGGACCTGGCTTGACTTCCTCTCCTCGATCGTTCCGGCCAATATCTTCGGCCTCGAGGCGAGCACCCGGATCGCTGAGACCGGCGAGGCGACCACCTCCCTCACCTTCTCCGTCCTGCAACTCGTCGTGTTGGGGATCGCGATCGGTGCGGCGGCGCTGGCGGTGGGGGAGAAGGCCCAACCGCTGGTCACCTTGGCCGAGTCCCTGCTCGCGGTCTTCCAGAAGCTCGTCTGGTGGATCATCCTGCTGGCGCCGTACGGCTCGGCCGCCCTCATCGGCCGTGCGGTGGCCAGCTACGGCTGGGACCTCGTCGCACCGCTGGCGGTGTTCACCATCGACGTCTACGTGGGCTGCCTGCTCGTCCTGTTCGTCCTCTACCCGATCCTGCTGCGGATCAACGGTCTCAGCGTGCGTCGCTTCTTCGCCGGCGCAGGCGAGGCGATCGTGTTCGCCTTCGTCTCTCGCAGTTCGGTGGGGACGCTGCCGATCACCCAGCGCAACGTCATCACCAAGCTCCACGTGCCGCAGAGCTACGCCTCCTTCGCCGTCCCGCTCGGTGCCACCACCAAGATGGACGGTTGCGCCGCGATCTACCCGGCACTGGCAGCCATCACCGTGGCGCAGCTGTTCGGCGTCCCGTTGGGCTGGCAGGACTACCTGCTCATCGCGTTCGTCAGCGTCGTCGGTTCCGCGGCGACGGCCGGGCTGACCGGTGCGGTGGTCATGCTGACGCTGACCCTGTCGACCCTCGGCCTGCCGCTCGAGGGTGTCGGCCTGCTCCTGGCCATCGATCCGATCCTCGACATGATCCGGACGGCGACCAATGTCGCAGGCCAGGCGCTGGTGCCCTACATCGTTGCCAAGCGGAACGGGATCCTCACCGACGAGGTCCCCGACAGTGATGCCCGTGCCGGCGCCGAGGTCGGGTCCGCGCCGACGCCAGCGACCCGCTGAGAGCTGCTCCGCGCCGATCTGCCAGTCTTTTGACCCTACCCCCGGGCGAGGGCTAGGCTGGCGGATCGGCGTGGTCTGTCCATCTCCGGACGGAGTGGGATGGGCACATGAGCATGTCAACCCAATTCAATCACCATTCAGTTATCGGAGCCCTACTACATGACCTCCACTCCTGAGGCCGCTCAGGTCGCAGTCGACGATTTCACCTCGCCCGAAGAGTTCGCGCAGGCCGTCGACGCCACAATCAAGTACTTCAATGACGGCGACATCGTCGCCGGTACCGTCGTCAAGGTCGACCGGGACGAGGTCCTGCTCGACATCGGTTACAAGACCGAAGGCGTCATTCCTTCCAAGGAACTCTCGATCAAGCACGATGTTGACCCCTTCGACGTGGTGTCCGTCGGTGACGAGATCGAGGCGCTGGTCCAGCAGAAGGAGGACAAGGAGGGTCGTCTGATCCTGTCCAAGAAGCGGGCTCAGTACGAGCGCGCCTGGGGCACGATCGAGAAGATCAAGGAAGAGGACGGTGTCGTCTCCGGCCGCGTGATCGAGGTCGTCAAGGGCGGCCTGATCGTCGATATCGGGCTGCGCGGCTTACTGCCGGCCTCGCTCGTCGAGATGCGTCGCGTCCGTGATCTCCAGCCGTATGTCGGCCAGGATCTCGAGGCGAAGATCATCGAGCTGGAAAAGAACCGCAACAACGTGGTGCTGTCGCGCCGCGCGTGGCTGGAGCAGACCCAGTCCGAGGTGCGGACCTCGTTCCTCAACCAGTTGCAGAAGGGCCAGATCCGTCGCGGTGTGGTCTCTTCCATCGTCAACTTCGGCGCCTTCGTCGATCTCGGCGGTGTCGACGGTCTGGTGCACGTCTCCGAGCTGAGCTGGAAGCACATCGACCATCCGAGCGAGGTCGTCGAGGTGGGCCAGGAGGTCACCGTCGAGGTGCTCGACGTCGACATGGACCGCGAGCGGGTCTCCCTGTCGCTGAAGGCGACCCAGGAGGATCCGTGGCAGACGTTCGCCCGGACCCACCAGATCGGGCAGATCGTCCCGGGCAAGGTCACCAAGCTCGTTCCCTTCGGCGCCTTCGTGCGCGTCGAGGAGGGCATCGAGGGCCT
>JBKEBV010000061.1:0-40258 GCA_047973315.1 Propioniciclava sp.
GCCACGATCCTCGCCGAGGACATCGGCGGATCAGCGGATGCGGAGTGACTTGCGGTAGATGGCCTCCATCGCCCCGTTCTCAGTCTGATCGGCGTCGACCACCGAGACGTTGACCGGGTTGCGATGCTCGCCGGTGGGCGTGTAATCCATGCTGATGTACAGCGGGATCGCCGCGGGATCGTCAGGATTGACACCGAGGAAGATCTCGTCGTAGCCGAGGTCGACGGCCAAGTCCTCCAGATAGCCGGTCATCACCGCTCCCAGGCCCTGACGGCGGGCTTCCTTGGCCACCCACAGCAGCTTCAGCTCGGGCACCAGGACGCCGTCGATGGGCCGCAGGTCGAGGATGACCCGCCCTGCGATGGCATCGTCCAAGAGGCCGACGATCACCGAGAAGTCGCCCTGCTCCTGGAGGTCGAGGTACGTCCGCGAGAGGCCCTGCGTGCGCGCTGTCTCGATCGCCACGAGAGCGTCGAGATCCTCGGCGGTCGCGAGCCGTGCCCGTGCACGTCCCTGCCCTGAGTCGGCCATGGGTGTTCCTTCCCGTGAGGGATCGCATGGCCCTCCACGTTTCTGGCCAGAATGACCAAATGCAAGAGCCATCTTGCCAAAGGCTTGCCCGTCTCGCATCCCCGGAGCGGGAAACGTCACCTCACACGAGGGTCTTGACGTCGGCGATCACATCGGCGATCGCCTGCTGGGCTGAGCCGTAGAGCATAGAGGTGTTGTCGGCATAGAACAACGCGTTCTCGATGCCGGAGTATCCTGCGCCGCGGCCCCGCTTGATGACGATGACCTGACGCGCCTTGTCGGCGTCAAGAATGGGCATACCGAAGATCGGGCTCGACTCGTCGGTGCGGGCCACCGGGTTCACCACATCGTTCGCGCCGATAACGAGCGCGACGTCGGTCTGTGGGAAGTCGGCGTTGATCTCGTCGAGATCGAAGATCTGGTCGTAGGGGACCCCCGCCTCGGCGAGCAGGACGTTCATATGCCCCGGCATCCGGCCGGCCACCGGGTGGATAGCGAACCGTACTGCGACGCCCGCCTCCTCAAGGAGCTTGGTCATCTCCCACACCTTGTGCTGGGCCCCGGCGACCGCCATGCCGTAGCCGGGAATGATGACCACACTCTCGGCGTAGCGCATCATCGCGGCGGCATCCATGGCCGACACCTCGGTCATGCTTCCCTCGATCGCATCGCCGCCCCGGGCCTCCCCGCTGATCGGGGTGAACAGGACATTGGTGAGGGGCCGGTTCATCGCCTTGGCCATGAGCTGGGTCAGCAGGGTGCCCGCAGCGCCGACGACGATGCCGGCAATGATCAGGGCCGGATTGCCGAGGACGTAGCCCTCCAGGCCGACGGCAAGTCCGGTGAACGCGTTGAGCAGCGAGATGACCACCGGCATGTCGGCGCCGCCGATGGGGCTGGTCACTGCCACGCCAAGAATCAGGGCGAGAGCGAAGAAGGCAATGAGCAGGACCGGGTGCGGGCCGAGGATGACGACGGCTGCGCCCAGACCCAGGGTGACCAGGGTGTGGATGATGTTGCCAGCGTTCTGGGCGGGCCACCGGACCGCCTTCTTCATGATCCCCTGCAGCTTGGCGAAGGCCAGCACCGAGCCGCTGAAGGCGACGGACCCGATGAAGGCGCCGAGCACGGCGATGAGCGCGTGCGCACCCGTGGGTGGGTCCGCAGCGGTCAACTCGACTGCCGCGATGAGGGCGGCGGCGCCACCGCCCATGCCGTTGTAGACCGCGACCATCTGCGGCATGTCGGTCATCTTGACAACCTTGCCGAGCCAGGCGGCGATGCCCCCGCCCAGCACCAGCGCGACCAGGGTGAGGGCGAGGTTGATCGTCCTTCCCTCGGAGAAGAAGATCAGGCCCCCGCCCTCCTGGGGCAGGCCGAACGTGACCACGGTGGCCAGCACCATCCCGATGCCGGCCCAGGCGATGCCGCGTCGCGCCGTCTTCGGCGAGGACATCGCCTTGAGCCCGAGGATGAACAGGACCGCCACGACGAGGTAGATCGCGTTGATGAACCACCCCATGGCTCAGGCTCCCTTGTTGACGGTGTCGGCTCTGGTGGCGAACATCCCGAGCATGCGCTCGGTGACGACATAGCCCCCGGCTGCGTTCGCGGCACCGAGCAGAACGGCGAGGAAGCCGAGCGCCAACTGCAGCGGCGTCTCGGCGTGGGCGAGAGCCCACATCGATCCGACGAGCACGACGCCGTGGACAAAATTGGATCCCGACATCAGGGGCGTGTGCAGGATCACCGGCACCCGGGAGATGACCTCGTAGCCCACGAAGGCGGCGAGGACGAAGATGTAGATGTAGAGCAGGTCGATCATGCCCGGTTCTCCTTGGTGTCCAGCACGATGGTGGTCTCCTCAGCGTCGGTCTGCGGTGGTGGGCTGGAGACGAGCCCCAGGATCTCGGCCACCCGCGGATGAACGACGGCACCCTCGTGAGTCAGGGCAGTACCGGCGATGACCTCGTCGTCCCAGTTCAGGGCCAGGGTGCCGTCGGAGATCATCGGCGCGGTGAAGTTGAACAGATTCCTGGAGAACATCTCCGAGGTGTGCGCCGGCATCCGGGACGGCAGGTTCACCGGCCCGATCACTCGGGCGCCGCCGATCGCGATCTCCTTGCCGGCCACGGTGCCCTCGACATTCCCGCCGCCTTCGGCGGCCAGGTCGACCACGACCGAGCCGGGGCGCATCGCCTCGACCATGACGCGCGTCACGATAACCGGTGCCTTTCGTCCGGGGACCGCCGCGGTGGTGATGACCACGTCGCTGTTGGCGACGGTCTTGGCGAGGGCTGCTGCTTGCTGATCGAGCTCCTCGGGGGTGAGTTCGCGAGCGTAACCACCCTCGCCACCGGCGTTGACTCCGGTGTCGACGAACTTCGCGCCCAGTGACTCCACCTGTTCACGGGTCTCCGGTCGGACGTCGTAGCCCTCGACCATGGCGCCGAGCCGCTTGGCGGTGGCGACGGCCTGGAGTCCGGCCACACCGGCCCCGATGACCAGCACGCGGCTCGGGCGGATGGTGCCGGCGGCGTAGGTCAGCATGGGGAAGAACTTCGGGGTGCGCGCGGCGGCGATGAGCACGCACTGGTAGCCGGAGGCTGCGCCCTGGCTCGACAGCAGATCCATGCTCTGGGCGCGCGAGATGCGGGGAAGGAGCTCCAGAGCGAAGGCGGTCACCCCCTGGCGGGCCAGCGCCGTCGCGTGCTCGGCGCTGGCATAGGGCTGTAGCAGCCCGATCAGGATCTGTCCCGGGCGGAGCAGTTCCTCGGTGGCGGGGTCGAGGTTGCCAATGGTCCAGACGATGTCAGCGACGGCGAGTACCTCAGCAGCGGAATCGACGACCCTGACGTCGCCCAAGGCGTCGAGCGGAACGAAGGCCCGGTCGGTCGCGCCGCGTTCCACGACCACCTCGGCTCCTGCGGCGGCGAGCCTGGTGACGACATCGGGAACGATCGGGGTCCGGTTCTCGTCCGGGTCCGCGGTGGCGGGGATTCCGACGATGACGGTCATGGTGGTCCACTCCTTCGCGCGGCCGAGGCGTCGCCCCTGGTGTTCGCTTGTGGGCGGTCGGCTGCGCCCTCCATTCAACTACTCGGTGTCGTAGTGGTCCAATCGGGGTCGCGAAGCGGGCGATTCTGCTCCCGGGCGGTTGGTCGGGTAGAGTAGCTCCTCGGCGTGGAACGCCCGCGGATTCAGAGAGCCGCCTGGTCGGGACCGGCACCGCGCAACGGACGAGGGGAGCACCAGTCATGGATGCAGCAACGAAGAAGAAGATCGTTGAGGAGTATGCGACGCATCCGGGAGACACCGGCTCTCCGGACGTCCAGATCGCCGTCCTCACCCACCGGATCGCTCATCTCACCGAGCATCTGAAAGAGCATAAGGGCGATCACCACAGCCGCCGCGGCCTGATGCTGATGGTCGGCCAGCGTCGTCGGCTTCTCAACTACGTGGCCAAGCAGGATGTCGAGCACTACCGCTCTCTGATCGCCCGCCTCGGTCTGCGTCGGTGACGCACCGTTGTTCGTGGGGGAGTGGCCCGTGTGGCTACTCCCTCATTCGCATGCCCGGGCAGTAGCCTGAGCCGGGGCGCCACGCCCCAGTCCCGGGGGCTCGCCCCCGTCAACAACTGAAGATTTCTGTCCACTGCCAGCGCGGCCTTCGCCGTCGGTCCTCGGTAGTGGCCTGCGGGGGAGATCCCGGGGGCCTCGATCGAAGACCGATCCTCATGAGTCCGGAGCAGCCGCGTGGGCAACCACGAAAGGAATATCTCCATGGCTATGGAGGGACCTGGTCTCCGCTTCGCGGAGGCCGTCATTGACAACGGATCGTTCGGCAAGCATGTCGTGCGGTTCGAAGCTGGTCTGCTCGCGCAGCAGGCCAACGGATCCGCCGCGGTCTACCTGGACGGCGACACCATGCTGCTGTCGGCCACCTCGGCGGCCAACAAGCCGCGTGACGCCATCGACTTCTTCCCGCTCACCGTCGATGTCGAGGAGCGCATGTACGCCGCCGGGCGCATCCCCGGTTCGTTCTTCCGCCGCGAGGGCCGGCCCAGTGAGCACGCCATCCTGGCCTGCCGCCTGATCGACCGTCCGCTGCGCCCGTGCTTCGTCAAGGGGCTCCGCAACGAGGTCCAGGTGGTTGTCACCGTGATGGCGCTCAACCCGAATGTCCGCTACGACGTGCTGGCCATCAACGCCGCCTCGGCGTCGACCACGCTCGCCGGTCTTCCGTTCTCGGGCCCGATCGGCGGCGTCCGCGTCGCGCTGATCGGTGACCAGTGGGTCGGCTTCCCGACGGTCGAGCAGCAGCAGGACTCCGCCTTCGACATGGCGGTGGCCGGTCGGGTGCTGCCCGACGGTGACGTGGCCATCATGATGGTGGAGGCTGGCGCCACCGAGGAGACCTGGAACATGGTCCGCGGCGGCCGTACCGCCCCGACCGAGGAGGTCGTCGCCCAGGGCCTCGAGGCCGCCAAGCCGTTCATCAAGGCGCTGTGCGAGGCGCAGGTGGAGCTGGCCGAGCAGCTGCCGAAGGCTGTTGAGGAGTTCCCCGTCTTCCGTGACTACGAAGAGGACGTCCTGGAGGCCGTGACGGCTGCTGCGTCTGAGCGTCTCGCGGGGGTGATGAGCATTGCAAGCAAACACGAGCGGGAGACCTCGACCGAGGAGCTTCTTGCGGCGATTCACGGCGAACTCGACGAGCGGTTCGCCGGGCGCGAGAAGGAGGTCACCGGCGCGTACCGTGCGCTCACCAAGAAGGTGGTGCGGCACAAGACGTTGACGGAGAGTGTCCGCATCGATGGCCGCGGGACCCGCGACATCCGGACGCTGAGCGCTGAGGCCGGTGTGCTGCCCCGGGTGCACGGCTCGGCACTGTTCCAGCGGGGTGAGACGCAGATCCTTGGTGTGACGACGCTCAACATGCTCGACATGGAGCAGAAGCTCGACACCCTCTCTCCGGAGACGACCAAGCGCTACATGCACAACTACAACTTCCCGCCCTACTCCACCGGTGAGACCGGTCGCGTC
The DNA here is from genome assembly GCA_047973315.1 of Propioniciclava sp. Classification (GTDB taxonomy): domain Bacteria; phylum Actinomycetota; class Actinomycetes; order Propionibacteriales; family Propionibacteriaceae; genus Propioniciclava. The sequence continues at coordinate 5,574 of JBKEBV010000061.1, forward strand.
GGGTCGCCCAAGCGGCGCGAGATCGGCCACGGCGCCCTTGCCGAGCGTGCGCTGGTTCCGGTGCTGCCGGCTCGGGAGGAGTTCCCCTACGCCATCCGTCAGGTGTCGGAGGCGCTCGGCTCCAACGGCTCGACGTCAATGGGGTCGGTGTGTGCCTCGTCGCTGTCGCTGCTCAACGCCGGCGTCCCGCTGCGGGCCTCGGTGGCCGGTATCGCGATGGGTCTGATGAGCGATGAGATCGACGGCGAAACCCGCTATGTCGCCCTCACCGACATCCTCGGAGCTGAGGACGCGCTCGGCGACATGGACTTCAAGGTCGCCGGCACCCGTGACTTCGTCACCGCGCTCCAACTCGACACCAAGCTCAACGGCATTCCGGCCGACGTGCTGGCGAGTGCGCTGCTGCAGGCCCGCGAGGCCCGGCACACGCTGCTCGACGTGATGGCCGAGGCCATCGAGGGTCCTGACGAGATGAGCCTCTACGCCCCGCGGATCATCACGGTGAAGATTCCGGTCGACAAGATCGGCGAGGTCATCGGTCCCAAGGGCAAGATGATCAACCAGATCCAGGAGGACACCGGCGCCAACATCTCCATCGAGGATGACGGCACTGTGTTCGTGGGAGCCACCAACGGTGAGGCCGCCGAGGCTGCCCGCGCCGCGATCAACGCCATCGCCAACCCGACGATGCCCGAGGTCGGGGAGCGCTACCTCGGCACGGTCGTCAAGGCGATGCCCTTCGGCGCGTTCGTCTCGCTCCTGCCCGGCAAGGACGGTCTGCTGCACATCAGCAAGCTGCGCGACCTGAACGGCGGCAAGCGGGTGGAGAACGTCGAGGATGTCGTCAGCGTGGGCCAGAAGCTCCAGGTGGAGATCTCCGAGGTCGACGACCGCGGCAAGCTGTCCCTGATCCCGGTGATCGAGGACAAGGAGAACGAGGGCGACGCCGAACCGGCCGACGCCTGATCCAGCATCAGAGGGCCCCGCACCGATGGGTGCGGGGCCCTCTGCGCGTACGGCGAGCTCCTACGGGGGGAGGCGCGCCGTCATCTGATACCGAGCAGGCCTTCGATACCCACCGTGAGACCGGAATGGTCAGGCACAGCTCGGATGGCAGCAAGGATGCCGGGCATGTAGGACGCGCGGGTGTAAGAGTTGTGGGTGATGGTGACCCCTTCCCCCTCGTTGCCGAAGATGACCTGTTGGTTGGCGAACAGGCCCTGCATTCGGACACCATGAACGTGAATGCCATCGATGATGGCCCCGCGGGCGCCTTCGTCCTGCGTCGTGGCATCGGGCACCGGCCCCAGCCGGGCATCGTCTCGTGCCGCAGCGATCCGCCTCGCCGTCGTCGCTGCGGTTCCCGACGGGGCGTCGACCTTGTGCGGATGGTGGAGTTCGATGACCTCGACAGAGTCATAGAAGCGGGCGGCCTGCTCGGCCCAGTGCATCATCAGGAGCCCGCCGATGGAGAAGTTGGCGGCCACGATGGCGTTCGCGCGCGAGCCGGCGAGGAGGGAACGTACCTCGTCGAGCCGCTCCGGGGTGAACCCGGTGGTTCCGACGACGGCATGGATGTCGTGGCCAGCGCACCAGGCGAGGTTCTCCATCACTGCATCGGGCACGGTGAAGTCGACGACGACATCCGCCTGCAGCGCGGGGGTGCGATCCTCGCCGAGATCGATGCCGGCCACCAACTCCAGATCGTCGGCGCCGGTGACGGCCCGTACCACCTCGGCGCCCATGCGCCCCTTCGCTCCGAACACGGCCACCTTCATACCCGCCATGCTAGCGACCCCTGGTCGCCGGGGGAGTGTGCCGCTTCCTCAGACCCGGCGGATCAGAGCAGGGGCAGCAGTTCCGCCACCGAGTCAAGGACCCGCGATGGACGGTAGGGAAAAGACCCGAGGTCGTGGCCCTGGGTGGAACCGGTCAGGACCAGGACGGTGTGCAGCCCAGCCTCCATGCCGGCGACGATGTCGGTACGCATGGTGTCGCCGATCATGCCGGTGGTCTCCGAGTGGGCCTGGATCTGGTTCATCGCCGAGCGAAACATCATCGGGTTGGGTTTGCCTACGACGTAGGGCTCTCGGCCGGTGGCGGCTGTGATCAGAGCGGCGAACGCGCCGGTGGCCGGAACGATGCCGTCCGTACTCGGGCCTGCCACGTCCGGGTTGGTGGAGACGAAGCGGGCGCCGCCGAGGATGAGCCGGATCGCGCGGGTGGCCTGCTCGAAGCTCATGCCGCGCGTCTCGCCGAGCACGACGAACTCGGGATCGATGTCAGTGATCACGAATCCCGCCTCGTGCAGGGCGGTGGTCAGCCCGGCCTCGCCGACGACGTAGGCGGTGTGGTCCCCGTTCTGGTTGGCCAAGAAGGCGGCTGTGGCCATGGCGGACGTCCAGATGTTCTCCTCGGGCACCGCGAGGCCGGCGCGATGCAGGCGGGCGGAAAGGTCGCGCGGTGTCTGGACGGAGTCGTTGGTGAGCACGAGGTAGCGGATGTCATGCCGGGTCCAGTGGTCGATCAGTTCCTTGGCTCCGGGTATCGCCCGATCACCGTGGACGAGCACGCCGTCCTTGTCGGTGAGCCAGCAGGTCAGGTCCTTCGGGTCGCGCATGCCTCCATGCTGCCGCAGGCGGGCTGACACGGCTAAGCCGGGTGCTGGAGGACCGGGGGGTGAGACGATCCGCAGCTGGGCTGCGGTCGAGCGGGGAGGTACCCGCCGCGCGCAGTGGGTCGGCTCACAGCCGACGCAGGGTCGCCCGCGCGGTGACCTCGTCGACCACCAGGTCAGTCGCCACCCCGGCGCGTAGGGCCCCGGCCAGCGCCGGCGACCGTTGCGGGTCGGCTGCGATGCACAACCGTCGGGGAATCCGTTGGAGCTCGGCCGGGTTCAGTCCGGTGGCACGCTGGTTCGCCTCGATGTCGGCGTAGCTGCCGTCCTCGCGCAGCAGCACGGTGCAGATGTCGCCCACGACGCCGTCCTGGCGCAGGGCCCGCCGCTCCGCATCCTCCAGGTAGCCCGCCGCATAGACGTGGGAGGGGATGATCCCGGTGAGTGATCCGACTCCGAAGACGGCGACATCGAGGGCCGCCTGCAGGTCAAGGACGTGCCGCACCGAGCGTTCCCGCCACATGGCCCGTTTGGTGTCCGGATAGTCGAAGAAGGCTGGAACCGGGAAGAGCACAACCTCGGAATCGAACGCGTCCCCGATCGACTGCATGATCTCGCGGATATAGGGGACCCCGGAAGACTTCTGGTTCGCGCCGCCGTTCATCTGGACGATGGTGCTGCCGGCGAGCGAGCGGTGGGGGAGATGCTGGGTGACTGCGGCGAGGGTGACACCCCAGGCGACGCCGATGTTCTGATTGTCGTCGACCACGTCGGCGAGCAGCCCGGCGGCCCGCTGCGCCACCTGGTCGAAGCGGGCATTGATGTTGGCCGATGCCCGTACCGGGACCAGATGAACCCGCACGTCGAAGGCATCGGAGAGCGCCTGAGCCACGGGCGAGTGGGCCCCGGCCGCGTCAGCGATGCTGATCCTGACCAGTCCCGATTCGCGCGCCTCGGCGAGCAGCCGGGACACCGTCGAGCGGGAAACGCCCAGACCCCGCGAGATGGCGTCCATCGTCACTCCCTGGACGTAGTACTGGGTGGCAGCCAGGTACATGTGGTCGTAGCGGTCGTTCACTCTTCCCCCAGACGGTGAGCATTTGTGCACAAGGGTGGCGCATGTGTTCACCGCCTGCAAGAGTGGATCGGGATCCAACCCCAAGGAACAGCAGAGGATGCGCATGGTCATGACGCCCGGAGCGCACGGTCCGGCCCAGCGCGAGGCAGCGCTCGACCGGCGGGCCTTGGCCCGGTGGCGTCCGGTTCGTCCCGAGGTTCTGATGTGGTTCCCCGGACGCCGGTTCTCTGAGGTTGGGCCTGCGATGAATGCGCCGTCGCAGCGTCTCCGCCAGAACTCCACGTCCCGCGGCCGCTCCGCCTCCGCTGTCGGGGAGGTTGCCGGGATCGCAGGCGACTGCCTCGTCCGGGGCGCCTGGCGCCGGGAGGAGGGCAGGCCACCATCGTGGCCTGCGTAGGAAAAAGAACATCCGGTCCGGCACCCGTCGGGCCGGCGATCCAACAACAGAAGAAAAATGCGGCTCTCCGCGGGTGGAGGGCCTGAACAGGCACCAGTGCCGGTGCCGGAAAGCGAGATTTCGTGTCGCTCGGAACCATCTTTCTTTCTGAGGCCGTCGGGACCGCGATGTTGGTCCTGCTCGGTTGCGGCGTTGTCGCCAACAACGTGCTGCCCAACAACAAAGGAACCGGTACCGGCTTCCTCCACGTGAACTGGGGCTGGGGCCTTGCGGTCTTTGCCGGTGTCCTGGTGTCGATGAAGTCGGGTGCCCACATCAACCCGGCTGTCACCCTGGGGTTGGTCGCCGGAGGGACGACGGAGTTCGTCGACGGCATTCCGGTGAACGCCATGTCGGTGCTGACCTACATCGGCGCGCAGATGGTCGGCGCCTTCATCGGTGCGGTCCTGTGCTGGCTGGTCTACAAGAAACAGTTCGACGCCGACGCCCCTGACGGCGCCAAGCTCGGCGTGTTCTCCACCGGTCCGACGATCCGGAACCCGCTGTGGAACACCGTCACCGAGATCCTAGCCACCTTCGTGCTCGTCTTCGTGATCATCGCCTCCGGCGTCTACGCACCCGACGGTGCGGCGGAGATGGCCTGGCTCGGAGCCCTGGGCGTGGCCCTGCTCGTTGTCGGTATCGGCGCATCGCTCGGTGGCCCGACGGGCTATGCCATCAACCCGGCGCGTGACCTCGGGCCCCGCATCGCTCACGCGGTGCTGCCCATCCCGAACAAGGGAAGCTCCGACTGGAGCTACTCCTGGGTGCCGGTCGTCGGCCCGATCCTCGGTGGTCTGCTCGCCGGCCTGCTGAGCGGCGTGCTCCTCGCCTGACCATCCTGGGGTGGCCGCACCGCCCGGTGTGGTGCGGCCACCTCCTTTGAACCCAACAGCACAACGATGTGGAAGGACCCACCCAAATGACAGACACCTACGTCCTCGCGATTGACCAGGGCACCACCAGTTCCCGGGCGATCGTCTTCGACCACTCGGGCCGGATCGTGGCGACCGGCCAGAAGGAACACGAGCAGATCTTCCCCAAGGCCGGCTGGGTCGAGCACGACCCTCGGGAGATCTGGACCAACATCACCGAAGTCGTCGACATCGCGCTCGCGGAGGCCGGCGTCACCCGGGAGGACATCGTCGCGGTCGGCGTCACCAACCAGCGCGAGACGGCGATGGTCTGGGACCGTTCCACCGGCGAACCCGTCTACAACGCCATCGTCTGGCAGGACACCCGCACCGACAAGATCTGCAAGGACCTTGCTGCTGGCGATGACAACCGCTACAAGGCCACCGTCGGTCTGCCGCTGGCCACCTACTTCTCCGGACCCAAGGTCAAGTGGATCCTCGACAACGTCGACGGCGCTCGGGCGAGAGCCGAGGCCGGCGACCTGGTGATGGGGAACATGGACACCTGGGTCATCTGGAACCTCACCGGCGGGGTGAACGGCGGCGTTCACGTGACCGACGTCACCAACGCCTCCCGCACGATGCTGATGGACCTGTCGACCCTCTCCTGGGACCCCCAGATCGCGGCGGACATGACGATCCCGATGTCGATGCTGCCCGAGATCGCGTCCTCCTCCCAGGTGTACGGCTCGGTGGCTGACGGTTCCTTGGCGGGGGTCCCGGTTGCCGGGGACCTGGGCGACCAGCAGGCGGCCACCTTTGGCCAGGCCTGCTTCGAGCCCGGCATGGCCAAGAACACCTACGGCACCGGCAACTTCATGCTGATCAACACCGGTGAGGAGCTTGTCCCCTCCGAGAACGGCTTGTTGACCACGGTGTGCTACAAGATCGGGGACGCCAAGCCCGTCTACGCCCTGGAGGGTTCGATCGCGGTGACGGGATCCCTGGTGCAATGGCTGCGGGACAACCTCAAGATGATCGCGTCAGCCCCTGAGGTCGAGGAACTCGCGCTCACCGTGGAGGACAACGGCGGAGCGTACTTCGTGCCCGCGTTCTCGGGTCTGTTCGCGCCCTACTGGCGCTCGGACGCCCGGGGAGCGGTCGTCGGTCTGACGCGGTTCGTCAACCGGGGACACCTGGCCCGCGCAGCCCTGGAGGCGACCGCCTTCCAGACCCGTGAGGTGCTGGAGGCCATGGAGGCCGACTCGGGGGTGAAGCTGTCCGAGCTCAAGGTCGACGGCGGCATGACGATGAACAACACGCTGATGCAATTCCAGGCCGACGAACTGGGCGTCGATGTCGTCCGGCCGGTCGTGGCTGAGACCACCGCTCTCGGTGCGGCCTATGCCGCCGGTATCGCGGTGGGATACTGGTCCGGAGAACAGGACGTCATCGACAACTGGGCCGAGGACAAGCGCTGGACGCCACAGATGGATGCCGGGCCGCGGGATCGTCTCTATCGCAACTGGAAGAAGGCCGTCACGAAGACCTTCGACTGGGTCGACGACGACGTCGAGTGAGACGCAGTTTCCGACCAGCAGGCTGATCGGGCGCGGCGGGGTTCCCGTCGCGCCCGACCTGTGCGGACCCCGACCTGTGCGGACCCCGACCTGTGCGGACCCCGACCTGTGCGGACCCCGACCTGTGCGGACCCCGACCTGTGCGGACCCCGGCGCGACTGCTGGTCACGCCGTCGAAACGCGGAGGCGTGCCTGGTGGGCTCAGGTCAGCGCGGTGTGCATGCGGATCATCTTCACCGGGGCGGCGCCCTCGTCGGTGCCCACTGACTGGTGCGCGCCGTCCGGTGCCCAGCCCGCCGAGGCGAGGAAGGCCCGCAGCGGGTCGTCGCTCGACCGGACCCACCAGGTGGCTCGCGCGAAGCCGTCGGCCCGCAGGGTGTCAGCGATGGCATTGAGCAGCCGTGATCCGTGCCCGCGACCTTGGGCGGGCGGGTCGATGACGAACTCCGCGACGAGGGCGTCGGTTCCCGGGTGCGCGTCCTCGTCATCGGAGGGACCGATGGCGGTGAAGCCGGTGATGCCGTCGCTGCTCACGGCGACGACCACCCGGAGGGTGGCCAGCGGTGGTCGGCGGATGGCTGACTCCCACGAGGCGGTCATCGTCGCGAGATCGACGCTGGCCAGAACCTGCCCGGCGACGTCCCTGGGGAGGACCTGACTCCAGGATCGCCGCTGGATGGCGGCGATCCGCGCGGCCTCCGCAGGCAGAGCCAGGCGGCAGGAGTCAGGTGTTCCGTGGGTGTCGGTCACCGGGTCATGCTACTCGCCCCTGGGACGGAACCCGCTGACGCCGGGCCTGGTGCCAACCGGGCGCGGCGGCCGCCCACGGCACGACCCGCTGAGGCTCGTGATGACACCGGATCTGGTGTGGTGACGGCACGGCGGCCGAACTGGTTGTTTTCTGAGAATCTCTAAGATATTTTTGAGGTTGTCCTCAGCCGCCTGATTGTGGGGAGCCCCCTCCCGTGTACGAGCCCCGTCGACTCTCGTCGCCGCCGCCGGAGGTCATCGGCGAAGAACCTCGTCCAGCGCGACCGGTCGGGCCGCGTCGCGTTCGGCTGCGCCGCAGGGCGACGCTGCCGCCCCGTTCCCTGGCGGTCACGCTGTCCGCGGCGGTGCTGCTGGCCAGTTCCGTTGTTGCCGGGGTCCTGCACGGATCCGAGGCGACCACCGGGGTGCCCGCGCCGGTCCGGGTGCAACCGGTGTCGCGACAGGCCGACCGCTCGGCGCCCCCTCCCCAGGAGCAGGGCCTCCCCGGCGCCTCGGCCAGGGCGACCCCTCGGTCCTCCTCGACACCATCACAAACCCCGGAGCGAACCACGGCAGCGAAGCAGCGCCGCTCGGACGGCACCTCCGAAGCGTCACCGACGACCCCCACGCCGACGCGGCCCGGCCCGGACGCAGGTGCGCCGTCGACGCGTCCGGTCCCCTCGGCACCGACACCGACCAGACCGGCGACGGATCCGAGCCCGAGGCCAGCAGGCTCGTCCTCGGCGGAACCCTCGACGGCCGGGGAGATCCTCGCCCTGGTTAACGCCGAGCGGGACCGGGCCGGGCTGGCCCCAGTGAGGGCGGACGGGTGTCTGAGCGAGACGCTCGCCCAGCCCTGGGCACAGCATCTGGCCGATATCGGCGACCTGGTTCATCAGGATCTCGGGGAGGCGCTGTCGGCGTGCGGGGGCCTGGGTGCCGCCGGGGAGAACATCGCGTACGGGCAGACCACACCAGCTGAGGTGATGGACGGGTGGATGAACTCCTCCGGACATCGGGCCAATATCCTGAATCCCTCCTTCACCAGGCTGGGCGTCGGGCGGGTAGAGGGGGCTGACGGTCGGATCTACTGGGTGCAGGTCTTCGGCGGCTGATCGGCAACCCGTGGTCATCGGCGGAGAACCACCGCTGACCCGGCGCGGGGAGCACGGGGCTCGCGGTTCGGTTGGCGTGCGGTAGGGGTCCCCTGTTCTAGGCTTGCCCTGTGCGTTCTGCCCTGAAGACTCCGCCGAAGCTTTCCTCCGACACCCTGCGCATCACCCCGTTGGGAGGGCTCGGTGACGTCGGCCGGAACATGGCGTCATTCGAACTCAACGGCGAGATCCTGCTGGTCGACTGCGGGGTACTGTTCCCCGACGAGAACCACCCCGGGGTCGACCTGATTCTGCCGGCCTTGCATCTGCTCGACGACCGTCTCGACGATGTGGTCGGGCTCGTCCTCACCCATGGCCATGAGGACCACATCGGCGCGGTCCCTTACCTGTTGCGTCGCCGTCCCGATATCCCGGTGCTCGGCAGCAGACTCACCTTGGCGCTGCTGCGCCAGAAGCTCAAGGAGCACCGGATCCGCAAGACCGACCTGCGGGAGGTGGACGAGGGCTCATCGACCGCCGTGGGCGGCTTCGATCTGGGTTTCCTGGCGGTGAACCACTCTATTCCTGATGCCCTCGCCGTCCATATTTCTACCGCGGCGGGCACCATCCTCCACACCGGCGACTTCAAGATGGACCAGCTTCCCCTGGACGGTCGGCTCACCGATCTGCGTGGCTTCGCACGCATCGGCGAGCAGGGTCTCGACTTGTTCATGGTCGACTCGACCAACGCCGAGTCCCCGGGTTTCACCACCTTGGAGAAGGACATCCAGCCGGCGATGGAGCGGGTGTTCACCCACGCGCACGGGCGGCTGATCGTGGCGTGTTTCGCCAGTCACGTGCACCGGGTCCAACAGGTGATGGATGAGGCGGTGCGCCATCAGCGCAAGGTCTGCTACGTCGGCCGTTCGATGGTGCGCAATATGACCGTCGCCGCCCAGTTGGGCTACCTGAAGGTTCCCGAGGACACCCTCATCGCCCTGGACGATCTCGACAAGTACCCGGTCAACGAGGTGGTGATCATCTCCACCGGTTCCCAGGGTGAGCCGCTGAGTGCTCTGGCGCGCATCGCGAATCACGAGCACCAGGTGATCACCGCGGGGGAGGGCGACGTGGTGCTGCTGGCCAGTTCGCTCATCCCCGGCAATGAGAACTCGGTGTACCGGGTGATCAACGGTCTCGTCGGAAACGGCGTCAAGGTGGTGCACAAGGCGAACGCCCTGGTTCACGTGTCCGGGCACGCGAGCGCAGGGGAACTGCTCTACTGCTACAACCTCGTCCAGCCCCGCAATGTCATGCCGGTCCACGGTGAGGTTCGCCATCTCGTCGCCAACGCTGACCTCGCCGCCGCGACCGGTGTCCCGCGCGAGAACATCGCCGTGGTGACCGATGGATCGGTGGTCGACCTGCGCCGGGGCAAGGTCTCGGTGGTGGGCCGGCTCGATGCCAGCTACGTCTTCGTGGACGGTACGACCGTCGACGCCGTGGGGGACGCTCAACTCGATGACCGGCGAATTCTCGGAGAGGAGGGATTCATCTCGGCCATCGCGGTGGTCAATCTCCGGACCGGCGAGCTTGTCGAGGGGTCGATCATCACCGCGCGCGGTTTCGTCGACACCGAGAACCTGTTCGCCGACATCACCACCGAGGTTGCCGACGCGCTGGCCGAGGCATTGACCGACGGTGCCGAGGACACCTACGTGCTGCAGCAGGTGATGCGCCGCCGCATCGGTCGGTGGGTCAGCAAGCGCTTCCGGGCCCGTCCGATGATCGTGCCAGTGGTCGTGTCGGCCTGAGGTCTCGGCGCTGTCCGCGTCACCTTCCCGGCGGTGGTTCCCGGCGGCGGTGGTGCCTCACCGCCGCGGTTGCGGGGCACTCAGGAGGCATCGCGGACGATTTCGCTCCCACCCGGGCATCGGCTACCATGGTCAGGTTCTGTTTTCCCGACGGCCGAGGTGCGCGCTTGCCCACGGCTGACGATTCCAAGGAGTAAGTGCGATGGCCGCTGTGTGCGATGTCTGCGCCAAGAAGCCGACCTTCGGCCACAACGTGCCCTGGTCGAAGAAGAAGACCAACCGTCGTTGGAACCCGAATATCCAGACGGTGCGTGCTGTCGTGAACGGCGCCACCAAGCGCATGAACGTGTGCACCTCCTGCATCAAGGCGGGCAAAGTCACCCGCTGACCCCGGGCACTGACCAGGGCCCGCTCCGGCGGGCCTTTCGTCTGCTTCCGGGCTCCTCACCATCCAGGCGCGCTCTTGCCTCAGCCCCGACCGCCGATGGGCGCCGTCGTGACCGCAGGCTGCGGGTGTGGTGGCGAAGCGATCCCCGCGAAGCGCCGATCTGCGGGTCCTGGGAGCGGGGTCATCGTAGGATCGGAGCCGTGGACCCCGTGAACCGATGGCGCTCCGAGGCCTTCGAGCAGCTCGACGCGCCGGTGGAGACCATCCTGGGCGCGGCGACGGCCAAGCAGTTCTCCGGCCTTCGGGTCGCCAGCGTCGGTGACCTGCTCCGGCACCTTCCCCGCCACTACCTCTCCGGTACCGAGCTCACCGATCTCGCCACCCTGGAGGAGGGCGAGCATGTCGCCGTCATGGCGCGGGTGGCCCGCTCGGAGATCAAACACTCCCGCGGGGCGCCCGGTCGGCGAGGAGGCCCGACGGCGCGTCTGGAGGTCACGCTCACCGACGGATCGGGTCATCTCACCGCGACCTTCTTCGGTCGGGAGCACCTGGTGACCTGGTGGCAGGGGCAACTCGACCAGGGCGAGCGGGGCATCTTCGTGGGAAAGGTCGGCAGCTTCCGGGACAACCTCCAACTGACGCACCCCGCGTTCGTGATGCTTGACGCGGCCGGGCGCGTGGTCGGCGCATCGGAGGAGAAGGAGCGGATCGCCGAGCTCTCCCGGTCCGGGCTGGTCGGTCTTTATCCGGCGACGGCGAAACTCCCCACGTGGAAGGTCGCCGAGTGCATCCGGTTCGCGCTGGCCGCCTTCGGCTCTGTGGCCGATCCGTGGCCGGCGTGGGTGTTGGAGGCCGCTGGGCTCTGTGACCTCACCGACGCGTTCACCTTCGTCCACCGTCCCACCACCCGCGGTGAGATCGAGACCGGCCAACGCCGGCTGCGCTTCGATGAGGCGTTCGCGACCCAGCTGACCATGGCCTACCGGCGGGCTGAGAATGCCCGTCAGAGTGCTGGTCCGCGGCCACGTCGCGACGACGGGCTGCTGGCGGCCTTCGACGCGAGGATCCCGTTCACGCTGACGCAGGGTCAGCAGGACGTCAGCGACGAGATCTTCGCCGACCTGGCGCGGCGTCAACCGATGCAGCGGCTGCTGCAGGGCGAGGTCGGCTCAGGCAAGACGCTGGTGGCGCTCCGGGCGATGCTGGCCGTGGTCGACAGCGGCGGCCAGGCGGTGCTGCTGGCGCCGACCGAGGTGCTGGCGCAGCAGCATCAGACCACCATCGCGACCCTTCTTGGGGATCTCGGGGGCGGCCAGGTGCTCGATGCGCCGGAAGAGGCCACCGCCGTGGTGTGTCTCACCGGGTCGGCCTCGGCGGCGCAGCGCAAAGCCGCCCTGCTGAAGATCGCCTCTGGTGAGGCGGGGATCATCATCGGGACGCACGCGCTGCTGGCCGAGCAGCTCCAGTTCGTCGACCTCGGTCTGGTCGTGGTCGACGAGCAGCACCGCTTCGGGGTGGAGCAACGGGCCCGGCTGACCGATCGTTCTCAGGCCCGACCGCACGTGCTGGTGCTCACTGCGACACCGATTCCCCGATCGGTGGCGATGACGGTCTTCGGGGATCTGCAGGTCTCGACCTTGGCCGAACTCCCGTCGCATCGTGCCGAGGTCACCACGACGGTGGTGGACGGCCTCCGCCGCCCGGCCTGGGTCGAGCGCGCCTGGGAGCGGGTTGCCGAGGAGGTCGCCCAGGGGCGTCAGGTCTTCGTGGTGGCGCCGCGGATCGGCCTGGACGGCAGTGACGGCGGAGTGGTGCACCTCGCCGACCAGCTCGGCTCCGGTCCGCTGAGCGGGGTGCGGCTCGGTGTGCTCCACGGCCAGCTCCGCGCCGAGGACAAGAACGCGACGATGCAGGCGTTCGCTGCGGGCGAGATCGATGTCCTGGTCGCCACCAGCATCATTGAGGTCGGTGTCGATGTCCCCAACGCCTCGATGATGATCATCTGGGACGCCGACCGTTTCGGCATCAGCCAGCTGCACCAATTGCGGGGCCGGATCGGTCGAGGTACCTACCCGGGGGTGTGTCTGCTGGTGAGTCGTGCCGATCCCGACGCCTCCGCCTGGGATCGGCTCGAGGCCGTGGCGGCGACCCGCGACGGCTTCGCCCTGGCGGAACAGGATCTGGCGCAGCGCCGCGAGGGCGACGTGTTGGGGGCAGAGCAGTCGGGTGGCCGGTCAACCCTGCGGCTGCTCCGGGTGCTGGAGCACGCCGATCTCATCGACGCGGCCCGCGAGGTCGCCGAGGAGGCGGTGCGGCGGGATCCCGACCGCCAGACCCCCGGGTTCGGCGACGCGGTGACCCAGACCAACCTGCTCGCCGACGGCGACTGGATCGATCGGAGCTGATCAGCCGTCCTGACTCGGTTCGAGGGGAGCCTCGCCGAAGCGGAACCTACGTCCGCCGATGCTGGTGGCGTCGAGGCGCAGGTAATGGGTCTTGTAGGTCGGCACCCAGGGCTGCAGCGGCAGCTCCCGTGCTGCGGCCAGCTCGTCGGGGTCGGTGATCTCGCGCAGCGGGCCTCGGACGATGACGCTGGTGGCGCCTGCGGCGTCGACCCGATCGACCTCGAAGACCGCGACCACTCCGACGGTCGCTGCGAGCAGCTTGGTTCCTTCGGCGGTGAGAAACACCGCCGAGGTCTGGTCCACCACGAAGTTGACCGGGAAGATCTCGGGCTCGCCGGCGAAGGAGACCGCGAGCCGTCCGATGTCGTGGCCGCGCAGCTCAGCCCACGCGGCGTCATCCTCCAGTCGGGTCACGGGTCCCTGCTCTGCGGGTGTCATCCCCCTATCGTGCCCGCTCGGGGACTAGCCTGAACCTGTGAGCCGCATTATTGCCGGAAGCGCGCGCGGGCACTCCCTCGGCACTCCGCGGCACTCGCGGACCCGTCCGACCACAGACCGCGTCCGGGAATCGGCCTTCCAGCTGATGGCTGACTGGGCCGGAACTGTGGGGGAACCGGCCGAGAACCTCCTGGCCAGGTTCAGTTTTCTCGACCTGTACGCGGGCAGCGGTGCGGTTGCCCTCGAGGCCGCCAGCAGGGGGGCTGGCCCCGTGGCCGCGGTTGAGGCTGATCGCGCCACCGCGGCGCTCATCGGCGCGAACGCCCGGGCCACGCGGTTGGCGGTCGAGGTCCATCCGGTCACCGTCGCTGCTTTCCTGGCCGGCCCGGCGACTCCCTTCGATATCGTCTGGCTCGACCCGCCCTATGACCTGCCCAGCCCGGTGGTAGCGGCGGTGGTGGCGCGGGTGGCGGAGGTCTGGCTCGCAGCCGACGGGCTGGTCGTGGTGGAGCGTTCCCGCCGTGACGACGCCTTTGTCTGGCCTTCGAGGTTCGTGAACCAGTGGTCGCGGCGCTACGGTGAGACGACATTGTTCTTTGCATCACAGGAGGCTTCATGAAGGCCATTTGTCCCGGATCCTTTGACCCGGTGACCTACGGTCATCTCGACATCATCGAGCGCACGGCAGCGCTCTTCGACGAGGTGATCGTCGCCGTCGGACGGAACAGCGCGAAGAACTATCTCTTCAATGCTGACGAGCGGGTGGAGCTGCTCGGAGGCGCCACTGCCGGCCGCGGGAACGTTGCCGTGAAGCTGCTGGAGGGGCTGCTGGTCGACTTCTGCGCGCAGGAGAACGTCGATGTGATTGTGAAAGGCCTGCGGTTCGCGAGCGATTTCGAGTTCGAACTCCAGATGGCTCAGATGAATCATGAGCTGACTGGTATCGAAACCGTGTGTTTGCCGACGTCGGCGCGGTGGGCCCACGTCAGTTCGACCATGGTCCGGGAAATCGCCCTGCTGAGTGGCGACGTTTCCGCCTTCGTGCCATCGTCGGTGGAAGGCCGTATAGTCAAGAAAGTGAATGATCGACGTGGAGGGGGGAAGCCGCGCCATGATGACACAGACAGCTGAGGCGTTGGAGGCGCTCCGGAGGCTGGTCCGGGACGCCAAGGCGGTTCCGATGAGCGCATCCTGCATGGTCAACCGCTCCGAGGCGCTGGCGCTCATGGACCAACTCGCCGACAGCATCGCGACCGAAACCGCTGCGGCCGACTCCGTGACCGCCGACCGGGACCGGCAGCTGACCGGGGCCCGGGAGCAGGCTGCCCGGATCGTCGATGAGGCCCGGCTGCTGGCTGAGGAGATGGTGCGGGAAACCCCCGTCCACACTGAAGCCGTCGAACGCGCCGAGGCGCTGGCCCAGGAGGCGACCGAGGAGGCCGAGGAGATCCGGCGGGAGGCTGACTCCTACGTCGATGCCCGGATCGCTGAGTTGGAGGCCGGACTGGCCCGCACCATGTCGCAGATCCAGACGATGCGGGCCCGACTGGCGGAACGCTCTCACCTCGATGATCGGTTCGGGCAGGGCGACTGAGACCTTGGTTTGGACCAATCTGGCCGCGGCAGGTAAGGTTGCTCCTCGGTTATGACGCTGTCGTATCCAGGTGAAGGGGTTCTGCCATGACTCGCTCCATCGATCCTCGTTCCACGCTTGTGGTCGACATCCATGATGTCGGTCACCAGGCTGGCGCGGCGAAGGAGATCGTGAGGGAGGTTCCTGCACCCGAGGGTCTCGGCAGCGGAGTGATCGGAGTGCCAACTGCATCCCCGATCAACCTCGACCTTCGGATCGAGGGCGTGGGCGAGGGGGTTCTGGCCACCGGAACCGCCGGCGTCGTGCTGCGCGGGGAGTGCGCTCGGTGCCTGACCGAGACCACGGCCGAAGCCGAGGTCGACCTGCAGGAACTGTTCCTCTTCCCGGGTACCGACGCCGACGACACCGAGGCCAGCCGGGTGGTGGATGAGTCCATCGACCTGGAGCCTGTCCTTCGGGATGCGGTGGTTCTCGACCTGCCGTTCATCCCGCTGTGCGGGGAGGATTGCCGCGGGTTGTGCGCCACCTGTGGAGCCAACCTGAACGACGATCCCGCACACAGCCATGGTGTGGCCACCGATCCCCGGTGGGCGGACCTGGCAGCGTGGTCGGACGGCGTGACGCACGAGTAGCGGCCCGCGAGGGCCCGGACCTGAGGAGTTTGACGTGGCAGTTCCCAAGCGGAAGATGTCCCGCAGCAACACCCGCGCCCGCCGCGCCCAGTGGAAGACGTCGGCGCCCAGCCTGGTGGCCTGTGCCAACCCTGCCTGCCGCGCCAAGCATCTGCCCCACGCCGCCTGCCCCACCTGTGGTCAGTACGGCGCTCGAGGCGCGCTGCGGCAGGTCATCGAACCGTGATCTCCGCGGCGTCGAGCCGCGTTCAGAACCTTCTCGCCGAGCTGGGGATCGTCCTTGATCCCCAGCTGCTGGCGCTGGCGCTGACCCACCGTTCCTGGGCCTACGAGCACGGTGGGGCGCCGCACAACGAGCGGCTTGAGTTCCTGGGTGACTCGGTGCTCGGCATCGTGGTCACCGAGGACCTCTACACGCGCTTCCCCGACGACCCCGAGGGGGTCCTGGCCCGCAAGCGGGCCTCGGTGGTGAACACCTACGCGCTGGCCGAGGTGGCGCGGTCCCTGGGGCTGGGGTCGGACATCAAGCTGGGTCGGGGCGAGCTGTCGACCGGCGGTTCCGACAAGGACTCGATCCTCGCCGATGCCACCGAGGCTTTGATCGCGGCGGTCTATCTGTCCGCCGGTCGCACGGATGCCGAGCGTTTCGTGCGGTATCTGATGGAGCCCCTGATCGCGCGTTCGACCCAGGAGGGTGTCACCACGGACTGGAAGACCGCACTGCAGGAGTTCTGCGCCGGCACCGACCTGCCGCCACCCGAGTACGATCACACCTCCTCCGGCCCCGACCACGACAAACGATTCATCGCCACGGCGACCGTGGGGGTTGACCGGTTCACCGGCGCCGAAGCGCGATCGAAGAAGCTTGCCCAGCAGCTGGCTGCGGAACTGGCCCTCGGTGCGCTGACCCGGCGCTGATGCCTGAGCTCCCCGAGGTTGAGAGCGTTCGTCGGGGGCTGGCGGCGGTCGTCGAAGGGCGGACCATCGCCGCGGTGGCCGTGCTTCACCCGCGTCCGGTCCGGCGCCAGGCCGGCGGGGCCGAGGCCTTCGTCGACGCCCTCACCGGGCAGCGGTTCCTGACCCCGCGACGCCGCGGAAAGTACCTGTGGCTGCCCACCGACGGCGGCGACGCCCTCCTCGCCCACCTCGGCATGAGCGGTCAGTTCCGCGTCGATGCTCCCACCGCGCCGCGCCAACGTCACACCCGGGTGATCTTCGACCTGACCGGGAACGACCCGGAGGGCCCCCAACTCCGTTTCGTCGACCAACGTATGTTCGGCGGTCTGACGGTCTCCTCCGGTGGGGCTGAACGACCCGATGAGATCGCCCACATCGCCCGTGATCTGCTTGACCCGGGGCTCGACCGGGACGCGGTGGTCGCGCGGATCCGAGGCAGTTCCAGCGGGATCAAGCGCTTGTTGTTGAACCAGACCATCACCTCCGGCATCGGCAACATCTATGCCGACGAGGCGCTGTGGCTGTCCCGGCTCCACCCGGACATCCGCGGAGACGAGCTGTCCGCCACCCGGGTGCGGGCGGTGCTGGATGCGGCGGCGACGGTGATGACTGATGCTCTCGCGCAGGGTGGGACGTCCTTCGACGCGCTCTATGTGAACGTCAACGGTAGCTCTGGCTACTTCGCGCGCTCGTTGAACGCCTACGGCCGTGGCGGGCAGCCGTGCCCGCGCTGTGGCACCGCGATCGTGCGTGAGCCTTGGGCGAATCGCTCGTCGCACCGCTGCCCGAACTGCCAGCGTCGGCCCCGTGGCTGGGCCGTTCGAGGCGGGCAGTGACACCACCCGGCAGGTGGATCCGTCATCGGGAAGCGAGCCTGGACGGGACGGTGATCGCCAGCGGGCCGCATTTCGGGTCAGGGCCACTGTCAGAGCTGTCGGGAAAGATGGAAGGATGACCATGAGTCGGCGCCCCCTCGACGTGTTGGAATACTGGTGGATCCTCGAGCTCTTCGGCCCGCAGAAGGTCCCGAAGGTGACCGGGCGCGCGAAGCGTCCGGAGGACCGTCAGGTCGTGGAGTGGCGAGTCGGGGAAGCGTTGCCGTGGCAGGTCTTGCCGCCACCGCGTCCGGTGGGCAGGACGCCACGAGTGTGGCGTCACACGGTGTACCTCGGCGTCTACGACCTGGAAGCGACGTATCAGCGCCTCCATGCAGCGTTCGCGGAGGATCGTGACGCCTACGACGAACGTCGTGCCGGTCTGAGCGCGTGCGCAGCTGTGCTCGTCGATGCGAGCGGGGTGCTGGTGTCGGAGTCGGCGGTGATGTCCTCTGCGCTGTGGGCGGTCTCGAAACTGGCCGCGGGGACGCCTCCGCGTGGGACGCGATGGGCATCCGGGTTCGCCGAGGCCTCGGCGGGCATGCTCGAGGAATTCGACGCACTTGACGGTGCCCGTCGTGAGGCCGCCGGCCAGGAACTTCCCCCCGCTCAGGATGGCGCATCGGTGCAGCGGCTTCTGGCCGCCGCGCATGCTGCGGCAGGGGTCACCGGGGACGACGACCTGGCAACCCAACGGGTCGTCATCCAGTCGGTCGCCGTCTCCGCTCGCTTCGACGAGGACGCGGCGGCGGACCTGGACTTCCTGAACAGCTTCTTCCTCGAAGACCTGGCGGCCGTCCACGAAGACGTCGCCGCCCACGGACCTGTCGGCGCCTTGGCCGACTACCTGACCTCGGACACCGATGTTCGCGCCGATGCGCGGGTCGACGTGATGACCGACCACCAGGTCGTCGACCAGGGTGTCTCGATCAGGCGGCTGCCCAAGGGGCGGTGGCCGGCAGAGCCTGATCATGGCTTGGCTCTGCGACAGCAGCTCGCGGTCAACCAGGCGTTGCTGGACTTGTCTGAAGGCGATGGCCTGATGGGAGTCAACGGACCGCCGGGCACGGGGAAGACGACCATGCTGCGTGACATCCTGGCTGGGAACGTGGTGGAGCGCGCGAGCAGGCTGGCCTCGCTGCCCCGGCCGGCCGACGCGTTCACCCCGATCACGCACCGGTGGACTGCTGCTGACGGGTATCCACGGCGCGTACGGCAGCTGCGAGGTGATCTGACGGGGTTCGAGATGGTGGTGGCGTCGGCGAACAATGCCGCGGTGGAGAATGTTTCGACCGAGATCCCGGCCCGTGCTGCCATCGCCGAGGACTGGCGGGCCGAGGCTGACTACTTCGCCGACATCGCCACGGCGGCCCTGAGGGGCGCGGCGAAGGCCGGTGAATCCTCGCCCGCAGAGTTGGACGACGCGTTGGCTGCCTGGGGGCTGGTCGCAGCCAGACTGGGCAACAAGACCAACCGTGGAGCGTTCAGATCCGAGTTCTGGTTCGACAAGACGAATCCGCGCACGAAGCAGCGCATTCCAGGCACAGCGCCGCGCATGCAGTCGCGGCTGCTCCAGTGGCGCGACGGTGAGGTGTCGACGAGATCGTGGTCGGACGCACGGGACGCGTTCCAGCAGGCCGAGCGACGTGTTGATGAGCTCATTGAGGCACGTCGGGCCGCCGAGGATCGCCTGGCGAGGTTGGGTGACGCGCTCAGGTCGGACGATGAGGCGGTCAAGCGCGCAGCGGAGCTCGAGAATGAACGCGCGATCACCGCTGAAGCGGCCCGGAGTCACGCCCGCGATCTCGCGCGTTCTGACTCCGCCGCTGTGGCGGCGAGGGACGATCGCAGCCGACATGTCGAAACCCGGCCGAGTGCACTGGAGACCCTGTTCAGTCTCGGGCGCGCGGCCCGCGCGTGGCGCCATGCCCTCGCGCCTCTCGACGCGGCAGTGCAGGAGGCCGAGCAACGCCGGCGGACGAGCCAGGAGCGGGCGAATCAGCTCGAGGACGCGCGAATGAGGCTGGCTGCCGAGTTCGCCCGCAACGAGGAGACCCGTGCTCACCTGTCGGCCGAGCTCGCCACCCTCCGAAGCCATCTGGCTGCGGACCGTGACCGATACGGTTCCGTGTACCCGGGCGAGGGGTGGAGCGGAGTGGACCGCGAGCTGCGCGCCCCCTGGCTTGATGCTGAGATCGACGCAGCGCGTTCCGATCTGTTCCTGGCTGCGCTGCAGTTGCACCAGGACTTTCTGGCCGCCACCGCCGGAGACATGCTCGAGGGGCTTCGAGCCGCGATCGACGTCGTCGCTGGTACCCATCCGTATCGGCTGGAGCCGGAAAAAGTGCACGCGGCGTGGCAGCTGTTCTTCCTGGTCGTGCCCATGGTCTCGACGACGTTCGCGTCCTTCGGCCGTATGTTCAAGGGACTGGGCCCGGAGTCGTTGGGATGGGTGTTCATCGATGAAGCCGGGCAGGCCTGCCCACAGTACGCAGTCGGCGCGATCTGGCGGGCTCGTCGTGTGATCGCCGTCGGCGACCCGCTGCAGTTGCAGCCGGTGGTGACGATCCCGGCCAGGGCAGCGCGCGACATCGCCGCCGCCTTCAGGGTCTCTGACACGTGGATCCCTCCGCGAGCGTCCGTGCAGACGGTGGCCGATCGGGTTTCTCCGCAGGGCACTCAGCTACGACATGGCGAGGAGACAGTGTGGGTCAGCGCACCGCTGACGGTGCACCGTCGTTGCGACGATCCGATGTTCAGCCTGTTCAATGCCATCGCCTACAACGGCATCATGGTCAGCGGTGTCACCCGCCGACCCGACCTTTTCGACAGCCCGAAAGGCGCGCGGATCCCAGCGAGCCGTTGGCTGGACGAGGCTGCGACGACGGTCGGCACCCACCTGCAGCGCAACCAGATCGCTTGCCTACGGCGACAGATCGAGGCCCTCAGGGACGAAGGAATCGCCGCTGACGACATGATCGCCATCTCGCCCTTCCGTGAGGTCGCAGACCACCTCGCAGGACTCGACCGGTCTTACCCCGGGCTCAGAGCAGGCACGATCCACACCGCGCAGGGTCGTGAGGCCGATGTGGTCTTCCTCGTCCTTGGCGGCGACCCCACAGCAGCCGGCGCGAGAGCCTGGGCGGCGGCCACCGTCAACCTTGTCAACGTCGCTGCCAGCCGTGCCAAGCGACGCCTCTACGTGATCGGCGACAAGTCCGCCTGGGCCAGGCACAACTACTTCCACCAGCTTGCAGCTGCGCTCGCAGAGCATCGTCACCACCGATAAGCGGCGCGAACTGGCCAAGGGAGCAGCAGCACTGCGAGACGGTGAAGACCGACACCTGTGGCCCTGCGGAGGGCATGGCGCGATCCTGATCAGTCGTCGGCAGGCCCGCAAGGAACTGCTGATGAATACCCGCCGCCCCGGTCCGGGGTGGGGCGGGCGGAAGCGGGCCGGGCAGGTGCGGGTGAGCCGGACACACGCGCAGCGGTACGCTCTGGGGTTTGTGACCTTCTCCTCGCTCTGGCGCCGCTACCGGAGCAGTCTGCGCGAGTTCATCACCTTCGGGTTGATCGGCGGCTCCGGGGTGCTGGTCAACATGGCTGTTTTCGCGCTGGCGAACAACATCGCGATCCATGCCTTCGGCAGCAACGAGTACGACCGCTTCCTCTCCTTCCCCGGAACCGACTGGAGCATTCGCAACTATCTCGTCTACGCGATGGTCGCCTTCCTGGCAGCGAATCTGTACAACTTCGTCCTCAACCGGTACATCACCTTCCGTGGCGACCACCGGGCACCCTTCATCAAGGAATACGTCCCGTTCCTGATCGTCGGCTCGGTCGCCCAGCTCGCGGCGCTGGTCATGCTGCAGTTGCTGCTCAACCGGAACTCGCCGATCTACCTGGGCGCTGACCTCTTCGTCGACGGTTCCCCGTTCTGGCGACGACGCGCCTACTGGGCGAACCTCATGGCGATCATCGTGGTGATGCCGGTCAACTTCGTGGCGAACAAATTGTGGACCTTCCGGGCCGTCCGACGGCTCCACGCCCGCTCCACGCCCTAGCCCGATTCCACCGGCCCCCACCCCGGCGACCTGGCCGGACAGGGCGCGCGCAGCAGGCGGGACCGGTGACTCCGGGCTTAAGGTTGGCCCCGTGTATCTGAAGAGTCTGACGCTGCGCGGCTTCAAGTCGTTCGCGTCAGCCACCACCCTCGCCTTCGAGCCGGGCATCACCTGTGTCGTCGGGCCGAACGGTTCGGGCAAGTCGAATGTCGTCGATGCGCTCAGCTGGGTGATGGGGGAACAGGGCGCCAAGACCCTGCGCGGCGGCAAGATGGAGGATGTCATCTTCGCAGGCACGGCGGGCCGCTCCCCGTTGGGGCGTGCCGAGGTCGCGCTGACGATTGACAACACCGATGGTGCTCTTCCCATCGAGTACACCGAGGTGACGATCAGCCGCACCATGTTCCGCTCGGGCGGTTCGGAGTACGCGATCAACGGCCAGTCGGCCCGACTGCTCGACGTCCAGGATCTGCTCAGCGACTCCGGCATCGGTCGGGAGATGCACGTCATCGTCGGGCAGGGCCAACTCGACGCCATCCTCCAGGCGACGCCGGAATCCCGGCGGGGCTTCATCGAGGAGGCCGCCGGTGTCCTGAAGCACCGCAAACGCAAGGAGAAGGCGCTTCGCAAACTCGACGCCACCCAGGCCAATCTCGACCGGCTGAACGATCTCATCGGGGAGATCCGGCGCCAACTCAAGCCGTTGGGCCGGCAGGCCGCAGTGGCCCGCAAGGCGGCGGTGATCCAAGCAGAGGTGCGCGATGCCCGGGCCCGACTCCTCGCCGATGACTATCAGATGGCCTCGCTGGCCCTGGCCTCCGACCTGGCGGCCGAGGAGGAGCAGACCCGGCAGCGTCGCGCGCTGGAGGAGGCCTTGGAACGGGCTCGCGAGGCCGAGGCGCTCGCCGAGCGTGCCGTGAGTGAGGCCGCTCCCGAGGTGGCCCGCGCCCAGGAGACCTGGTATGCGCTGGCGGCGCTGCGCGAGCGCGCAGCGAGCACCTTGTCGATCGCCACCGAGCGGGTGCGCCACGCCTCCCGGCTGGGTGTTGAGGACCGTCGGGGGCGTGATCCGGAGCAGATCGAGGCCGAGGCAGCCCAGGTGCGGGAGTCGGAGGCCTCCCTGGCTGCGGTGGTTGCCGAGCGGACCACCGCCCTGCAGGCGGCCACGGCGGCCCGGGAGGCGGCGGAGGCCGAACATGCTGCCGCCGAGAAGCAGTACGCCGGTCAGCTGCGTGCCATCGCCGACCGTCGCGAGGGCCTGGCGCGACTCGCCGGCGAGGTCGATGCGGCCAGGTCGCGGCGGGAGGCGTCCGAGGCGGAGGCCTCCCGGCTGCGCTCAGCGGCCCAGGAGGCACGGTCGAGGGCCGAGGAGGCCCGCGTGACCTTCGCCAGTCTGGAAACTGAGCTGGGCAGCGTCGCCGACGGTGAGGCGAGCCTCGACGCGGCGTGGACGGGTGCTGAGGCGACCCGTGTGGAAGCCGCGGCGGTGCTCGATCGGCTTCAGGCTGACGCCCAGCAGGCCGGCGCCGCCCGCGCCGCCCGGGCTGCTCGGGCGGAGGCGTTGGCGCTGGGTCTGGACGCCGATGACGGGTCGGCGGCTCTGCTCGCCGCGTCCGACCGGATCAGTGGGGTGCTCGGTTCGGTCGCGGTGCTGGTTCAGGTCGAGACGGGGTACGAGGCAGCGGTGGCGGCAGCGCTGGGGCAGGCGGCGGAGGCCGTCGTGGTCGCTGATCTTGAGTCCGCGGTGACGGCGCTGGATCACCTCAAGCAGGAGGACCTCGGTCGAGCCGGCCTGTTGTTGTCCGGTGTGCCCGCCGATGAGCGGGATTACTGGCCTGAGCTTCCCGGTGGCGTGCGCTACGCCGTTGACGCCCTGATGGCCGATGGCTCGCTCCAGCCCGCCCTGCGCGGGCTGCTCCGCAAGGTCGCCGTCGTCGACAGTCTTGACGCCGCCCGGGATCTGGTGGCTGCGGTTCCCGATGTCAGCGCCGTCACCCGCGACGGTGACCTGCTCAATGCCTGGTTCGGGGTCGGTGGGTCGGCGAACCGACCGAGCCTGATCGAGGTTCAGGCCGCCCACGATGAGGCGACGAAGCGGCTGAACGAAGCCCAGGCGACCCTGGAGCGCCTCGCCTTCGAGGTCTCCGGAGCGACGAGTGCGCTGGAGGAGGCGACCGGACATACCGAAGCGGCACTCGCCCGACTCCACGAGTCCGACGCCCAGTACTCCGCCCTGGCCGAGGAACTCGGTCGACTCAACCAGACCGCGCGGGCGGCGCTGGCGGAGGCGGATCGGCACGACGCGGCGCTCGCGCGTTCGGACCAGGTGCGCGCCACCCAGGACGATACGCTGCGCGAGCTCAGCGAACGGCTCGAGCGCGCTCAGGAGACCACCGCGGTGACCGAGGCCGATCCGACGCAGCGGGACCGGCTCGCCGAACAGGCCGCTCGCGCGCGCCAGACCGAGATGGAATCTCGTCTGGAGCTCCGGTCGGACGAGGAACGCGCGCGGGCCCTGGCCGGGCGGGCCGACGCTCTGGATCGGGCGGCCCGGGCGGAACGGGATGCCCGTCTCAAGGCGGCCGCGCGGCGCGAGCAGCTGCGTCGGGAGGGAGAGGTCGCGAAGGCGGCCGCCACCGCCGCCGACTACCTGATCACCGTGATCGACCGTTCGCACCGGCTCGCCGCCGGTCAGCGGACGGCCGCGGATGCCCGTCGCGTCGACGCCGACCGTCAGGTTCTCGATGCTCGACAGCGGAGTCGCGACCTCGCCCGGCAGTTCGAGTCGCTGGTCGATGTGGCTCACCGGGACGAACTCGCCCGCGCGGAGCAACGGCTGCGGATCGAGTCGCTGGCCGAGAAGGCGCTCGCTGAGCTCGGCCTGGCGGCCGAGGTGCTCACCGCCGAGTTCGGCCCGGGCCAGCTCATCCCCGTGCTCACCAATGCTGACGGAAGCGCCCTCGGCGAGGATGACGAGCAGCCGGATCCGCGCCCGTTCGTCCGTGAGGAGCAGGAGAAGCGCCTGCGGGTGGCGCAGCGCAACCTCGACCTGCTGGGGCGGGTGAATCCGCTCGCTCTGGAGGAGTTCGAGGCGATGAGCGAACGCCACACGTTCCTCGCCGAGCAGTTCGACGACCTCAAGCGGACCCGTGCCGACCTTCTGGGCATCATCGAGGAGGTCGACGCGCGCGTCGAGCAGGTCTTCGCCGAGGCCTACGCCGACGTGGAGCGGGCCTTCACCGATTCTTTCGCACGGTTGTTCCCCGGGGGTGAGGGACGCCTGCTGCTCACCGAACCGGACTCCTGGCTCACCACCGGGGTCGATGTGGAGGCCCGGCCGGCGGGGAAGAAGGTCAAGCGGCTGTCGCTGCTGTCGGGAGGTGAGCGGTCGCTGGTCGCGGTGGCGTTCCTAGTGGCGCTGTTCAAGGCCCGTCCCAGCCCGTTCTACATCCTCGATGAGGTGGAGGCGGCCCTGGACGATGTCAACCTCGGACGCCTGCTGGGAATCTATGAAGAATTGCGCGAGAACAGCCAGATGATCGTGATCACGCATCAGAAGCGGACCATGGAGATCGGTGACGCTCTCTACGGCGTCACGATGCGCGAGGACGGCGTCTCGACAGTGATCAGCCAGCGACTCCGCGACGGGTGAGCCCGCCGGACGCCGGAGGGAGCGGTTTGGAACGTCAGGCATAATAGTGTTACCGAACGAGATGAATTGGTGGTGAGCCCCCGTGCCGACTGTGGTCCTGGCGCTGATCGCCATCCTCGTTCTGGCCCTCGCCATCATCGCCGTTGTGGTCATGGGCATGCACGGAACCGGACGTAAGACGGTGCCGGATCTCACCAACGTGATGGCGCGGACCGCCCGGCAACTGAACGGTGAGGGCCAGCCCCCCCGCGGCCTGCTGCTGCTGTTCAATGAGATCGATGAGGTGAATCCGGCCGACCTCGATCCGCGGCAGCTTCCCGGAAAGATCCGATCCTCGATCGTGTCGGCGCGTTCAGCGGCCTCGCCTGTTCCGGCCACCGAAGACACGCCGGCCCGGCCGAAGAAGCGCAACGGCAAGCAGGTGCCGCCCCCCGACCCCGTCGTCGTGGCGGAACCGGCCGACCCCACCACGGTCGCTGAGGTGACCGACGGGGCGGAGGTCGTCGAGGCGCTGTCGCTGCCTCCCGCGGCCGGGGATGAGGATCCCTACGGTCTGGACAGTGAGCCCCCGCTCGACATGGAGGATCCCTACGGTGTCGTCGAGGAGTCCGAGCTTGACGAGGACACGGTCGTGCGGCTCGACCTGCCGAAGATCGCCTCGCGAGGCTGAAACCCCCGCCGAGCCGGTCGCGCCGATCCGCCGCGCCGAGTCTTCTCCTCGATTCCCCGCGTCGACTCCGGATCCACCGTCTCGCCCCGAGCACACCTGACACCGCTCGATACCACCCATCCTGGCCGCGACAGGCCACTAACATGAGGGCGTGAATTCTTCGCTCCTGCTCGTCGGTGTGATCGCCGCGGTCGTTCTCGTCGCGGCGTTGGTGGGCGTCGGCATCATTCTCGCTGTTCGCGCCCGCCGCCGGCGCGCCCTGGAGCGTGGTGAGTCGCCGGCGCTGCCTGTCACACCGTCCACCCTCACCGGGGAGGAGTCGGACGAGGCGGCCGATGCGGGTACCTCCGGGAAGGAGGTCCCCGAGGCGCCGGGCACCCGGCTTGCTCGGTTGCGGCGCCGGCTGGCGACGTCGAACAACGTCTTGGCCCGGGCGCTGGGCGACCTGCTGTCGGCGGACCGGCTCGACGCCGATGTCTGGGACGACTTCGAGGCAACCCTGATCGGTTCCGACCTGGGGGTCGGCCCCACCACTGAACTGGTGGAGAGCCTGCGCAGGGAACTCGCCATCGACGGTGTCGCCGACCCGGACGCCGCGAAGGCAGTCCTCCGGCGCGAGCTGATTGCTCTGGCCGATCCCACGATGGACCGCACTCTCCGCGTCGAGGGCCCCGACGGACGTCCCGGGGTTGTTCTGGTGGTCGGGGTCAACGGAACCGGAAAGACCACGACCATCGGCAAACTGGCGCGGCTGCTCGTCGCCCAGGGAAGCAGCGTGCTGCTGGGCGCGGCCGACACCTTCCGGGCCGCGGCCGCCGATCAGCTGCAGACCTGGGGGGATCGGGTGGATGTCGCCACCGTGCGCGGCCCCGAGGGCGGGGACCCGGCCTCGGTGGCGTTCGACGCGGTCTCGGCCGGGATTGAGCAGGGGGTCGATGTTGTGCTGATCGACACGGCCGGCCGGCTCCACAACAAGGCGAACCTGATGGATGAGCTCGGCAAGATCCGCCGGGTCATCGAACGCAAGGCCCCGATCACCGAGTGCCTGTTGTTGATTGACGCGACCACGGGGCAGAACGGCCTGGTGCAGGCGCGGGTCTTCAATGAGGTCACCGAGGTCACCGGCATCGTGTTGTCCAAGCTGGACGGGTCGGCCAAGGGGGGCATCGTGGTGCAGGTGCAACGTGAGCTCGGGGTGCCGGTGAAGTTCATCGGGCTGGGGGAGGGTGCCGACGACCTGGCCCCCTTCACCGCGGAGGGTTTCGTCGACGGGCTGCTGGGTGAATGAGGTCCGCATCCGCTCGGCTGTACCGGCGGACGCGGCGGTGATTGCGGGAATCTACAACGCCTTCGTCCACACCAGCACCGCCACCTGGGACACGACCGCACAGACCGTCGAGGAGCGACGCCGCTGGCTGATCGATCGTGCCGCGACCGGGGACACGGTCCTGGTGGCTGAACGCGCCGGCGAGATCCTCGGCTATGCCGGCTGGGCGCCCTTCCGGGACAAGCCCGGCTACGCCCACACCCGGGAACACACCGTCTACGTCGCTGCCTCCGCCCAGGGCGCCGGGGTTGGCACCCGGCTGCTGACCGGACTCATCGCCGCCGCCGGGGAGGCTGGCGTGCACGTGCTGCTCGGGGTGATCAGTGCCGACAACACCGGCTCACTGCGGCTGCACCAGCGGCTCGGCTTCACCGAGGTGGGCAGGTTGCCGCAGACCGGGAGGAAGTTCGGGCGTTGGTTGGATCTGGTCTTCGTCCAGCTGACCTTCGACGAGCGAGCAGCTGCCGCGACAGCTGGCCGCGTTGGTGAGCCGGTAGGCTGAGCGGGTACTTTTCCGCCGGACAAGAGGGCCCGCATGTTCGACACCCTGCAAGACCGTCTCCAGACCGCCTTCCGCAACCTGCGCGGGAAGGGACGCCTGTCGGAGGCCGACATCGATGCGACCGTCCGCGAGATCCGGCTGGCGCTGTTGGAGGCTGACGTCAACCTCGACGTCGTCAAGCAGTTCACCGCCGCCGTTCGGGAGCAGGCCGCCGGCGCGGAAGTGAGCCAGGCGCTCAATCCGGCCCAGCAGATCATCAAGATCGTCAACGCTCAACTCGTCGAGATTCTCGGCGGGGAGGCGCGACCATTGCGCTTCGCCAAGAAGCCGCCGACGGTGATCATGCTGGCCGGACTACAGGGATCGGGCAAGACAACCCTGGCCGGCAAGCTCGGCCGGTGGCTGCGCGAGCAGGGGCACACACCGCTGCTCGTCGCGTGTGACCTGCAGCGCCCGAACGCGGTCAACCAGCTCCAGATCGTCGGCGAGCGGGCCGGGGTTCCGGTCTTCGCCCCCGAGCCCGGCAACGGCGTGGGGGATCCGGTATCGGTGGCGCGGGAGTCCCTCGCCGAGGCCGAGCGGAAGCTCTATGACACAGTGATCGTCGACACCGCCGGCCGACTCGGTGTCGACGCCGAACTGATGCAGCAGGCGGCCGACATCCGCGCGGCGGTCTCGCCCGACGAAGTGCTCTTCGTCGTCGATGCGATGATCGGCCAGGACGCTGTCAACACCGCTCGGGCCTTCGCCGACGGGGTGGGCTTCGACGGGGTTGTGCTCTCCAAGCTTGACGGTGACGCCCGTGGTGGCGCGGCCTTGTCGATCGCCACGGTGACGGGCAAGCCGATCATGTTCGCCTCCAACGGCGAGGCGTTGGCTGATTTCGACCTGTTCCACCCCGACCGGATGGCGTCGCGCATTCTCGACATGGGCGATCTGATGACCCTCATCGAGCAGGCGGAGAAGACCTTCGACGCCGAGCAGAGTCGTCAGGCGGCCGAGAAGCTGATGAAGGGAAAGGGCTTCGGGCTGGACGACTTCCTGCAGCAGATGCAGGCCGTCCGGAAGATGGGCCCGATGAGCAAGATCCTGGGCATGATGCCCGGGATGGGTCAGATGAAGGACCAGATCGCTGGCATCGACGAGCGGGAGATCGACCGCATCGAGGCGATCATCTACTCCATGACCCCTGAGGAGCGCGCCCGCCCCGAGATGCTCAACGGGTCACGGCGAAGCCGGATCGCGCTCGGGTCGGGGACCCAGGTCTCCGATGTGAACGGCCTGGTCAACCGCTTCATGGAGACCCGCAAGATGATGAAGCAGATGGGCAACGGTGGTATGCCGGGGATGTCCGGTATGCCTGGCGGGGGAGCGCGTCGGCCCAAGCAGCAGAAAGCGGGGAAGAAGAGCCGAAATCGCAAGGGCGTGTCCGGAAACCCCGCCCGGCGGGCCGCCTCGGCGGCTCCGAAGCCGATCGTGCCGGCCGGGTCGGCCTTCGGGGTGCCCGGATCCGAGGCCGACGGCGCCCAGCAGATGGCCGACTTCCAGTTGCCGCCCGAGTTGCAGAAGATGCTCGACCAGGGCGGCGGCAAGGGCTGATTCGTGGACCGTCTGCATCTGCATGGCGTGCTGCTGCCCGACCGGGAGGTGGCGGACCTGTGGGTGGTGGACGGTCAGGTCACTTTTGACCCCGTGGCCGATGCGGTCACCGTCGCCGCCGGCGGCTGGATCCTGCCCGGGCTGGTCGATGCGCACTGTCACATCGGTCTCGACGCTCATGGGGCTACTGACGCCGCGACGGCCGAGCAGCAGGCGCTCACCGACCGGGACGCTGGAACCCTGCTCATCCGGGACGCCGGATCACCGGCCGACACCCGCTGGATCGACGACCGCGAGGACCTCCCGGCCATCATCCGGTCGGGACGCCACATCGCCCGGCCGCGTCGCTACCTGCGCAACTATGCCGCCGAGGTGGAACCCGACGCCCTCGTCGCGGAGGTCCGACGGCAGGCGCGGCACGGTGACGGATGGGTGAAGCTCGTCGGCGACTGGATCGACCGCGAGGTCGGCGACCTGCGACCGCTGTGGCCGGTGGGGGTGGCCCGGCAGGCGATCGCCGCAGCGCACGAGGAGGGTGCCCGGGTCACCGCCCACTGCTTCGACGAACAGTCGGTGACCGAACTGGTGCAGGCGGGCATCGACGGGATCGAACACGGCACCGGGCTCGATGAGGTGACCATCGCAGTGATGGCCGAGCGTGGGGTGGCGCTGGTCCCCACACTCATCAACATCGAGACGTTCCCGCGCATCGCCGGGGCCGCGGAGGTGAAGTTCCCCGGCTATGCCGCACACATGCGGGCGCTCCACGCCCGCCGCTTCCAGACCATCGGCGCCGCTGTCGATGCGGGCGTTCCGATCTATGCCGGAACCGACGCCGGCGGGAGCATCGCCCACGGCGTCCTCCCGGACGAGGTGGCCCTGTTGTCCCGGCTCGGGGGTGCGGAGTTCGCGCTCGGGGCCGCCTCCTGGCGCGCGCGGACCTGGCTGGGGCGCCCGGCCATCGTCGAGGGGGCCCCGGCCGATCTGGTCGTGTTGTCAGCCGACCCCCGCGAGGACGTCACGGCCCTGGGGCATCCGGAGCTGATGCTGCTGCGCGGACGCCGGGTGGGCCGTCGAGTCTGAATCCGGGGGTCGCCTGCTTCGGGCTGAGGCAACCAACCATGCTCAACGCCCGGCCGGTACGGCCTCGGGCGGGCCGGTCGCGCCCGGTTGGCCCGGTATCGGCCTGTCTGGCACAATGGCCGGTGCGTTGTGTCCGCAGGTGCCCTCTCACGCCTGCGAGCACGTCCACCCGAACTGTCGGCACCGGGGTTCCCACACCGGACGGTAGTTCACCCGATCCGCTCCTTCCGGGAGCATGCTTCAACAGGAGAAACCACACTCGTGGCTGTCAAGATTCGTCTCAAGCGGATGGGCAAGATCCGCGCACCGCAGTACCGCATCGTCGTCATGGACTCCCGCACCAAGCGTGACGGGCGCGCCATTGAGGAGATCGGCATCTACCAGCCGAAGGCTGACCCGTCGATCATCACCATCAAGTCCGACCGCGCCCAGTACTGGCTCGGTGTCGGTGCTCAGCCGACCGAAACCGTCGCCAAGCTGCTGAAGCTGTCGGGCGACTGGCAGACCTTCACTGGCGAGGAGGCTCCCTCCGGAATCACGCCGCAGCCCGAGAAGGCGGACAAGCTGGCGATCTTCAACAAGGCGCTGGCCGAGGCCGACGACGAGCCTGCCTCCGGAGCGATCACCAGCAAGAAGAAGGCTGCCGACGAGCCCGAGGCCGAGGTGCCGGCCGAGGCTGCCGCCGCCGACGAGGCCTGATTATGCTTGCCGACGCACTCGACCACCTGGTCCGTGGCCTCGTGGCCAACCCCGACGATGTCACGGTGGCCGATATCGAGCGGCGCCGGGTGCGCACGCTCGAGGTGCGCGTCAATCCTGAGGACATCGGCAAGGTGATCGGTCGTCAAGGGCGAACTGCCGGTGCGCTGCGCACCGTGATCGGTGCCCTGGCTGGCCGTGAGCAGGTCCGCGTCGACTTCGTCGATGTCGACCGCCGTGGACGGCGGAACTGATCCATCGGGTGATCCCCGGGTCCGACGCGGGCCCGGGGATCACTCATGTCCGGGGGAGGATGACGCGATGAGCGGGACCATTGAGGTGTTGGTGGGAACCGTTGGCCGGGCCCATGGGCTGCGCGGTGAGGTCTCGGTCCGGGTCCGGACTGATGAGCCCGAGCGCCGCTTCGCTGTCGGGGCGGACCTCAGCACGCCGCAGCGTCGGCTACGGGTGGCAGCGACGCGGGCGCACGCGGGAGCGCTGCTGGTCACCTTCGCCGGCATCAGCGACCGGTCGTCTGCGGAGGAATTACGCGGGGCTGACCTGTGGGCCCGGGTGCCCGCCGGGGAGGTTCCGGCCAGTGCGGATGAGTACTACGACCGCCAGCTGGTGGGGTTGGCGGTCCAGAACCGGGCCGGGGAGACGGTGGGTCAGGTGAGTGAGGTCGTCCATCTTCCGGCCCACGATTCACTGGTGGTGCAGACTCACCACGGGTTCTACCAGGTGCCTTTCGTGGCTGAGCTGGTGCCGGTGGTTGACGTGGACGCCGGGTACGTCGGCATTGCCGAGGTTGGCGGACTGCTGGGTGATCCCGACACCGAGGACGCCTGATGTATGCCGATGTCGTCACCATCTTTCCCGATTACTTCGCTCCGCTGGACCTGTCGCTGATCGGCCGCGCGAGACGTGCGGGACTCCTCAACTGGCAGGTCCACGACCTCCGCGGTTGGACCCACGACCGGCACCGCACGGTGGATGACACCCCCTACGGCGGCGGCGCCGGGATGGTGATGCGTCCCGAGCCCTGGGGGGAGGCCATCGACAGCCTGCTCGGCCAGGCGTGGTCGACGCCCACCCTGATCGTCCCGACGCCCGCCGGTGAGCCGTTCAGACAGCAGACCGCCCATGACCTGGTGGCCCTGCCGCACCTGATGTTCGCCTGCGGGCGGTACGAGGGCATCGACGCGCGTGTCTTGGAGTACGCCCGGACCCGGATGCCGGTCCGGGAGGTCTCCCTGGGGGACTATGTCCTCAACGGGGGAGAGGTCGCGGTCCTGGCGATCATGGAGGCGGTCGTCCGGCTACTGCCCGGGGTCCTGGGCAATCCGGACAGTCTGGTGGAGGAGTCCCACGCGCTGGCCGGCGAGGCAGCGCTGGAGTATCCGGTGTACACCAGGCCTGCCGCCTGGCGGGGTTTCCAGGTCCCCGACGTGCTGCTGTCGGGGCACCACGGCCGGGTGACGGAGTGGCGCGCCGAGCAGTCGCGACGCCGGACCCGGGAGCGGCGCCCGGACCTGCTCAACCCACCCGGAAATCCGCTGAATTAGACAAGGAAATCCCTCCCTAAATAGGTGCTCGTGCTCCGGCATGAGACGGATCGTCATCTTCGGTGGGATTCGCGGGACACCGGGCGTGGCCGGGGGTCACAGGTCTAAGGTGTTCACCGTGACAATGACACTGACTCCCCACCAGCGGGCGTTGCGGTCGACCGTGGCACTGAAGGTCCTCATGGCCATCACCGGTTTGATCATGGTCATGTTCCTGCTGGTGCACATGTTCGGCAATCTCAAGGTCTTCCTGGGTCCGGAGGAATTCGACCACTACGCCCATTGGCTGAAGTTCGAGGTGCTCTACCCCTTCATGCCCGAGGGGTGGTTCATCTGGATCTTCCGGGTGGTGATGCTCGCCGCGATCGTGATCCACGTGTACTGCGCCGCCACGCTGTGGCGCCGAGCCCTGGACGCGAGCAGCAGCAAGTACGTCACCACGAACCGGCTCGCGCAGACCTACGCGGCCCGCACGATGCGCTGGGGTGGTGTCATCCTGCTCTTCGGCCTGATCTTCCATCTGCTGCAGTTCACAACGCAGACCGTCACGACCGGCTTCGAGGCCGGCACGGAACCCTATGCCATGGTGATCGCCAGCTTCAGCCAGTGGTGGCTGGTGCTGGCCTACGCGCTGTGGATCATCGCGGTGACCATGCATGTGCGCCACGGCGTCTGGAGCGCGCTGGCGACCCTGGGGGCCAACACGTCCCCGATGGCCCGCGCCTTCCTCAACGGGCTCGCGTGGGTGATCGCTGTTCTGCTGTTCGTCGGCTTCATGTGCATGCCGATGGCGGTCCTCCTCGGATGGGTGAATTGATGACGACTCTGGCCAATGACACCGACTTCTACACCCTTGGTGAGGAGATCCACGACACCAAGGCCCCGGCCGGACCGATCGAGAAGAAGTGGCCCGCGCGGCAATTCAACGCCCGTCTGGTCAATCCGGCCAACCGCCGAAAGCTGACCGTCATCGTGGTGGGCACCGGCCTGGCCGGTGGCGCTGCGGCGGCGACCTTGGGTGAGGCCGGCTACAACGTCCTGAACTTCTGCTATCAGGACAGCCCTCGCCGCGCCCACTCGATCGCCGCCCAGGGGGGCATCAATGCGGCGAAGAACTACCGCAACGACAATGACTCCACCTACCGGTTGTTCTACGACACGGTCAAGGGTGGGGACTACCGCGCCCGGGAGACGAACGTCTACCGGCTGGCCGAGGTGAGCGCGAGGATCATCGACCAGTGCGTCGCCCAGGGGGTCCCGTTCGCCCGGGAGTACGGCGGTCTGCTCGACACCCGCTCCTTCGGTGGCGTGCAGGTGCAGCGCACCTTCTACGCCCGGGGCCAGACCGGCCAGCAGTTGCTCATCGGTGCCTACCAGGCTCTTGAGCGTCAGGTGCACGCCGGCACGGTTCAGATGCACACCCGACACGAGATGATGGAGCTCATCACGGTCGACGGTGTCGCGCGCGGGATCGTCACCCGGGACATGGTGAGCGGGGCGATCGAGGCGTGGACCGCCGACGCCGTGGTGCTCGCCACCGGCGGATACGGCAACGTCTTCTTCCTGTCCACCAACGCGATGGGCTGCAATGTGACCGCCTCCTGGCGGGCGCACCGCAAGGGAGCCTATTTCGGGAATCCGTGCTACACGCAGATCCATCCGACCTGCATCCCGGTGCACGGTGACACCCAGTCGAAGCTCACGCTGATGAGCGAATCGCTGCGCAACGACGGACGCATCTGGGTGCCGAAGAACGCCGAGGACTGCACCAAGGACCCCCGCGAGATTCCCGAGGAGGATCGCGACTACTACCTGGAGCGGATCTACCCGGCCTTCGGCAACCTTGTCCCGCGCGACATCGCCTCCCGTCAGGCGAAGAACCGCTGCGACGAGGGTCGTGGCGTCGGCCCCGAGGTGGAGGAGCTCGACCACACCACCGGCGAGACCCGCAGACGTCGCCGCGGCGTGTACCTCGACTTCTCCAGCGCCATCGAGCGCATGGGCCGCGG
>JBKEBV010000125.1:0-34084 GCA_047973315.1 Propioniciclava sp.
CCTCGCACCTCGGCGTCGCACCCGAGCTGTGCTCGCCGCGCCCGATGCGCCCCTACGATGGCCGACATGGTGCGGAGTCGGTGGTGGCGACGGGTGCGCCGGATCGCCGTGGTGACGCTGGTCGTCGGGCTGGCGTTCCACCTGGTCGGCGGCTGGTATTTCTCCGACCAGATCTATGCCGGAACGCTGGAGCGCGTCGTCCGCGACGATGCGGCTGAGGATCCGGGCACCGCCGGGCTGCCCTTCGAGGAGGTGGCCTACGATGCAGGCCTCGGGCGCACGCCGGCCTGGCTGGTCGACGGATCGGGCGACCGGGCCGGCCTCTGGGTGGTGATGGTCCATGGGCGGGGCGGTGTCCGCGCCGACTGGCTCGGGCAGCTGGCCGCCCTGCATGAGCTGGGTGTCACCACCCTCACCATCGCCTATCGGAACGATCCAGGTTCCCCCACCGATCCCAGCGGCGAGTACGGGTTCGGGCTGACAGAGAAGGCCGACCTCGCCGCTGCGGTGGATCTGGCCGTCGCCTCGGGGGCTGAGGAGGTGGTGCTCATGGGCGGTTCCATGGGTGGCGCCATCGTGATGGCTCATCTCCGCGACGGTGCCTCTCCCGCAGTGGTGGGGGTCATCCTCGACTCACCGCTGTTGGATCTCAGCGCCGCGGTCGACCATCAGGCGGCATCGTTGGGCTATCCGGTGCCCGGCAGTCTCCTCTGGGGCGCCAAAGTGGTCACCAACCTGCGGTTCGGACTGGCCTGGTCCGAGGTCGACCATCTGCGCCCGTCGGATCATCTCACGGTGCCTGCCCTGCTCATCCACGGGAGAGCCGACACCGTGGTCCCGGTCACCGACAGCCGTGCGTTGGCGGCCGACCGACCCGATCTGGTCACCTACGTGGAGACGGCGTCGGACCATGTGGATTCCTTCAACGACGATCCTGTCGGCTATGCCGCGCAGCTCCGCGACTTCCTGGCGCCCCTCGGTTGACGCTGGAGGTCATCAGTGGGAGGGTGTATCGAACATATGTTCGATTGAAGGGTTCGGTCATGAGGAACGATGACAAGCCGACCGACGTCGGTGTCGGTGAGGGGGGCGGTAGCGGGGGCCGCCCCGCATGTCTGCTGGCCGAGCAGGTCCTGGCCGGCGATGAGCGGTGGGCGTGGTCGGTGGGGGACTGATGGCGGCCGAGGTGCGTCCTGCGGCCATCAGTTCGGGCGCGGCCCCGGTTCGGCCCGGGTTGGACCAGGCGGCGCTGGACGAGGCGTTGGACGACATCAGGGCCGCGCTGGCTGCCGCTGAGGCGGCAGGGGTGCCGGCGGAACGCTACATTGCCGCCCACCGGGCGGCGCTGCGCGTGGCTGCTTGGGTGCTCGCCTCCCGTCGTCCCCGACTACGGGAGCGCCGCAGCGTGTGGGCCGTTGTCGCACAGGTCGCGCCGGAGCTCGCTGAGTGGGCGGACCATTTCGCCCTGCACCAGACGCGTCGGCAGGTGGTGGAGGCGGGTGCCGTCGCGCTGATCAGCGCACGGGAAGCCGATGACCTGCTCCGGGACGCGGGTGCTTTCCGGGATGCCGCACGCCTGACGCGGGGACCCGATGGTCGTGGCTGATCCGGCGACCGACAGTGAGCGCTGTTGGCGGCGCGATGCAGTTCCGTTTGCGTCTTCGGACGCCTACACTGGTCCCATCCGAAGGACGAGGAGGTGCGATGGCTCTGTCAGAGCAGGAGCAACGTCGCTTTGAGCAGCTTGCGGCCGACCTCGCAGCGGAGGATCCCCGACTCGCGCACACGCTGCGAGGGGTCAGCAATGGAACGCTGCACCGTCGCCGTGCCGCCGTGGCGGGAATCGCCTTCGTCGTCGGTGTCGGGGCGCTTATCGCTGGCATGCAGTTCGGGTGGATCATCAGCGTGATCGGTTTCGTGGTGATGTTCGCCGCCACCATTGTTGCTCTGAGTTCTTGGCGTCGCATCGATCCCTCTGACGAGGCAGCCGACGACGCCGATGACCATCTCATTGATCAGGACAAGTGGCGGCGCGGCCAGGACGAGGGCTTCTGAGGCCTGATCACCGTTGGGCCCGGCGCGGATGCTGGGTCTCTCGGCCGTGCATCGCGATCGCATCCAGAACAATCCAGACATCCTCAGCGGCGACCGCAGGGGGCTCGGCCTCGCTGTGGTCGTAGAGGGCTCGCTCGGCGGCGATGGCGAGACGATCGAGGGCCTGTTGAGCTTTCTCCTCGGCGACGGTGGAGGTCAACTCGGCTGCCGCGTACCGCGGTGAGCCGGGCGGCCACACCAGTCCCGCATCGCTGACCGACTCACCGATCTCGGCCCACACTGCCAAGGCGTCGGCGCGGGCATCGCCGCTGCCGCGAAGCCTGGCCCGGCGCCGGATTCGGCGGGTCAGGCGGGGCCAGCCCCAGACCAGCAGCCCCCCGGCCACGACCAGCAGGGCCACCAGGGCCCACGCCCAGGGGGTCCCGGTGGTGGCGGCTCCCGACTCATCGACCTCGGCTTCAGGGGTGGCCGAGGTTGACGGTGAGGGCAGCGGGAGTGGTGATGCTGGAGCGGGCTCCTGCGACGGTTGAGGGCTCGGGCTCACCTCGGCATCGCCGGGCACCTCGGCATCACTCACCCCGGAGCCCGCCGCCGGTGTGGGTTCGAAGGCCACCCAGCCCCAGCCGTCGAGCCACAGCTCGGGCCAGGCGTGCATGTCACGTTCGGTCAGATTCCAGGTCCCTTCCTCGGTGACGGTTCCCGAGGTGAAGCCGACCACGACGCGGGACGGAATGCCTTCGGCGCGGGCCAGCACGGCCATCGCGCCGGCGAACTGCTCGCAGTACCCTGATCGGCTCCCGAACAGGAAGTCGTCGAGAGTCTCCAGGGAGTCCCCGTCGTAACGGACGCTCAGGTCGTAGCTGAATCGGTCAGACCGGAGATAGGTCTCAATCGCCTGCGCCGCCGCCCCAT
This sequence comes from Propioniciclava sp., assembly GCA_047973315.1. Lineage (GTDB taxonomy): Bacteria > Actinomycetota > Actinomycetes > Propionibacteriales > Propionibacteriaceae > Propioniciclava. The sequence continues at coordinate 2,968 of JBKEBV010000125.1, forward strand.
CGGTGGTGGCGCCCTCGGTGATGGTGTCGGCCAGCTCGCGGATCTCGGGATTCACCTCGTCGGGCAGTTCGACCAAGGAGTCGCGGCCGTCCTCCAAGGAGGTTCTCGCGTCGGCCACCTCAGCACCGGTCGGGGCCACGTCGAGGCTCTCCACGGCATAGGTCAGACCCAGCGTCGCGCTCTCCCGGCCCCGCTCGGCCAGACTCAGGATGTCGAGGGTGTCGACCGTGTGGCCCCAGGTCCCCTCGACCTCGACCTGCCGCGGGGCGTAGGGGACGGGAAGCCACTCGCTGGCGAAGCCGACCGCAGTGACGGTGGTGGTGCGGCCCTCCCCGGGTCGGTCGAGCCCTGGTGGGTCGGGCAGTGGGCCAGCGGACAGGGCGACATTCTGCAGCCCGAATCCATTGCTGGTGAAACGCGGCAGCGTCGCCAGCCGGAGTCGGGTCGGGGACCCGGGATCGGTGGTGTACTGGATGATCACCTCATCGCTGCCGCGGACGAGGTTGCGCTTGAGGTCCAGTGAGGGATCGTTCATCTGGACCGGTGCGCGCTGGATCGGCACGCTGAGGGTGGGGAGGAGTCCCACGATCGCCCAGGTGAGGGCGAGAGCGAGCGCGGTGACGCCGATCGCCACCAGGGCGGTCCGCAGTGAACGGATCCGCGAGCCGGTCGGTGCCGCGGCAACCAGTACCAGCACCACCCCGGCGGCGGCGAGGGCGAACTCGGAGAACCGGGCCGGGGGCGGAAGCGCCACCGCCAGGATCACGTACGGGGTCAGGACCGGGAGAGCGGCGACCCAGACGTGCCTGGTCGCCACCGCGAGCGCCTCGCCCAGGACCGCTGCCAGTGCCCAGATGCCGACGACGATCACCGTTCCGCCCACGCTGGGCGGCAGTGGAGCGGCACTGTGGGCCGATTGCACGACGGCAGCAGGGATGCTGCCCGCCGCCAGCACCGCCGACCATCCGTGGCTCAGCCCGATACTGACCGCGACGGTGGCGACGGCGAGCAGGATCTGGGTGGGCAGCGGGTTGCGGCCCACCAGGGCTCCCAGTTTTCCGGCGCCAGCGACCAGGGCCACCGCGGTCGCCGCCCAGATGAGGCTGAGAACATCGGTGGTGAGGGAGCGCCAGGGCACCAGTTGGCCGATCAGGGCCGCGGCGAGGGCCAGGCGGACCCGGTCGGGACGGTTCATGAGGCTCCCCCCCAGGTGCCGAGACGGCTCCAGTCGGCGGCGAGGTCGCCGCCGGGGCCGGTGGCCCGCACCACCCAGCCATGGTCGGTGAGAACGCCGCCGTCGCTGCTCGCCGTGGCGGGAGAGTCCAGCACCAGGGCCACACGCGCCAGCGCGGACGACCCGAGGCTCAACAACGGATCAGTCGCGGTGTCATCGAGCCCGGCCCGCAGCGCGATGACCACACCGTCCCGCGCGCCGGCGGTGAGCGGGCTGACCGCATCGTGCAGATCCTCCACGCCGACGACCTCCACATCGATCAGTGGCTCGAGCCAGCGTGCGGTTCCTCCCTGGTCGTGCTGGTCGACCGTGTCGACCCGGCCCTCGGCATCGATGAGTCCGACCGAATAGCCGTCGGCGAGCAGGCGCAGCCCGATCGACGCTGCCGCGCTGACCAGCCATTCGAAGCCCGGGTACTCCCCGGAGGCCGCGGCATGGGAGCCGGCGCGGGAATCGAGGAGGATCCAGGCAGCCGGGTCCCATGCCGCCTCCTCGCGTCGCACCATCAGGTCGCCGACGTGCGCGGTGGCGCGCCAGTGGATCCGCCGCACGTCGTCCCCGGCGGCGTAGGAACGAACCGTGGCATCGTCGGGGCCGATCTGCGCGGTGCGCGGCAGCGGGGTCTCACCCAGGTCCCCGTGCACCGGGAGGTTCACGCTCGGGAGCGCGTGCACCTGGGGTGCGATCAGCAGCGGGGTGTGCAGCGGGAGGTCCCGGGCCCGCCGCCAGAAGCCCAACGGGTCCTCGGTGGAGTAGCGGCAGCGGTCCAGCGCGAAGCGTCCGCGCCGCCGGGGACGCAGCAGGTAGCGTGCGCGGGCCTGTTCGTGGCGGACCGGGTCGAGACGGAACGCGTGTGGCGGACCCAGGGCGGGGCCAGGGTCGTCCTCGACGGTGGTCGGTGGCGCGGTCGCGTCGGACGCTGCCAGCGTGAGCGTGACGGTGACATCGTCACCCCGGTGGGCCACCTCCGGCGAGACGGTGCGGCGTGCCTGAAGCGTCGGCCCGGTGAGGAGCGACACGCCGAGGGTGAGGACGGGCGCCACCCAGCAGAACACTCCGACCCACAACAGGTCCTGCTGGCCGGACGCCCAGGCGCCGAGCAGGACTACGGCGCCGAGGGCTGCGAACCCTGCGGCCCGGGCGGTAGGACGCGGCCAGGTCACGGACTCACTCAGTCCGGGGTGCAGGGACCGCGGCGGTGATCCGGGCGACCACGTCGGCGGCTGAGGTCTGGGAGAGGTGGGCCCGGTGTCCGAGCAGTACCCGGTGTGCCAGCACGGCCACCGCCAGGCTCGCGACATCCTCGGGGATGAGATACGACCGACGGTTCATCAGCGCCCGTGCTCGCGCCGCCCGCAGCAATTGCAGCGATGCCCGGGGTGAGGCGCCGAGCCGCAGGTTGTCATCGGCCCGGGTGGCTGCCACCAGAGCGACCACGTAGTCCTTGATCGTAGGTGCGGCGTAGACCCGGCGAACGGCGTCGCGGGCGCTGAGGACCTCGGCACCGGTCGCCACCGGGCGGAGGCGTGCGAGCGGATCGTCGGAACCGTGGTGGTCGAGCATGGCGACCTCGGAGGTGGCGTTGGGGTACCCCATGGACACGCGCGCCATGAAGCGGTCCCGCTGGGCCTCGGGCAGGGGATAGGTGCCCTGCATCTCCATCGGGTTCTGGGTGGCGAACACCATGAAGGGCTCGGGCAGCGGATGGCTGATCCCGTCCACCGACACCCGGTGCTCCTCCATCGCCTCCAGCAGGGCTGACTGGGTCTTCGGTGAGGCGCGGTTGATCTCATCGCCGATGACGAGGTTGGCGAAAATCCCGCCGGGCTTGAAGGAGAACTCGCCGCTGGTCGGGGAGTAGACCGAAACGCCGGTGATATCGCCGGGCAGCAGGTCGGCGGTGAACTGGATCCGGTGCACCGAGGCGTCGATGCTGCGGGCCAGTGCCTTCGCGAGCATCGTCTTGCCGACGCCGGGGACGTCCTCGAGGAGCAGATGTCCGCCGGCCAGCAGGACCACCAGGGCGGTGTCGATGGCCTCGGGTTTTCCCTCAATGACGGTGGCGATGCTGCCGCGGAGGCGGTCGGTCAGCCCGGTGGCCGTGGACACGTCCGACGGTTCGTTCAGGTTCGTCACACGCCAAGCCTATCCGCGGCCCGCGGAGCGCGTTGTCAGGACCGAGGGAGGGGATTTCGGCGGTTCAGGGGTGCTGAGATTGAACTCAGTGGAGGAATGTGGGTAAATGTGGAGAGCAGTGGAGGAAAGTGGGGAGAGGAGGCTGGCCATGTTCCTGGGGACGCACACCCCCAAGCTCGACGAGAAGGGCCGCTTCGTCCTCCCTGCCCGTTTCCGCGACGAGTTGGCTGACGGTCTCGTCATCGCCAAGGGGCAGGAACGGTGCCTGGCGATCTACACCCCTGCGGTGTTCGCCGAGCAGGCGCAGGCGGCCCTGACCGGATCGGCGACCGTGCGGGGTATCCGCGACTTCCAGCGGACCTTCGCCGCCGGCGCCTCGGAGGAAGCGCCGGACAAGCAGGGACGCGTGACCATCCCTCCGTTGCTGAGGGCCTATGCGGCCCTCGACAAGGAGATCGCCGTGATCGGTGCGTTCAACCGGATCGAGGTGTGGGACCTGGCGGCATGGACCAGCTATGAGGCCGAGCAGGACGAGGCGTTCGCGGCGTTGGACGAGGCGCTCGCGCCGGGGATGTCCGGAGGATGAGGCTTCGACCCGGGGTGACTCCCTGACACCACTTCCCCGGTGCCAGGTGGTCTCTCCGGATCGAAACCCCGTCTGCCGGACGAGGGAAGGAGGGATGATGACGGGTGCAGTTCACGTGCCGGTGATGCTTGACCGCGTCCGCGCGCTGCTTCGGCCACCCCTCACCGACGGAGGAACCTACGTCGACTGCACCCTCGGCCTCGCCGGTCACGCCGAGGCGATGCTCACCGGGTGCCCGGCGGCGAGGCTGGTGGGGATTGATCGCGATCCCGAGGCCCTCGAGCTGGCCGGCGCCCGACTGGCGCCCTTCGGGGACCGGGTCACCCTGGTACGGGCCGTGTACGACGAACTCGCCGAGGTGCTCTCCGATCTCGGGATCGTCGCGGTGCAGGCCATCCTGGCCGACCTGGGCCTGAGCTCGTTGCAGATCGATCGGGCCGAGCGCGGGTTCGCCTACGCTGTCGACGCGCCGCTCGACATGCGGATGGGTCAAGGCGCCACGCGTACTGCTGCCGACATCGTCAACACCTACCCGGTGCGGGACCTGGCCCGGATCCTTCGCGACTACGGTGAGGAACGCTTCGCCGACAGGATCGCCCGTCGGATCGTGGCTGCGCGCGTTGAGGAACCGTTCACCTCGAGTGCTCGCCTGGTCCAGGTGCTGAGCGAGGCGATCCCCGCGGCATCCCGCGCCAGCGGAGGCCATCCAGCCAAGCGCACCTTCCAGGCGCTGCGCATCGAGGTCAACGCCGAACTTGTCGCGCTCGAAGGGTTGCTCCCCGCCGCACTCGACGTCCTCGCCCCCGGGGGGCGGTTCGCAGTGCTGGCCTATCACTCGCTGGAGGACCGGCAGGTCAAGAACGTCTTCCGCGACGCCTCCACCGACACCGCACCGCGGGGCCTTCCCGTGGTCCCGGACGCGCATCGCGCCCGGTTCCGCCTCCTCACCCGCGGTGCCGAGCGGCCCACGGTCGAGGAATCGGCTCTGAACCCTCGCGCGGCATCGGCCCGATTGCGCGTGGTGGAACGAACGGAGGTGGCGGCGTGACCGCATGGCAGGCACTACGGGAGGCGCCGCGGCGGCTGGGGCAGGCCGCTGGTCAGGGCCGCCCCCGGTTGCGGGGGCTGCCCCGCCCGCCGCGGCGATTGTCGACCCGAGGCTTCGCGGTGCTCATGGTGGGGATCCTGGTCGCCGGCACGGTGGGTCTGCTCTTCTTCAGCACCTTCCTGCAGAGCCAGGCCTTTGAGGTCCGGCAGGCCCAACGCCAGGCCACCGAGCTCGGCTATCAGGTCTCCGACCTCGAGGCGCGCGTCTACGCCGCCCAGTCACCGCAGGAACTGGCGCGACGGGCGAGCGAACTGGGGATGGTGCCCTACGAGAACGGCGTGTTCATCGACCTCGCCACGGGCACCGTGATCGGCGAGGCGGCACCGGCGACCGGTGACGAACTCCCCGAGCTGACGGTCCGGACGCCCGTGCGGGCGGTGTCCACGACCTCGGACACTGAGCCGGTGGCCGAGCAGACCAGAACCGAGCAGCCGGACGGCGCGCAGCCTGACGGGGCGCAGGCTGACGTCGGGCAGGCGGATGCGGAGCCCGATGAGGCGCCGACAGCGGATGCCGCCGACCCCGCAGCAGAGCCCGAGACCGGGGAGACGCCGTGACGCGCCGGTCCGGTCGGCGGCGCAGGGTAGCCCTGGCGCCGTCGGCCTTCCGACTCCGGATGCTCATCCTGCTGGTGGCGATCGCCTTTTCCGCTGTCGGCGCCCGGGCGGTCCAGATCCAGGTCCTCAGTGCCGAGGCGATGGCCGCCCAGGCTGCCGAGCGGATGACGGTGGCGCGAGAACTCCCAGCCACCCGCGGACAGATCACTGATCGCCAGGGTGCGGTGCTCGCCCACACCGAGGCGACGGTCAACGTGGTGACCGATCCCCGGATGATCTCGACCAACGGCAAGGAGCCCGAGGCGATGCGGTACGCGGACCGCGCCAAGGCAGCTGTCGCCCCGGCGGAGATGGCTGCCATCATCGCGCGGCACACCGGCGTCAAGGCCTCCACGCTGCAGCGGAAGCTGGAGAAGGCCGATACCCGCTACCAACTGTTGGCCAAGCAGATTCCCTCGACGACCTACCTGGCGATGATCGGCGACCTCAACGCCGGCGGCTACGTGGGGATCTTCCCCGAGTCGAATCCCCGCCGGGTCTACCCCATGGGGACCGTGGCCAGCAATGTGGTCGGGTTCATGTCTGAGGGCAAGGGCCTCGGTGGCCTGGAATACGCCCGCCAGGAGCAGTTGGCCGGCGTCGCCGGCCGTGAGGTGTATGAGACCTCGCCGAACGGAAAAATCCCGTTGGGCACCCAGGTGCTGACCCCGGCTGTCGACGGTCAGGACGTGCAGCTGACCCTGGACGCGGACCTGCAGTGGATGGTCGAGCGGATCCTCGCCGAGCGCGTCGACTCCGTCAGCGGCAACTGGGGAGTGGCCCTGGTGATGGATGTCGAGACCGGGGAACTGCTGTCCCTGGCCAATTACCCCAGCTATGACAGCAACGACCCCGGCGCTGGCGAGACCGCCGACATGGGCAACCGGGCCGTCTCGGCGGCCTACGAACCGGGCTCGGTCCAGAAGGTTCTGACCTTGTCCGCGCTCATCGACGCCGGTCTCACCACTCCCGACCAGACCTATGCGATCGGGCCCACGGTCAAGGTAGGAGACCATCAGGTGTCGGATGCCTTCAGTCACGGGGACATCGACATCACCACCCGCGGCATCCTGGTCAAGAGTTCAAATGTCGGCGCCATCACCGCGGCCCGCGATCTGGAATCAGCTGAACTCCGTGACTACCTCGCCTCGTTCGGGCTCGGCCAGAAACCGGGCCTCGGGCTTCCGGGTGAGGCATCGGGATCGCTGCCGCCGCGGGACATGCCCTCCTACACCGCCGACTCGATAGCGTTCGGCTATGGACTGTCGGTCACCTCGGTCCAGATGGCCGCTGCGGTGGCCGCTGTCGCCAACGACGGTGTCTACACCGCTCCCACCATCGTGAAAGCCACCGCCGACGAGTCCGGCACCCTGACCCCGGTGGCCGCCCCCGAGAGCCACCGGGTCATCTCGGCGGAGGCCGCACGCGATGTCATCGGCATGATGGAGCAGCGCACCATCTACGACATGGACAAGATCGGCATCGACGGCTACCGGACCGGTTCGAAGACCGGTACCGCACGCCTGTCGAGCAGCGAGGGTGGCTACAACGGTCAGGTGGCGTCGATGATCGGTGTGGCGCCGGCGGAGGACCCGCAGATTCTGGTCTACGTCCTCATCGGCCGTCCCGACCAGATGGGTGCCGGCCTCGGGATGGCCGGGCCCGCCTATCGTGACATCATGTCGATCGCCCTGCCGCGGTACGGAATCACGCCGAGCGCATCGGTGCCGAGCACTCAGCAGACCCTCGTCGCGGAGCCCTGATCGTGATGGTGACGGGTCGCCCGGATCAGGTGCCGGGGGTGCCGGCCGCAGCGCTGGACCCGGCGTTGGCCGGGACCCTGACCGGGATCACCCTGGATTCGCGCCGGGTCCGGGCCGGGGACGCCTACGTCGGGTTGCCGGGGGCCAACACTCATGGAGCCAGGTTCGCCGCCGCGGCCGCTGCCTCGGGTGCGGTCCTGCTGCTGACTGACGCCGCCGGCGCCGATCTGGCCGACGCTGCGGGCCTCCCGGTGATCGTTGCCGACGATCCCCGTGCGGTGATGGCGCACCTGGCCGCCGACATCTATGGGCACCCCGGCGAGCGTCTCGACCTGCATGCGGTGACCGGTACCAACGGCAAGACCTCCACGGTGTTCCTGCTCGAGGCGGCGCTCGCCGCCTCCGGACGCCAGGTCGGCACGATCGGAACCCTGGGATTCCGGGTCGCAGGGCGAAGCATCGCCGACGAGCGGACCACCATCACCACGCCGGAGTCCGTCGACCTGCAGGCGCTGCTCGCGGTTATGGCCGAGGCCGGCGTCGACACCATCGCCATGGAGGTGAGCAGCCACGCGCTCGACCTGCGCCGGGTTGACGCCCTGAGGTTCACCACCGCCGCCTTCACCATGCTCGGGCAGGACCACCTCGAGTTCCACACCACCATGGAGGCCTACTTCGCCGCCAAGGCGCGGCTCTTCCTCGATGGGCGCACGCGCCATGCGGTGGTGAACACCGACGATCGGTGGGGACGGCGTCTGGCCGACCTGGTACGGGTTGACGGCACCGCCACACTGACCACGATGAACGGCGCCGACGCCGATTTCCGCGTCCTGGCGAGCGCGGAACTGCCCGAGGGGGGCTGGTGGGTACGGCTGGGTCACCCCGGTGGGGTCACCGAGTTCGGCCTATCGATGCTCGGCCGGTTCAACGTGAGCAATGCCGTCACCGCGCTTGCCATGGTTGCCGCGGCCGGTGAGGACCTGGATCGTGCCGCGGCCGGGTTGGCCCAGGCCCATGTTCCCGGCCGGATGCAGCGGGTCGGCCTGGGGTCGGGGGCACCGCAGGCGGTGGTCGACTTCGCCCACACGCCACAGGCGGTCGCGGAAGCGCTGCGGGCGCTGCCCGCCGGTGCTCGCCGGATCGCGGTGCTCGGGGCCGGGGGGGACCGCGACCCCTCCAAACGGCAGCCGATGGGTGCGGCGGCAGCGGCCGCGGCGGACGTGGTCATCGTCACCGACGACAATCCTCGTAGCGAACCGCCGGCCCTGATCCGCGAGGCGGTCCTGGCCGGCGCCGCCGGTCGCGGGGCCGAGGCCATCGACGGCGGAGACCGTCGTTCAGCGATACGGTTGGCGCTGAGCCTTGCCGAGGTGGGCGACTGGGTCGCGGTGCTGGGCAAGGGCCACGAGGCCGGGCAGGATATCGGCGGAACGATCACGCCGTTCGACGATGTCGCGGTCATCCGCGAGGAGTGGGGGAACATCGAATGAAACCCACACCGCTGAGTGACGTGGCGCAGGTGACCGGCGGCCGCGTCGAGCACGCCGAGAACCCGACTGTTCTGGTCGGCCCCGAGGTCGTCATCGACTCGCGGCAGGTGAGTCCGGGCGCGCTCTTCGTCGCACTGCCCGGCGAACACGTGGACGGGCATGCCTACGTCGCAGCGGCAGGGGAGGCCGGCGCGGCGGCGGCCATCGTCGAGCGGCCGGTTGCCGACGGTATCCCGCAGATCGTCGTGGCGGATCCGGTGGCGGCGTTGTCGGCGTTGGCAACCTGGATCGTGCGCGGCGCTCCGAACCTCACGGTGGTCGGGATCACCGGCAGCGCCGGGAAGACCTCCACCAAGGATCTGGTGGCCCATCTGCTTGAGTCCGCCGGTCCGACCATCGCCCCGCCCGGATCGTTCAACAACGAGATCGGTGCCCCCCTGACGGCCTGCCGGGTTGCCGCTGACTCTCGCTTCCTGGTCGCCGAGATGGGCGCCCGGGGATTGGGCCACGTGGCGGAGTTGGCCCGGATCATCCCGCCGACCATCGGCGTGGTCCTCAACGTCGGCTCCGCCCATGTGGGCGAGTTCGGATCCGCGGCGATCATCGCGCAGGCCAAAGGTGAGCTGGTCGAGGCACTCGACGCCCGGGGCTGGGCGGTGCTGAACGCCGATGACCCCCGCGTCATCGCGATGGCGGCCCGGACCGCGGCCCCGATCGTGGCCTTCTCAGCGGTCACCGATCCCCACACGACCGGCGCCGCAGTGCGGATCTGGGCCACCGACATCGTCGCCGACCCGCTCCAGCGGCACTCCTTCACCCTGCACCTCGCCCGGGGGGCCGCGGCCGAGAGCGCACCGGTCACCCTCGGTCTGGTGGGCGACCACCAGGTCCTCAACGCCCTGGCGGCCGCTGGAGCAGCCGCCGCGGCCGGGCTCTCGATCGAGGAGATCGCCACCCGGCTCTCCACGGCGATCCCGCGCTCACCCTGGCGGATGGAGCTGACCGAGCGCCGCGACGGTGTCACCATCCTCAATGACGCCTACAACGCCAACCCTGAGGCCGTCCTGGCCGCGCTGGGAACCTTGACCCGCCTTCGCCGCGGTTCGGGCCGCCTGGTGGCAGCGCTGGGGGACATGCTCGAACTGGGCGACGATTCCTCCCGGGCGCATCGGGACGTCGGCCGTCGGGCCGCTGAACTCGGCATCGATGAACTCGTCGCGATTGGGGACTTCGCCGCTCACATGGTGGCGGGGTTCGGTGTATCGTCGCGTCCGGCTCGCTCCGTTGCGACCATCGACGACATGACACGACATCTCCGAGCCACGCTCACCCCGGCGGATGTCGTGCTGCTCAAGGCGTCGCGTGGTCTCGGCCTCGAGCGGGTCGCGCTGACGTTGGTCGACGATCAAGAAGGAGCCGACTCGTGAGGATGGTCCTGCTCGCGGGCGCGCTTGGTCTCCTGGGGACCCTTTTGGGAACCCGGGTCGCCATCGCTGTCCTGGTCCGGAAGGGCTACGGCCAGTTCATTCGTGACGACGGGCCGGTGGAGCACCTGAAGAAGAAGGGCACGCCGACGATGGGCGGCATCGCGATCATTCTCGCGGTGGTTGGTGCCTATGTTCTCTCCCACCTGGTGCTCTGGACCCCGCCGACAGCCTCCGGCGTGCTGCTGCTCGGCCTGTTCGTGGCGCTGGGCTTCGTCGGTTTCCTCGATGACTGGACCAAGATCTCCCGCGCCCGCAGCCTGGGCCTGAACTCGCGAGCGAAGCTGATTCTGCAGACCGTCATCGGGTTGGTTTTCGCCTACCTTGTCTTCCAATTCCCTGATTCGCGTGGAGTCACCCCGGCGAGTCCGTTCGTCTCCTTCCTCCGCGATGTCCCCTGGCTCCAGCTTCCGCTGTGGCTGGCCATGATCTGGGTGATCTTCATCATCGCGGCCCTCAGTAACGGGGTGAACCTCTCCGACGGTCTCGACGGGCTGGCGACAGGGCTGTCGACGATGGTGTTCGCCGCCTACACCATCGTCAACGTCTGGCAGTCGACGCAGTGGTGCGGCCGGTTGTCCACGGCGGGACCGCAGTGCTACGAGGTGCGGGATCCGATCGACCTGGCCGCCATCTCGATGGCCCTGGCCGGCGCCTGTTTCGGGTTCCTGTGGTGGAACACCTCGCCGGCGAAGATCTTCATGGGTGACTCGGGTTCGCTCGCCCTCGGCGGTGCCGTGGCGGGTCTGGCGATCATGACCCGGACCGAACTTCTCGGCGCGGTGTTGGGCGGAATGTTCGTCATCATCACGCTGTCGGTCGTGCTCCAGGTGGGCTACTTCAAGATCACCGGGGGGAAGCGTCTTTTCAAGATGGCCCCACTGCACCACCACTTCGAGATGGTCGGCTGGGCCGAGCAGACCGTCGTGGTCCGCTTCTGGATCATCTGCGGCATCTTCCTCGCCGCCGGCCTCGGCATGTTCTACGGCGAATGGCTGGTGGGCGGATGAGTCCGGCATGGCTGGCCGTGGCGGATCGGCTCTCGCCCTGGGCGGAGGCCTCGGTGGTCGTGGCCGGCCTCGGTCGGGCCGGCTTCGCCGCGGCTGACGGGCTGATGGCGCTCGGCGCCGGACGGATCACCGTGCTCGACGCGTCGGCGAGCGAGGCCCATCGGGCCTCAGCCGATCTGCTGCGGCGCCTGGACGTGGTGGTCGAGCTCGGCCCCGGTGCCACCGACCGGTTGCCCGAGGGGACCGATCTGATCGTCACCTCGCCCGGCTGGCGTCCGAGCGCGCCACTGCTCGTGCAGGCGGCCGAACGGGGGGTTCCGGTCTGGGGTGATGTCGAGCTCGCCTGGCGGATGATGCAGCCGGACCGGGTGGTGCCCTGGCTCGGGGTGAGTGGCACCAACGGAAAGACCACCACCACAGCCATGCTCGCCTCGATGCTGACCGCTGCCGGGTTGACCACCGCGGCGGTCGGGAATATCGGTCGTCCGATCATCGAGGCGTTGCTCGACGAGGTTGACTACGACGTGCTCGCGGTCGAGCTGTCCAGCTTTCAGTTGCACTGGTCCTCCTCCTTGGCGCTGCATTCCGCGGTCGTGCTCAACGTCCAGCCCGATCACCTCGAGTGGTACGCCGGTGCCGAGGACCCGCTGGCGGCCTATACCGCCGACAAGGCGACCATCTACCAGCGGGTCACCCACGCCTGCGTCTACAACGTCGACGATCCGGTGACCGAGCAGATGGTGACCGACGCCGAGGTCGCCGAGGGGGCCCGGGCGATCGGGTTCCGAGCTTCGGTACCGGCGATCTCGATGCTGGGTGTCGTCGATGACCTGCTCGTCGACCGTGCCTTCGTGGCTCAGCGCCGCGACTCGGCATTGCCGGTGGCGAGGCTGAGCGATGTCCGGCCGTTCGCACCCCACAACGTCGAGAACGCCCTCGCTGCGGCCGCGCTGGCTCGCAGCTTCGGTGTGCCTGCCAAGGCCGTCGCGGAGGGCCTGGTCGCGCTGGAGCCCGGCGATCACCGCATCCAGACCGTGGCCGAGATCGACCAGGTGACCTACGTCGACGATTCCAAGGCGACCAATCCGCATGCTGCCGCTTCCTCCATGCGTGCCTACGACTCGATCGTCTGGGTTGCCGGTGGCCAGGCCAAGGGCACCTCGTTCGATGATCTGGTCCAGCGCTACGGCGAACGGCTGCGGGGGGCGGTGCTTCTCGGTCTCGACCGTGAGGTCATCGCGTCAGCGCTCGCCCGACACGCGCCTGATGTCCCTCGCATCGTGCTGGAGTCCGACGACACTGGAGTGATGGATCAGGCCGTTCGCGATGCTGCCCGCCTGGCTCGGCCCGGTGACACGGTGCTGCTGGCTCCCGGATGTGCCAGCAAGGACATGTGGCCCGGCTACGACGCCCGAGGTCGGGACTTCGCCGCCGCCGTTGCCCGACTGCGAGATCGCTGAGGAGGTCCCGGTGGCGCTGCTGACTCCCACCCGGTCCGGACGTCCGCGCGCCGAAGCCGGCCGTTTCTCCGGCACTGCTGAAGCCTGGCTCAGCCATCCGATGGCTGATGTCTTCCTCGTGGTCGTCCCGGCAGCGCTGCTGCTCGGTCTGGGAACCCTGATGGTGTGGTCGGCGTCGGTCGTCTTCAGCTACACCCAGTTCGGCAATCCCTACTTCTTCGTGCTGCGCCACCTCGCCCTGCTCGGCGTGGCTGTCGTCGCCGGCTGGGCGACATCGCGTCTCTCGGTCGGACGCTTGCAGTCATTGGGCTGGCTGGTCTTCCTGGGCACCGCGGTTCTGCTGATGCTGACGTTCACCCCTCTGGGATACGACGTCGGCGGCAACCGGAACTGGCTCAACTTCGGCGGGCCCGGTTCGATGCTCCGGCTGCAACCGGCCGAGTTCGCCAAGCTCGCCATCGTGGTGTGGGGGGCTGCTCTGCTGGCGAACAAGCGCCGACTCCTCGATCAGCCGCGCCACCTCATTGTGCCGTTCGTTCCCTTCGCCGGCCTGCTGCTGGCGCTGGTGGTGCTGCAGCGGGATCTGGGTACCGCCCTGCTGCTCGGCGCGCTCACGCTGGCGATGCTGTGGTGCGTGGGAGCGCCGCTGCGTATCCTCGCCTCCTTGGCCGCGATCGCCGCGGCCGGGCTGGGGGCACTCGTGCTGGTGCAGCCCTCGCGCGTGGCCCGGATCATGGGCTTCCTCGATCCTGCGGCCGATCCCACCGGGATCAACCACCAACCGATGCAGGCCCTCTACGGGCTCGCCACCGGCGGCTGGTTCGGCGTCGGTCTGGGCGCGAGCCGGCAGAAATGGGGGAGCCTGTCCCAGGCCCACACCGACTACGTGCTCGCGATCATCGGGGAGGAACTCGGGCTGGTGGGCACGTTGCTGGTGCTGGGGCTCTTCCTCGTCCTCGGCTGGGCGGGGGTGCGGATCGCCCTGCGGAGTTCCACCTTCTTCGGGCGGCTCGCTGCCGCCGGGGTGACCAGCTGGTTCATGGTACAGGCGCTGGTGAATGTCATGGTCGTGCTCAAACTGCTGCCGGTGCTGGGTGTGCCGCTCCCGCTGGTGTCCTATGGTGGGTCAGCACTGCTCGCCAACCTGATCGCTCTCGGGGTACTCGTGGCCTGTGCCCGTGATGAGCCGGAGGCACGTACCTGGCTCAAGAGACGGGCCCGATCCAAGACGTCGAAGCGCCGACACTCGGCGGTCCTTCCCGGCCGTTCCTGAGAAAGGAAGACATGGTCTCCATCGTTCTGGCCGGCGGAGGAACGGCCGGGCACACCTCACCGCTGATTGCGACCGCCGAGCGGATCGGTCAGGCCCGCCCGGAGGCTCGCCTCACCTGCGTCGGGACGCCGAAGGGGCTCGAGTCGCACGTCATCCCGGCCGCGGGGCTGCCCCTGCGGATGATCTCACCGGTCCCGTTGCCGCGGCGGCTCACCGGGGAACTTCTCAGCGTTCCCAACCGGCTGCGGCGGGCGGTCGGCGAGTCGCGGGCCATCCTGGACGAGGTCGCCGCCGACGCGGTCGTGGGGTTCGGCGGCTACGTGTCGCTGCCGGTCTATCTGGCCGCCCGATTCCGGCGCACGCCGGTCGTCCTGCATGAGCAGAACGCCCTGCCGGGCCTGGCCAACAAGATCGCGGCGCGTTTCGCGAAGGTCACCGCGGTGTCCTTCCCCGACACCCCCCTTCCGCGTGCGCAGTATGTCGGCCTGCCGGTGCGCTCGGCCATCGCCGACCTTGATGTCGCCGCCACCCGCGCCGCTGCCAGGGAAGGACTCGGCTTCGGCACTGAGCGTCCTCTGGTTCTGGTCAGTGGCGGGTCCCAGGGGGCGCGGTCAATCAATCTCGCCACCGAGGGTGCCCGGGACCGACTGATCGGCACCGGCATCGACGTGCTCCACGTGCTGGGACCCAAGAATCTCAGCGACCACCACGTTGACGTCTCCGACCCGCGTACCGGTGCGGTCTACCGGCCGGTCGGCTACGTGGACGCGATGGAGCTCGCCTACGCCGCGGCCGACCTCATGGTGGGTCGCTCGGGTGCCGGCACGGTGATGGAGACGGCGACCGTCGGGCTTCCCGGCATTTTCGTCCCCCTCCCGCACGGCAACGGGGAACAGGGCCGCAATGTCTCCTTCCTCGCCGACCGGGAGGCGTGCGTCGTCGTCGCCGACGAGGCGTTGAGCGCGGACCGCCTGGTGGCCGAGGTGTCCGACCTGCTCAATGACAGTGACCGGTTGGCGACCATGGCCGCCACCTGCCGCTCGCTGGTACCGGAGAATGCCGCGGCAGCGCTGGCAGCCCTGGTGCTCGACACGGCTGAGCGCGCCTGACATGGCCCTGATCACACCGGTGGAGCTCGAACCCGCTGATCGTCTCGGACCGGTTCACTTCGTGGCGATCGGCGGCGCGGGGATGAGCGGCGTCGCCGCCGCCTACGCCGCCCTCGGGGTCGAGGTGTCCGGCAGCGATCGCGAGGATTCCGCTGTGCTGCGGGACCTCGCCGCCCGGGGCGTCCGTACCCACGTCGGGCATGACGCGGCACACCTGGGCCGGGCTGGCACGGTGGTCGTCTCCTCGGCGATCGGTGAGGACAATCCCGAGGTTCGGGAGGCCCGGCGCCGCGGGTTGCGGGTGTGGCACCGGTCTGCCGCTCTGGGCGCGCTGATGGTGGGGCGCACCGGGGTGGCGGTCAGCGGAACCCACGGCAAGACGACGACCTCGGGCATGGTGGCGACGATGCTCGCCGGAGTCGGGGCTGACCCGGGCTATGTCATCGGCTCGCCGCTCGCCACCACCGGCCAGAGTTCGGCGCTGGGTGAGGGCCCTTTCGTGGTGGAGGCCGACGAGTCCGACGGCTCCTTCCTTCAGTACCCTGCCGACGTCGTGGCCATCACCAACGTGGAGGCCGACCATCTCGACAACTGGGGCAGTGTGGCGGCCTACGAGCGGGGATTCCTCCGCCTGGTCACCGGTCGCGACGTCGCCAGCGTGGTGCTGTCGGCCGACGACCCGCACACACCGGCACTGGCCGAGGCGGCCCACGGCCGGGGCGCCCAGGTGTGGACGGTGGGAGAGTCGTCCGAGGCCGACGTGCGGCTCAGCCGGTGGGAACTCACTCCGGAGGTGACCCGCGCCCTGCTCACCGCGCCCGATGACGAGGGCACCCTGGAGCTGATGGTCCCGGGTCGGTTCAACCTCCACAATGCCGCCGCCGCCTACGCCGTGGGCCGCGCGCTCGGCAGGGCCGGGTCGGAGCTCCGATCGGCGCTGTCGGCATTCCGGGGTACTCGCCGGAGGTTCGAGTACCGGGGAAGCGCTGCTGGCGTGCGGGTGTACGACGACTATGCCCATCACCCCACCGAGCTGACCGCGCTGTTGCACGCAGCCGTGGACCGGGTGCCCGCCGGAGGTCGGCTGGTGGTGGCCTTCCAACCCCACCTGTTCAGCCGGACCCGGGCGTTTGTCGCGGAGTTCGTGGAGGCGCTCACTCGTGCCGATCTGGTCGTGGTGTGCGGAATCTACCCGGCCCGGGAGCACCAGGCAGATTTCCCGGGGGTCACGGGGCATCTCATCGTCGACGGCCTCACCCGACGGGGCCGGACGGCCTACGACGCCGAGACCCTCGCCGACGCGGTGACGCTGCTCGCGAACTTGGTTGACGGCACCGATGTGGTGCTGACCGTCGGTGCCGGTGATGTCACCACCCTCGGGCCCGCGCTGCTTGCACGCTTGGGCGGTGACCGGTGACGGCGCCGCTCATCGACGTCACCGGTGCTCGTCGGCGACGGCTCCGCGAACGCCGCAGGCGGCGGCTCATCGTCGGTGCGGTCCTGGTCGGGGTGGTGGCCCTGGCTGCCGGAGCTGTCTGGTTGGTGGGGTGGTCGCCGGTGTTCACCGCCCGGACAGTGGTGACCACCGGACTCTCCGCCGTGGCGGAGAAGGAGGTGCTCGCGGCCGCGGACGTGCCGATGGGCACCCCGCTCGCCCGGCTCGACACCGAGGCGGTCGCCGGGCGGGTCGCCGGACTTGACGCGGTCGACACCGTGACCGTGGCCGTCCGACCCCCCGATGTGGTGGAGATCCAGGTGACCGAGCGCTCGGTCGCGCTGGTGGTCGCCTCGGGCGGTGCCTTCACCTGGATCGACACCGCCGGCGTCGCCTTCAACACCAGCGAGAAGGCGCCGAAGGGTTCGGTCCGAGCGCGCGCGAACCTGAACGACACCGAGCTGCTCATCGCCCTGGCCACCGTCGCCGATGCCCTTCCCCCTTCCGTCAAGAAGGATGTGGAGCTACTGTCCGCCCGGACAGGGGAGTCGATCACGGTGTCGCTGTCGCAGGGACGCCGCATCCTCTGGGGAAGCGCGGACGAGTCTGCCTTCAAGGCTGAGGTGATTGTCCCGCTCCTCACCGTCGATGCGACGGTGTACGACGTGTCAGCTCCGGCACACCCGACCACCCGTTGATCTCCCCGGAGAAGCCTCAACCCTCAACCTCACCTTGAGGGGCGCGCCGGAGGAACCGTGCATGATGGCTCGACACTGTCCGGATCACTACCCTGAGGGCAGTCCACACGCGTCGTTGCTTCCCCGCACCAGACGCGCGCGACGGTGGGCGGGCCAGCGAAGACAGATCGAGGACAGGCGACACCGTGGCGAGTACATCTCAGAACTACTTGGCAGTCATCAAGGTTGTCGGGGTCGGCGGCGGTGGTGTCAACGCCGTCAACCGGATGATTGAGGCCGGGCTCCGTGGGGTCGAGTTCGTTGCGGTGAACACCGATGCGCAGGCGCTGTTGATGAGCGACGCCGACGTCAAGCTCGACATCGGTCGGGAACTGACCCGAGGGTTGGGCGCCGGTGCCGACCCCGACAAGGGTCGGCAGGCGGCCGAGGATCACGCCGACGAGATCGAGGAGGTGCTCAAGGGCGCCGACATGGTCTTTGTCACCGCGGGCGAGGGGGGCGGCACCGGGACCGGCGGTGCCCCGGTCGTCGCCCGGGTTGCCCGCTCGCTGGGTGCGTTGACCATCGGTGTGGTCACCCGCCCGTTCGCCTTCGAGGGCAAGCGGCGCTCCAGTCAGGCCGAATCGGGAATCGCCGCCCTGCGGGACGAGGTCGACACCCTGATCGTCATTCCCAACGACAAACTGCTCGAGATGACTGACCATCAGGTTGCCATCCTCGACGCGTTCAAGCAGGCCGACCAGGTACTCATGCAGGGGGTGTCGGGTATCACCGACCTGATCACCACTCCGGGCCTGATCAACCTCGATTTCGCCGACGTGAAGGCGGTCATGAGCAACGCCGGGTCGGCTCTGATGGGCATCGGATCGGCTCGCGGTGAGGACCGGGCCCGCGCTGCCGCCGAGATGGCGGTCAGCAGCCCGCTGCTGGAGGCGTCGATCGACGGGGCCCACGGCGTGCTGCTCTCCATCGCCGGCGGCTCCGACCTGGGCCTGTTCGAGGTGTCGGCCGCGGCGAACCTCATCGAGGAATCGGCGCACGAGGACGCCAACATCATCTTCGGCACGGTGATCGACGATGCGCTCGGCGACGAGGTGCGCGTGACGGTGATCGCTGCAGGCTTTGACGGGGGAATGCCGCCACGCCGCCAGACCAGTGCGGTCCGGCAGCGCCCGGTGCCGCCGCCTCCGCCGGTGGCCTCGCCTGTCTCCCCGGCCGAACCACAGCCGGTGTTCCGTCCGGCACCTGCGGCGAAGCCGAGCGACGACGAACTGGACGTTCCTGACTTCCTGAAGTGATGTTCGGGTGGCGCGGGGAGGGCGCAGGCGGCGTGGGTGTCGCTTTCACCGCACTCCCCACCGACCTGGGTGATGCCCAGGACCCGCGTGCCCGGACCGAACAGTTCACGGCGGTCTCGACCGTGCTTGGCGTCCCGATCGCCGTCACCCGCCAGGTGCACGGCGCCTCGGTGCTCGCGGTGACTGCGCCCACGGCCGTGCCGGCGCTGGTCGATCACACCGATGTCGATGCTGACGTCCTTGTCACCACACAGCCGGGCCTCGGGGTGGCCGTCCGGGTCGCTGACTGTGTCCCGGTGCTCATGGCCAGCCGCGACGGCCGGGCGGTTGCTGCGGTGCACGCGGGCCGGGCCGGGCTGCTGGTCGGCGCGATCGGTGCGGCGGCCGAGGCGCTGGGAGAGCGGAGCGCGGCCCCATTGGTCGCCTGGGTGGGCCCACACATCTGTGGTGCGTGTTATGAGGTTCCCGATTCCCTGGCCGAGAGTGCCTCGGCACGGCTGGGTGTGCCCGTCGTACGGACCCGCTGGGGGACCAACGGCATTGATCTCGGGGCGGCCACCCACCGTCAGCTGGCGGCGGTCGGTGCGACGGTGGTCGACTGCTCCGCGTGTACGCTCACCACCGCTACGCTGCCGAGTCATCGCCGCGACGGCGGGACGGCACGTGCCGCTGGGATCATCTGGCGGGGGCTCGCCTGAGAATTCGGCACGCGGGGCGTGGCTGCACCGCGGCACTGCGGGGTGCGGGCTATGGTGCTGATGATCCCGAATGGAGGTGCCGTATGGCTGATGGGTTCAAGAAGGCTGCCGTGTGGCTGGGCCTGATGTCCGACGCGCCCTATCCGGACGAGGACGAGGAGACCGAAGCCGTTCCCAGCCGACGACGTCGGGACGACAGCGACGAGGTCGAGATCGTGCCGGAGAAGGCCAGTGTGACCGCCCTGGAGACCCGCCGTGCCCCTGCCCCGGTCGCGACCGACCTCAGCCGGATCGTGACGCTGCACCCGCGGACCTATAATGAGGCGCGGATGATCGGGGAGAACTTCCGGGACGGGACACCGGTCATCATGAACCTCAGCGACATGGAGGACGTCGACGCCAAGCGACTTGTCGACTTTGCCGCCGGTCTCATCTTCGGGCTGCACGGCACCATCGAACGGGTGACCAGCAAGGTTTTTCTTCTCTCTCCGGCCGACATCACTGTCACTGCAGAGGACAAGGAGCGCATCGCAGGGGGTCTGTTCAACCAGAGCTGAACCGGCGGCCGCGGGCCGCTTGTCAGGCCGGCCGGACGCCCCGAGGGTTCCGGTCGACTGGTGTCTGTGTGGACCCTGCACTACTCTGAACACTTGCCCGACCTCTCAGGAGGCCGGCCCCAGTTGTCCCAAACCGTGAGGTGAACGATGACCTTGACCATCGAGCAGGTGCGTGACACGCGTTTCCACCTGGCCCGGCGCAATGGCTATGACCCGGCCGACGTTGACACCTTCGTCGACCGCGTCGAGACCACACTGGTGCAGTTGGCCGAGGAGAACGCGACGCTGCAGCAGCAGGTGGGCGCGCTGAAGACCGGCGGCGGTGACTCCGGGGTCGACGGCGCGGTTCTCGCCGAGAAGGAGGCCGAGATCGAGCGCCTCCGCCACGAGCTGGAGGCCCGCGGCAGCGAGATCGCCGAACTTCGCAACTCCGGCGGATCGGCAGATGCAGCGGTCGCCTCGATCCAGTCGGAACTCGACGCTGCCCGGGCTGATATCGCCGGCCGGAACGAGGAGATCAACCGCGTCACGGGCGAGATCGCCGGCCGGAACGAGGAGATCAACCGGCTCAACGCCACCCTCGCCGGCCGGGGTGAGGAGATCAGCCGCGTCCACGCCGAGGTGGCGCGTCTGAACGAGGAGATCGGGCGTCGCGACACCGAGATCCACGGCCTGCGTGACTCGCTGGCCGGCGGCGGTGACGAGGCCAAGCATCTCCGCGAACAGCTGGAGAACCGCGAGCGGGAGATCGGACGTCTCCGCGAGGAGGCAACCCAGCGCGAGGGTCAGCTGGTCGAGCTTCAGGGTGCGGCCGAGGACCTGCGTGGTCAGCTCCAGTCCCGCTCCGATGAGGTCGAGGGTCTGCGCGGTGAGATCTCCCATCTGCACTCGGCGGCGGCCCAAGTTCCGATGACCACCGCCGTCGGCGTCGGTGAAGGCGGCCAGGAGGTCGTCGTCCGCACGGCCGCCGAGGCGTCCCCGGCCGTGGCGCGGTTGCTGCAGATGGCCACCGAACAGGCTGAGAGCCTCGTCTCCGAGGCCCGCGGTGAGGCCGATCGTCTCGGCAACGAGGCGCGGTCCGCGGCGGACAAGATGACCAACGAGGCCCACACCTACGCGGAGCGGGTCACCGCCGAGGCTGACCAGCAGGCGGCCACGACGGTGAACGAGGCCCAGGGCCGGGCGAACTCGGTCGAGGACCAGGCGCGGCAGGCCGCGGAGTCGCTGACCAGTGAGGCGGCCGAGCGGGCCGCCCAGGTCGATCGGGACGCGAAAGCTCGCCGCAACGAGGTGTTCACCGTCCTGGAGGCTGAGCGGGAACAGCTCACCAGGCGGGTGGATCACCTGCGGGACTACGAGAGCCGGTTCCGGGAGACCTTCACCGCCGGCCTGCAGAAGCAGATCGATGCGGTCAAGAGCGGCGCTTTCGCCCCGACGGATGTGCCCGATCTGCTGAACCACGATGCTCGCAACTCGTCCAGCACGCCGCGTCTCGACGCCCTGCTGGGCAAGGGGAACTGACGACTGGTCTCGCTGGCTCGGCCGATCCTCCCACCGGTGGTACTGTCGCGCCCATCGATCCCCTGGTGGAGGTAGGACATGGCTGAATCGGCCAGTTCCAGGCGTGGGCCCGTGCCCGTGGCCGAAGGTGAGGAGCCGTGGACCCCCGAGGAGCTCGACGAGGTCCGTGATGACCTTCTCTTCGACGTCCAGCGGATGGAGCGGGCGCTGGAGACGAGCGCTCGCGGTCTGGAACGTCTGTTCGATGAGACCGCCGAGGGTGCGGGCCGGGATCCCGCCGATGTCGGGTCGTCCAATTTCGAACGGGACCAGGAGATGTCGCTGGCCCAGAACGCCCGCGAACTTCTGGAACAGTCCCAGACGGCGCTGCGGCGGTTCGACGCAGGCCAGTACGGCCGGTGTGAGAGCTGCGGTTCCCCGATCGGCAAGGACCGGCTGATGGTATTCCCCCGCGCCACGATGTGTGTGGCGTGCAAGCAGCGGGAGGAACGGCGATAACTGGTGCGAACCGGGCTGTGATCAGCTCACGCGCGGTGTGGACCATCGCTCTCACGATCGGTCTGGTCGGGTACGCCCTCGACCAGGTCACCAAGGAACTGGCGTTGCGGTACCTCGATCCGGCGAACCCTCCGGTTCTGTTGGGCGGGCTGCTGACCCTGCAACTCATCCGCAACCCAGGAGCCGCTTTCAGCCTCGGAGAGAATTACACCCCGGTGCTGTCGGTCATCTCGACGGTCGCGCTCATCGCCGTCCTGGGATGGTTGATCCCCCGGACGCGGTACCGCGCCTGGGCGATCACCCTGGGACTGCTTCTGGGCGGCATCCTGGGTAACCTCACCGACCGTCTCGCCCGCCCTCCGGGCTTCGCCCACGGCCACGTGATCGATTTCCTCCAACTGCCTCACTTCGCGATCTTCAATGTCGCCGACATGTGTGTGACCTTCGCCGCGGTCGGCATGGTCTGGCTGATGCTGGTCCGTGGGGTCGACCTGCGCGGGAACTCGACCAAGGAAGCACCGCCCGATGAGGAGTCGGCTGTGGCGAGCGCCGGCGGAGAGCCGGCTGGCGGTGCGACCCCTGTGGTTCCCGATGCCGCCGAGGATCGTTCGACGTCCCGGGACGAGAACCGGTGAGTATCCACCTCGTCCCTGACGGGTTGGGTGGCGAGCGGGTCGACGCGGCGGCCTCCCGGATGACCGGGGTCAGCCGCAGCCGCATCGTCGATCTGATCGCCTCAGGGCAGGTGCTGCTCAACGGCGCCGTCGTCGGGAAGTCCGCCCGGGTCACCGCCGGCGACATGCTCGAGGTCGAACTCACTGAGCCGCCGGTGGCGAGCGTCACCCCGGCGTTCGTCGAGGGTGTCGGCATCGTTCATGACGACGCCCACATCGTGGTGGTCGACAAGCCGGCCGGGGTCGCCGCGCACCCCTCGCTGGGCTGGGAAGGACCCGATGTGGTCTCCCACCTGGCCGCTGCCGGCTTCAGGATCTCCACCTCGGGCGCCGCGGAGCGCCAGGGCATCGTGCAGCGGCTCGATGTGGGCACCTCCGGGCTGATGGTGGTGGCCAAGAGCGAGATCGCCTACACGGCCCTCAAACGTGCCTTCCGGAACCGCGAGGTCGAGAAGATCTATCACGCGGTGGTCCAGGGCCATCCCGACCCGTTTGTGGGCACCATCGACGCCCCGATCGGGCGCGACCCCGGTCACGACTGGAAGATGGCCGTCGTGGACGGTGGGCGTCACAGTGTGACCCACTACGACACCCTGGAGGCTTTCCGGGCGGCCACCTTGGTGGAGGTCCACCTCGAGACCGGGCGCACCCACCAGATCCGGGTCCACCTGGCGGCGCTCCGGCACCCGTGTGTCGGCGATCCGCTCTACGGCGCCGACCCCACGCTGGCTGCGCGCCTGGGGCTGGTCCGGCAATGGCTGCACGCGGTCCGGTTGGGGTTCTCCCACCCCGGAACCGGGGAGTGGGTCAGCTACGGGTCGCCCTACCCGGAGGACCTCGCCGCGGCCCTGAAATCGCTGGGGGAGGGGTAGTCTCCCTTGTCAGGTGGCAACCGCGGAAACGCATAACAAACCTGCAACGTTCGTGCGGTACCCTCACCGCGTGGTGAATCTCAAGAACGACGGACTTCCCAACCGCCGAGCGAAAATTATCTGCACGCTCGGCCCTGCCACCTCTACCTACGAACGCATCACCGAACTGGTCGATGCGGGCGTCAATGTCATTCGGCTCAACATGAGCCACGGCTCCCAGGACGAGCAGCTGGAGCGGCTCAACTGGGCGCGGCAGGCCGCTGAGCATGCCGGTCGCCCCATCGGGGTGTTCGCTGACCTTCAGGGCCCCAAGATCCGCCTGGAGACCTTCGCCAACGGCGAGGAGATGCTCGAGGCTGGCGACCGTTTCGTCATCACCACCGAGGAGGTGGAGGGCACCAAGGAGCGGGCCGGCACCACGCTGAAGACACTCACCGACGACATCACCGTCGGCGATCAGATCCTCATCAACGACGGCGCCATCGAACTGCGGGCCGTTGAGGTGACCGCGACCGACGTCGTCACCGAGGTGGTGGTCGGCGGCAAGGTGAGCGATCACAAGGGCATCAATCTGCCGGGTGTCGCGGTCAGTGTGCCGGCGCTGTCGGAGAAGGACGCCGCCGATCTGGAGTGGGCCCTCGAGCACGGGGTCGACATGGTTGCGCTCTCGTTCGTCCGGTCAGCTCGAGACGTCGAGGACGTGCACCGGGTCATGGACGCCTTCGGTCGGCGGATCCCGGTGATCGCCAAGATCGAGAAGCCGCAGGCGCTGGAGGCGATCGAGGAGATCGTCATCGCCTTCGACGCGATCATGGTGGCCCGCGGTGATCTGGGGGTGGAGCTCCCTCTCGAGGATGTTCCCAGCGCACAGAAGCAGATCATCAACTGCGCTCGCAAGGCGGCCAAGCCTGTCATCGTGGCGACCCAGATGTTGGAGTCGATGATCAGCGCCCCGCGTCCGACGCGGGCCGAGGCCTCCGATGTCGCCAACGCGATCCTCGACGGTGCCGATGCGGTCATGCTGTCGGGTGAGACGGCTGTCGGCGCCTGGCCGGTGACGACCGTCGACACGATGGGACGCATCATCCGCAAGACCGAGTCCCTCGGACTCGATCAGATCGCCCGCATCGACTGGGATCCGCACACCACCTCGGGCATCATCGCCAAGGCGGCCGTGGAGGTGGCCGAGCGGATCGAGGCGAAGTATCTGGTCGCCTTCACCAAGACCGGCGACACTGCCCAGCGGCTCACCCGGATGCGTTCTGAGGTCCAGGTGTGTGCGTTCAGCCCCAGCCTGGAGGCGGCGCAGGCACTGACGGCGGTCTGGGGCATCAAGTCCTTCACGACCCCGGAGTTCTACTCCATGGACGCGATGGTGGATGCGGTGGTCAACTGCCTGGTGGGCCAGGACATGGCGGCCTCGGGGGACAAGCTCGTCATCGTCGCCGGTAATCCGAAGCACAATTCGGGGAAAACCAACTCCCTGCGGGTGGCCGTCGTCCCGTGATCGAGGTCGTACCGGGAAGGGGAGTCGAACCCCTACGGGCTTGCGCCCAGACGGGTTTGAGCCGTCCGCGTATACCATTCCGCCACCCCGGCAGGTGCAGCAAGGACTATCCTGCCACACCCGCGACCATGCCGAGACACAGCACCCTCGCTAGGCTGGGGCAACGATGAGAAGGAAGAGAGACATTCCGTGAGCAACAAGAACGAGGATCCGGGCCTGCCACGCGTGCTGGTGGCCGAGGATGAGGCACTGATCCGCCTCGACCTGGTGGAACTGCTCACCGCTGAAGGGTACGAGGTCGTCGCCGAGGCCGGCGACGGCGAGGAGGCGCTCAAGCTCGCGCGCGAGTTGGAGCCGGACCTGGTGGTGATGGACGTGAAGATGCCCAAGATGGACGGCATCACCGCCGCCACGGCGATCGCCGAGGAGCGGATCGCCCCGGTGGTCATGCTCACCGCGTTCAGCCAGCGCGAGCTGATCGACCGGGCCCGGGACGCCGGCGCGATGGCCTATGTGGTCAAGCCCTTTGACGCCTCCGACGTGGTGCCGGCCATCGAACTGGCGATGGGGCGCTTCAACGAGATCCGCGCCCTGGACGACGAGGTGGCCGATCTGGAGGAACGTCTCGCTACCCGCAAGGCGGTCGACCAGGCCAAGGGCATTCTGCAGGAAGGTCTCGGGCTCAGCGAGGCGGAGGCGTTCCGGTGGATCCAGAAGACCGCCATGGACCTGCGCAAGCCGATGCGCGAGGTCGCCGAGGGAGTCATCGACCACCGCAAGCAGGGCGGCAAGAAGCGCTCGGCTCCGGCACCGGAAGATCTCGCCTGAGGGGAGTCGCTCAGGCCCGGGCGCGCTTGAGGGCGCAGGTGACCCGGGCCGTGCAGATGCGGGTGCCGGCGTCATCGGTCAGGACGACCTCCCACGTCCCCAGCGATCCGCCGACCCGCAGCGCCGTGGCCACCCCCGTCACGTGCCCGCTGCGGGCCGGCGCGTGATGGGTGGCGTTGATGTCGACGCCGAACGCGTTGCCGCCCTCACCGGCGGCGACGGCGGCCGAGAGGGATGCCAAGGACTCAGCGAGCACGCAGGACGCGCCCCCGTGCCAGAGCCCGAACGGCTGGGTGTTCCCGGCCACCGGCATCCGACCGACGGCGTGTTCGGCTGATATCTCCATCAGCTCAAGCCCCATCCGTACATCAAGGCCACCTCCGGCCTGCAGGGCGGCGCGCACCTGGTCATCGATCGTCGCGGGGTTGTCGTCTGGTTGCACACGCCCATCATGCCCGGGTCCGGTTCGAACCGCTGGGACACGTCTCATCCGGCGCCACCCATCCCTGTTGGCAACCCGGCCCGTGACCATGGCGTCGGGGAGTGACGGCGGGATCCTCTAGTCTGATCGCGTGAGCACGAGTCCCGCCGCAACGACGCCCGAACGCCCACGGCTCCTCCTGATCGACGGACATTCCGTCGCCTATCGCGCCTTCTTCGCACTCCCGGTGGAGAACTTCTCCACCAGTACCGGGCAGCACACCAATGCGGTGTACGGGTTCACCTCGATGCTCATCAACGTCCTCCGCGACGAGCAGCCCACCCACCTCGCCGTCGCCTTCGATGTCTCCCGGCAGACGTTCCGGACCGAGGAGTACTCCGAGTACAAGGCCAACCGTTCGACGTCGCCGGACGAGTTCAAGGGTCAGGTCGCCCTGATCAAGGAGGTGCTCGACGCCCTCCAGATCGTGCACGTCGAGCTTGACGGATTCGAGGCCGACGACATCATCGGCACCCTCAGCACCGAGGCGGTGGCCGACGGCTGGGACACCCTCATCTGCACCGGCGACCGGGACGCTATGCAGCTGGTCAATGACCGCACCACGGTCCTCTACCCGCGCAAGGGAGTCTCCGATCTGGCCCGGATGACGCCGGCGGCCGTTGAGGAGAAGTACTTGGTGACCCCGGTGCGCTATCCCGAACTCGCTGCGCTGGTGGGCGAGACCTCCGACAATCTCCCCGGTGTCCCCGGGGTCGGCCCGAAGACGGCAGCCAAGTGGTTGACCGCCTACGACGGGCTCGACAACCTGCTGGCCCATGCTGAGAGCGTGCCCGGCAAGGCCGGTCAGTCATTCCGGGACCACATCGACGACGTCCGCCGCAACCGCAGGCTCAACGCTCTCGTCCGCGACCTCACCCTGCCGGTCACGCTGGCCGGGCTCGAGCGTGCCGACTGGGACCGCGAGGCTGTTCACGCGCTGTTCGACGCGCTCGAGTTTCGGGTGCTTCGCGAACGTCTGTTCGAGACGCTTCCCATCCAGGAGACCGAACCCGAGGGCGGCTTCAGCGTGGACGGTTCAGTGCTCGGCCCGGGCATGGTCGGCCCCTGGCTCGCCAGCCATTCCGGCGAACTCGTCGGTATCGATGTCGCCGGTCGCTGGGCCTCCGGCACGGGCGATGTCACGGCGCTGGGGCTCTCCACCGTCGAGGGTCGGGCCGGCTGGCTCAGGACCGACACCCTGACCCCGGAGGATGACGCTGCGCTGGCGGGCTGGCTCGTCGACGCCGAGCGTCCCAAGGCGATGCACGACGCCAAGGGTCCGATCACCGCGCTCTCGGACCGCGGGTGGGAGGTGGCGGGTCTGGTGTGCGACACCCACCTGGCCGCCTACCTGCTGCGCCCCGATCAGCGAACCTACGATCTGAGCGACCTGGTGGTCCGCCACCTCCGCAAGGAGCTCAGCCCCGAGGCGGTCGAGGACGACTCCGATCAGCTCGCCCTCGAATTCGAGACCGACGACGACCACACCGAGTCGATGGTGCGCGCCAACGCGGTGGCCGAACTTGCCGGCGCTCTGCTGACCGAACTGGCCGAGGTGGAGGAGACCTCGCTGCTGGCCGAGGTGGAACTCCCCCTGGAGCGGACCCTGGTGTCCATGGAGCGGGTCGGTATCGCGGTCGATGCTGCGGCCCTCGACGCGTTGTGGAGTGACTTCGACGACGCCGTCCGCAATGCCGAGTCGGATGCTCTTGGGGTGCTGGGTCACCCGGTGAACCTCGGCTCCCCGAAGCAGTTGCAGGCTGTCCTGTTCGATGAGCTCGACATGCCGAAGACGCGGAGAACCCGGACGGGCTACACCACGGACGCCGAAGCGTTGGAGCAGCTGTTCCACAAGACCGAGCATCCGTTTCTGGCCCATCTGCTCCGCCATCGCGACCAGATCCGGCTGCGTCAAACCGTTGAGGGGTTGCAGAAATCGGTCGCTGATGACGGCCGGGTGCACACCACCTACTCTCAGACCGTCGCGGCGACCGGGCGGCTGAGCTCCACCGATCCGAACCTGCAGAACATCCCGATTCGCACCGAGGCCGGCCGGCGGATCCGGGAGGCCTTTGTGGTGGGTGCGGGCTATGACACCCTGATGAGTGCGGATTACAGCCAGATCGAGATGCGGATCATGGCGCACGTCTCGGGCGACCAGGCGCTCATCGACGCGTTCAGTTCCGGGGCCGATTTCCACACCGTCACCGCCGCTGGTGTGTTCGGGGTCGCTGAGGATGCTGTCACGCCCGAACTGCGCGCCAAGATCAAGGCAATGAACTACGGCCTCGCCTACGGTCTGAGCGCTTTTGGGTTGAGCCAGCAGTTGCGGATCAGCAATTCCGAGGCGCGGGGGCTGATGGATGAGTACTTCGAGACCTTCGGCCATGTCCGCGACTATCTGGCTGAGATCGTCGCCATCGCCCGCAAGACCGGCTACACCGAGACGATTCTCGGACGTCGGCGGTACCTTCCCGATCTCGGATCATCGAACCGGCAGCGCCGCCAGATGGCCGAACGGATGGCCCTCAACGCCCCGATCCAGGGCAGCGCGGCCGACATCATGAAGGTGGCCATGCTCCACGTCGAGAAGGCGCTCGCCGACCAGGGGCTCGACTCGCGCATGCTGCTGCAGGTACACGACGAACTCGTGCTCGAGGTCGCTCCCGGTGAAGCCAGTGTCCTGGAGGCGCTGGTGCGCGAGGGCATGGGCAACGCCGTCGACCTGGCGGTGCCGCTGGACGTGAGTGTGGGGGTTGGTCCGACTTGGCACGCCGCTGCCCACTGAGCGTGAACCCACCGGCGGGTATCGCCGTGAGCGCACGTCATGGCGACCGCTGATCTGTACCGACCGGGCGGGATCGACTCCCCGAACCGGGTCGCGCCGCAGGTGGATCCGACCGAGCTGGACGGAGAACCGCAGGCAGACGGTGGGGCGTCGGCGTTCGCGCCCGCTCGGTAGGTCCCCCGGGTAGCCTCGCTCCGTGGATCTGTTCAACCTGTTCCTCCTGGTGGTCAGCGGGGCGGTCAATGCTGCGGTCAACGCTTGGATCGTGCGCCGGATTCTCGGCGTTCCGGTCGGGTGGCCGCGCACTGTCATCGTCTGTGTGGTGGGCACGCTGGCCGTGCCGCTGGTCGTCAATGGGCTCATCAGTGCGGCCGGGGTCCCGGTGCTGACCGGCGGCGAGGTCTCTTTGGAGGACTACGGTCTGCTCGCGGTGAGCGGGCTGGCCGTTGCCTGGGTTCTCGCCCTTGAGATTGTCATCCTGACCGTCCTGGAGTTGCTGGTGCCGACCGGCTCGGTCCCGGGCCCGATCGAGCTCGTCCGCGGTCTGCCCGCGGCGCGCCGCCGGAGCCGCCGCTTCACTGGGATCCTGATGATCGCTACCCGACACGGGCTGGGCGGGTACGTGCGCCGGTTCGCCTCGCCGACCCGGGTCAGGCGGGTGGATGCCGTTGCGGTACAGGTCCGCAAGGCTCTCACCGAGGCCGGCGTCACGTTTGTCAAGCTGGGCCAGACGCTCGCCACTCGACCCGATCTGCTCCCGGAACCGTTCATCCGCGAACTGGGCACGCTGCACAGCGATGTCGGGCCCCAGCCCTGGGAGCAGATCGAGCCGGTGATCGAGGCCGAGTTGGGTCGCCCGCTGGCCGAGGTCTTCGCCAGCATCGATCCCGAGCCGTTGGCGGCGGCGTCGGTGGCCCAGGTTCACGCCGGGCGCCTGCTCAGCGGAGAGGAGGTGGTCGTCAAGGTGCAGCGCGTGGCGGCCCGCGAACAGGTCAGCGCGGATCTCGACATCGTGCTGCGGCTGGCCGATCTGTTGGAGGCACGGACAACCTGGGGTCACCGGATGGGCGCGCGAGCGCTCGCCGAGGGATTCGCGGCCTCGCTGACCGACGAGCTCGATTACCGCGTCGAGGTCGCCAACACCGCCGCGATCGGGCGTCAGGGCGGGCTGGGCGTGCCTCGGGTCTGGCGGGAACTGTCCACTCCGCGGATGATCGTCATGGAGCGCCTGGCGGGACAGCCGATCTCCCGGGCCACTGCGTCCCTGGGGGCGCTGTCGCTGGAGCAGCGGTCCGCGCTGGCGCAGCACCTTTTCGATGCGGTCCTGCACCAGATCGTGGCGGTGGGGGTGTTCCATGCCGACCTTCACCCGGGGAATATCGTCCTCGTGGCGACTGCGGAGGGCCCCCGGCTGCGGCTGCTCGACTTCGGCTCGGTGGGTCGCTTGGACCGCAGCACGCGGGAGTCGCTGGCTGTTCTCCTGGCCGCTCTCGACCGTGAGGACTCGCTGGCGGCCGCCGATGCGGCCATCGAGGTCATGGGGCGTCCTCCGCAGCTCGATGACCGCGCATTCGAACGCGACCTTGGATCTCTCATCCTCTCCGCGGATGGGTCAGCGCTGTTCGAGAAGCTGTTGTCGCTGGTGGTCGAGCACGGGTTCTCGGTGCCCCCGATGGTGGCGGCCGCCTTCAGGTCGATCGTGACGCTCGAGGGAAGCCTGCTCATCCTTGACCCCGATTTCGACCTGATGGCGGCTGCCCGGCGAGCAGGGAAACAGCTCAAGGCGGAGATGGTCGCCCCGGCAGAGATCCGTAGCCGGGTCGAGGAGCAATTGGGCGCTATGTTGCCGATGCTGCAGCGATTGCCGCGCCGCATTGACCGGATCACCGCCGAGTTGGAGGCGGGACGTTTCACCGTCGGGGTGCGCGGACTCGTCGATGCCGGGGACCGTGGTTTCGTCACCGGGCTGGTCCAGCAGGCCACCTCCGCCCTGCTCTGCGTCGCCCTGGCCGT
>JBKEBV010000192.1:0-10215 GCA_047973315.1 Propioniciclava sp.
CGATCGTCACAACCGCTGGCGCGCCCGGCTGCTCGGCGTTGAGGTCGCGCACCGCATGGATTAGCCGCACCGCCGCTTCCCCACGATTGACGATGGCGATGCGCTTGAACACGGAGCCTCCTGGCGTTCGGGGACACGAAGAACACGAGCCCGCTGAGGGCCCACCGTGCAATCTCCCACGCCGGGGGCCTCCGGTGCGAGCCCAGACCGGCTCTTGTGGTGAATTCACCACAATCCAGCGGCGTGATTCCAGAGAGCGCCCGGGCCTCCCTGTGGAATCCCTACAAGTCGAGCGCTGCGCCTCAAGCCGAACCCGGGCCGCAACGGCCGCGCGATCCGCTGATCGGTTCGGGGCCAAGTGTTCACCGTCTGTTCGGTCACCCGTCCACCGTTCGCACCCTTCCCGGCAACCGGCCGCGGTGTGCTTTCGGTGCCCGTGACCGTGGCGAACGAGAGGACATCATGCGAAAAGAACCACGTGCCCTGCTGGGCTGCCTGGGGGTGGCGGCCCTGACCCTGACCGGCTGCTCAGCCGGCGCCGGGGCGACCGCGGCCAGCGACCCCACCAGCCCGATCACCGTCGCGACCATCCCGCTGAGCGATGATCCCAGCGCGGAGAACCCGATCGACGTCTTCGGCGAGCTGCTGAGCGAGCAGACCGGTCGCGAGGTCGAGATCACCGACGTGCCCGACTATCTGAGCGTGGTCGAGGCCGTCCGCGCCGGCCATGTCGACATCGGACTGATGAGCGGTTTCCCCTCGGCACTGGCGGTGAACACCGGCGAGGTGGACGCTCTGGTCGCCTTCGAGGGAACCGACGAGCCGGTCTCCACCTGCGTCGTCCTCCCGGAATCCCCGATCACCACCGTGGAGGATCTCCGCGGCGCGACGGTTGCCTTCGCCGACCCGGCGTCCAGCTCGGGCTACTTCATGCCGGTCTTCATGCTCCATCAGGCCGGACTCGAGAAGGATGTCGACTACGAGGCAATCTTCGCCGGCGGCCATGAGGGGAGCTTCGTCGCGCTCGCCGAGGGCCAGGTCGACGCCGCCTGTACCGCCGTCATCCTCACCAAGATGGGCGAACCCTACTTCCCCTTCGCCGAGGGAGAGTGGCGCGGCGTCGGGGAGAGCCCGTCGATGCCGCTGGTCGGCGCCGTGCTCGGACGTACCGACCTTGACCGGGCCACCCGCACCCAGCTGATGGAGGCCCTGCCGGTGGTCTTCGACGCCAGCAACAAAGAAGCGCTCGGAGCCATCGGCGACTTCGCCGGCCGGCCCGTGCTCGTCGATCCCGAGCCGTCCGCGTTCAGCGGGTTCGTCGAGATCGCCGACGTCGCCGGCGTCACGCTTGAGGATCTCGACCGATGACCGTACCCACGGCGATCCGGGCCACCCACCCGGCCCCGCAACGACCGGCACCGTGGGTGGAGATCTGCGATCTTCGGGTCGCCTACGGCGATCATGTCGTCCTCGACGGCGTCAGCCTCGAGCTGGTGCCCGGCGAGGTGGTGTCGCTGCTCGGTTCGTCCGGCTCGGGCAAGTCCACCCTGATGAAGGCCCTCACCGGGTTCGCCCCCATCACCGCCGGGGAGGCCGTCGTTGCCGGCCGCCCGGTTCGCGGCGTCGGCCGCCGGGGCCTGCGACAGCTCCGATCCGATGTCGGTCAGATCTTCCAGCAGTTCAACCTCGTCGGCCGGCTCAGCGTGCTGACCAATGTGCTGACCGGCGCGCTCCACCATGCCGGACCGATCAATCTGGTCGGCGGGTTCACCTCCACACAGCGCCGGCTCGCGATGCACTATCTGGACCGGGTCGGCATTGCCGACAAGGCCGCCGCACCGGCACGCACGCTGAGCGGTGGGCAGCAGCAGCGGGTCGCCATCGCGCGGGCGCTGATGCAGCAACCGAAGGTCATCCTCGCCGATGAGCCGGTCGCCTCGCTGGATCCCCGGCTGGCCGACGCGGTGCTCGACCTGCTGCGTGACATTGCCCGAGCCGACCACATCCCGGTGCTGGTCTCCCTGCATGTACTGCCGCTCGCCCTCGCCCACGGCGATCGGGTGGTGGGACTCCGCAGGGGCGCGATGGTGGTCAGCGACCAGGCCGATCGTCTCGACGCGGAGCAGCTGCAGATCATCTACGCCGACGACGAGGAAGGACATCACCATGACGGTCGTTGACCGCACCACCCGGCCGGCGTCCCCGCCCACGGGTCAGCCCACCCTGGATCCCCACCAGCGTGCCCGTCTGGAGAGCGCCGTCCGGGTCCCACGGACGCGGTTCCTGATCGGCGTTCCGGTGGCGGTCGCGGTGCTGGTCTGGTCGCTGTACGGGGCGGAGGTCAACCTCACCCGGCTGGCGACCGGATCGGTCAGAATGGCCGATTTCCTCGGGCGACTGTGGCCGCCGGACTTCTCCGGGATCGGCACCATCGTGCGACTGCTCATCGAGACCTTGCAGATGGCGATCGTGGGCACGGTGCTGGGCGCGCTGCTGTCGCTGCTGATGGCCTTCGGTGCCGCAGCGAACATCGCCCCACCGTGGCTGTACTACCCCTGCCGGTGGACGATGAACATCATCCGATCCATTCCCGATCTGGTCTTCGCGCTGATGTTCGTCTCGGCGGTGGGTCTGGGTCCGTTCGCGGGCATTCTGGCGATGACGCTCGGCTCGGTCGGTTCCATCGGCAAGGTCTTCGCCGAAGCGATGGAGGCTGTCGACCAGGGACCGATGACCGCCATCGAGGCGGTCGGGGCGTCGAAGCGCCAGCTCATCCATTACGGGATCGTGCCGCAGGCAGCGCCCCTGCTGGTCTCCTACACGCTGCTGCTCTTCGAAGGCAATGTGCGCGGAGCGACCATCCTGGGGCTGGTGGGCGCCGGCGGTATCGGCCTGGAGCTCACGACCGCGATGCGGATGTACGACTACGGCCATCTGAGCGCCATCGTGATCTGCATCATCGCGCTCGTCACCGCCATCGACCAGGCCAGCGCTTTCGTCCGGAAGAAGATCACATGACCACACTCCTCGACCTGACGCCCAGCGCTCCGGTCAACCTGCGCGATATCGCCGGCGTGGCGGTGGGATCGGCCGCCGTTGCCCCCGGTCTGGCGTGGCGCTCCGATGACCTCAGCGTCATCGATACCGCCACCGCCGATGCGTTGGTGGCGGCCGGCCTGGTTGCGGTCATCGACCTGCGCACCGCGACCGAGGTGGCACTCACCGGACGCGGACCGTTGGCGGACACCCCGGTGAGCTATCACCACCTGCCGCTGATGACGAGCGTCGCCGAGGGCATCAGGCCGGGCGGCGCCGGGATGGACAACCACACGATGGGCCTGTTCTATGCGCAGGTGGTCGAGCAGGCAGCGCCGCAGCTGGCGACCGCGCTGACGGTGATCGCCCTGGCGCCGGGGAGGACGGCCTTCCACTGCACGGCCGGGCGCGACCGCACCGGGGTGCTGGCTGCGCTGCTCCTCCTGAGCCTGGGCGCCTCGCCGGCGGCGGTGGTGGCCGAGTACAGCCTCAGCCAGCCGAACATGGCAGCCGTCGAGCAGCGGATGGCTCCGGTGATGGGCCCGCTGATGACGCAGCTGGGCTTCGACCTGGCAGCGATGCCGGCGATGATCGACACCGGGACACCGATGGCGTCCACCATGGAGACCATGCTGGCGACCCTCACCGAGCGGCAGGGGGACCCGTTGGCGCCGGTCCGTGCGGCCGGGCTCGCTGCCGAGACCGAGCAGCGTCTCCGGGTTCGGGCAGGGGTGGGATGACCACTCCCGGCACCATCAAGGCCTACGATTTTCCGGTGACCTCGCGTCGTGCTCCTCTGAGTCGGTGGCTCCCCCGGGCGCTGATCCTCAGTGCTGCCGGCGTGACGCTGTGGGTGCTGTTCACCCGTGGCTCAGCGGTGGCGCACGGCCATCTGGCCTACGCCGTCATGGTGGCGCTCACCGCGCTGGGTGCCGCCGCCGGCAGCTGGCGGATCCGACGATCGGAGGAACGCTCCGAACCGGGCCCACCACGACGGATCGCCGCCTCAGCGGCGGTGCTCGTCATCATCGCCTGGATCGGGCTGGTCGCGTGGCTGCGTCCCTTCGCCGCCCAGGAGACCGCCGTGAGGGCGATGGTCTCCGACCCCCAGGTGCAGGTCACCGAGAGCGCCACGCGCATCGTGCTCGCCCCGACCGTCGGCGGCGAGGTGGGTGTGCTCTTCCAGCCGGGGGCCCGCGTCGAGGCCCGGGCCTACGCGGCAGCGCTGCGGCCGCTCGCCGAGGACGGGCACCTGGTGGTCATCGTGAAACAGCCGCTCGGGATCGCCTTCACCGCCGCCGGCGCGCTGGAGGCGGCCCGATCGGACCATCCCGGGATCGGCACCTGGATCGTCGGCGGGCACTCGCTCGGCGGCACGGTGGCAGCCCAGGAGGCCACCGGTGAGCGCGACGGCGCCCCCGCGGCCGGGTTGTTCCTGTGGGCGTCCTATCCGGCCGGGGACATCTCGTTCGCCGGCCCGGTCACCTCGATCTCAGGCACCGACGACCAGCTGGCGACCCCGGAAAAGATCGAGGCGTCCCGCGCCGATCTGCCCGTCGACACCACCTACACCGCTGTCGACGGCGCCAGCCACGCCCAATTCGGCGACTACGGGCCACAACCCGGCGACGGCACCCCGAGCCTCGGGGCCGACGAGGCTCGCCGGGCGATCGTCGAATCGACGCTGAGTTTCGTTGCCACCGTCGACGCAGGTCGGTGATCGGCGGTCACCGTCGCACCTCCCACCGGAGCGAGGCCGACCGACCAGGACGCGGTTCGTCAGCCCAGCCCCCACCGCCGGAGGAATAGCCGCCCCGGTCGCGCACGTTGACCTCGAGTGACCACTCCTGCCCTCTCCGTTCTCGACCTCGTTCCGGTGCGAACCGACCAGACCACCAGCACGGCCCTGGCTGCGGCGCGCTCGCTGGCCCGGACCGCCGATCGGTGCGGCTATCACCGCTACTGGGTGGCTGAGCACCACAATGTGCCCGCCGTCGCCGCGACCAACCCGGCAGTTCTGATCTCCCTGCTGGCCGGGGCGACCGATCGGATCCGGGTCGGCTCCGGTGGGGTGATGCTGCCGAATCACGCACCGCTGGTCGTCGCCGAGCAGTTCGCCCTGCTGGAGGCGGCGTTCCCCGGGCGTATCGACCTCGGCATCGGCCGGGCACCCGGCACAGATCCGGTCACCGCCTGGGCGCTGCGCGACGGCGCCACCGGGGACGACGGCGTCCGGCAGTTCCCTGAGCACGTCGACCATGTGACGGCGATGATGGCGTCTGCCGGCGTCGGGCTGAGCGTCGCCGGGCGGAGGCATCCGCTCCGGGCGACCCCGGTGGCCACCTCGGTGCCTGAGCTGTGGCTGCTCGGTTCGAGCGACTACTCCGCCGATCTGGCCGCGGCGAAGGGGCTCCCCTATGTGTTCGCCCATCACTTCTCCGGGCGCGGTACGGCCGAGGCGCTGGCCCGCTACCGGGATGGCTACCAGCCGTCGGAGGCCTACCCGGAACCCCGCACTTTGCTGACCGTCAATGCGGTCGTCGGCGATACCCGCGCCGAGGCCGAGCAGCTGGCCCTGCCCCATCTGTTGTCGATGCTCGCGCTGCGGACAGGGGGTCAGTTCGGCCCGCAGCCGTTGGTCGACGAGGCGGTCGAACGCGGACTCCGAGCCCACGAGGAGGCCCTGGCCCAGGAGATGACCGCCCCCTGGATCATCGGCACCCCGCAGCAGGCGGCGGCCGCGGTGAGCGAACTCGCCGCGACCTTCGCCGTGGACGAGGTGATGATCCAGCCGATCGCCGGCGCCCGCGGCGGCACGCCGGCCGATGCCGCCCCCGAACGGGAGCGCACGCTGCGGCTGCTGGCCGAGGCCCTCGCCGAACGCTGATCGGTCCGGCGGCGGCCGGGCAGACGCTCTGCGGCCTCAGTTCTGGGCAGCGGCGAGCGCCCGGTTCCCGTCCTCCTCGGCCAGCCAGGCGTTCACCGCGGGTCCGGTCAACGATCCCGCACCGATGGCGACCGGCACGTTCGCGCCGGGCGCGACGACATTGCCGGCCGCCCAGATCCGGGCATGGCTGGTCTTCCCCATCCCGTCGACCCCGATGAAGGACCCCAGCCCGAAGGGCTGGTCCACCCGCTCGAGGCCCAGGCCCGCCACCGCCTGGTCCTGGGGCCGCAGCGCTCCCATGGTGAAGACCGCATCCACCTCGGTGAGGGTGCCGTCAGTGGTTCGGACTCCACGCAGCCGGTCGCCGTCGCTGAGGACCGCCTCGACAGCCGCCGAGACCACCCGGACGCCGCGGGCTACCAGCCGGCGGGCCTGGTCCGCAGCGAGCGGCTCGATCGCCGCCGAGAACAGCACCACATCCTGGCTCAGTTGCCGGATCAGCGGCACCTGATGGAGGGCCACGGCGGAGGTAGCCAGCACGCCGAGACGTTGATCCCGCAGTTCCCAGCCATGGCAGTAGGGGCAGTGGAGAACGCCGACGCCCCACTGCTCGGCCAGGCCGGGAATCGGGGGCAGTTCGTCGGTGAGCCCGGTGGCCAGGACCAGGGTCCGGGTACGGACGGCCTCACCGCTGGCCAGCGGGACGACCAGACTGTCGGCGTCATCGACGACGGTGACCGCTTCGTCGTCGAGGAAGGTCACCCCGTAGTCGGCGGCTTCGGCCCGTCCGCGTCGGAGCAGGTCGGCCGGCGGGAGCCCCTCCTGGCCGAGGACACCGCGCATGTGCCCGGCGAACCGGTTCCGGGGACGTCCGGCGTCGATCACCAGCGTCCGTCGTCGGGAACGACCGAGCATGAGGGCGGCCGACAGACCTGCGACGCCCCCGCCCAGCACCACCACGTCCCATCGCGCCGCCTGATCACCGGGCGCATCGCCTGAGGTCGTCGTCACTGCCATCCTGTCTCCTTATTGCGAACGTTTCTCAACAGAGTGTCATGGGGGCGCTCCCGCCGGCAACACCGGTGACGTCCCCGGCCACCGCGAAGGGACCACCCCGAGGAGCGGAGCCGGGCGCGATCCTGCCGGTATGCTCAGCGGCCATGAGACCGGGCACAGAGGCTCGGCCGGGATGGCAGCGATTGCCGCCGCGGAGGGCGTGGCAGTGTCCACCGTCTCCCGGGCGCTGAGCGGCGCGCCGGGCGTCTCGGATGCCAGGCCGGGCCGAGATCCTCGCCCTGGCGCGCGAGGTCGGATATCTGGCCCCCGAAGGTGGCCGCGGGCCGGCCGCCCGGGCGCGGATCACCGCGGTCGTCCCCGAGGCCGACCGGTGGGCCTTCGGATCGATCCTCACCGGGGTGCATGAGGTGCTCACCGCTGCCGACGCTGCCCTCACCGTGGTCCAGGGCGCGTCCGGGGCGGATCGTGCCCGGCTGGCGGGCGCGCCGGAGCTGTACCGGGACGCCGACGCGGTCATGCTGGTTCCGCTGCCCGAAGCGACACTGACCGAGCTCCGCCGCCTCCGTGACCGCCTGGTCGTCGCCGGCTCGGTGGTGCCCGGCGTGCCGAGTGTCGGCATTGACGACATCGAGGCGGGCCAGAAGGCCACCATGCGGGAAGCGACCAGCCCGAGCTCAGCTCGAAAGGCTGGGGAGCCACGGCGATCATGTCCGGGCTGCGGCGATCGGCAGCCTGCTGTTGTCGGTCGGCGAACGGGCGAGGAAGCCCGCGCCCCTCATCGGGTGCGGACGTCCCCGCTCGGGCTGACGGCGGAGTCGTCGACCTTCTCCTCCACCTCCCCGGACCGGTCAGCCGACGA
This sequence comes from Propioniciclava sp., assembly GCA_047973315.1. Classification (GTDB taxonomy): domain Bacteria; phylum Actinomycetota; class Actinomycetes; order Propionibacteriales; family Propionibacteriaceae; genus Propioniciclava. The sequence goes on from JBKEBV010000192.1 coordinate 7,800, forward strand.
TGAGCTCCATGGCTGGGGCACCGGGCAAGGTCAGGTTGACAGCACCGAGACCCTTAATGAGAATGATTCTCATGCAACTTGCTCCGCGCATCGCGCTCCCCACCCTTGCCCTGGCGGCAGCTCTCACCGGCTGCTCCTCACCAGCTGGCGTCACCGAGAGTGAGCCGTCGGTCGAGGTCATGGCCGAGGTCTACGCCTTCGCCTGGATCGCCGAGCAGGTCGGCGGCGACCGGGTCACCGTCAGCCAGATCATCCCCACCGGCGCCGACGTCCACCACTACGAGCTGTCGCCCCAGCAGGTCTCCCAGATGAGCGAGACCGGCCTGGTGCTCTACAGCCAGGCCGTGGCGACCGCGGTGGATGAGGGCGTTCAGACCGCCCAACCGGCGCGCGTGGTCAACGCGGCCGACCACATCGATCTGCGCTCGACCGCGACCGAGGAACACGACCATGCCGACGCCGAGGGCCACGACCACGACGAGGAGGCCGTGGCGCCCGCCGAGGACGCCCACGACCACGGCGGGATCGACTCCCACACCTGGCTGGCCATCGACCAGCTGCCCGCAGTGGTGACCGCGGTCGCCACTGCGCTGAGTGAGGCCGATCCCGCCGGCGCGGAGACCTACGCCGCCAACGCCGCTGGGGTGAACGACGACCTCGCCGCGTTGGACGCCGAGTACCGCGACGGCCTGGCCGGCTGCGAGCGGGACACCGTGGTGGTCACTCATCCCGCTTTCGGCTACATCACCGACGCCTACGGGCTGCGGCAGGTCGGCATGTCCGGCTTCGACGAGGACACCGAGCCCTCACCGGCCCGCCTCACCGAGGTCGGCGAGATCGCCCAGGAGACCGGAGCGACCACCATCTATCTGGCCAACACCTCCAGCCCGAAAATCGCTGACGTGCTCGCCGCCGAACTGGATCTCGACACCGCCGTGCTGGACACCATCACCGGAGCCAGCGAAGCAGGCGACTACCTGAGCGCATCGCGGTCGAATCTGGTGGCCCTGCAGGCCGGCCTGGGGTGCTCGTGAGCGACCAACCGGGGCCGGAACCGACCGACGCCGGAGTGCGGGGAGACGCCTCGGTCGTGGTGCGGACTCACCGGCTCGCCGTCGACCTCGGCGAGACCCGGATCCTGACCGACATCTCCCTCACCGTCCGCGCCGGCGAGGTCGTCGCGCTGCTCGGGGCGAACGGTTCAGGGAAGTCGACCCTGGTGCGGGCGCTCCTCGGAGTGATTCCGCACAGCAGCGGCTCAGTGACCCTCTTCGAGGATCCCCTGGGCCGGGCCACGCCGTGGTCGCGGATCGGATATGTCCCGCAACGGCGGCCGACCACCGGCGGCATCCCAACCACTGCGCTCGAGGTGGTGCGCTCAGGAATGCTGTCGCCGCAGCGCCTGCGGCTGGGTTCGGCGGCCCGGGCGCTGGCCGCCCTGGACCGGATCGGGATGGCCGACCGCGCCCGTCAGCCGGTGCAGGAACTCTCCGGAGGCCAGCAGCAGCGGGTGCTGATCGCCCGGGCGCTGGGGCGGAACCCCGACCTGCTGGTGCTGGATGAGCCGACCACCGGGGTGGATGTGGAGACCACCGCTGCCTTCGTCACCGCCATTGAGGCGATGCGCCGGGGCGGAACGACCGTGATCGTCGTCCTCCACGAGACCGAGGCGTTCAGCCCGGTGCTCGACCGGGCAGTGATCCTGCGCCGCGGTGAGATCACCCACGACGGCGAGGTGCCGGCGATCAGTCCGGGCGGGCGACGTCACGAACTCCTCCCCCCTCACGCCGCCACCGCCCTGCACCCGGCCGGGGTCCCCACGGGCGCACCCGCGCCATGACCGGAGGCGAGGCATGATCGAGGTACTCTCCTCCCCGCTGATGCAGCGGGCGCTCCTGGCAGCTCTCCTGGTGGGAGCCACCGCACCGGTGATCGGTACCTTCCTGGTCCAACGCCGGCTGGCGCTGCTGGGCGATGGTATCGGCCATATCGCTCTGACCGGGGTCGCGGCCGGCTGGCTCGCCGGCGTGCTCGCCGGGGTCACCGCCCCGGACGCCTGGGCGCTCCCGGGCGCCATGATCGTCTCGGTGGTGGGGGCGGTCGGCATCGAGTGGATCCGCGCCAGCGGCCGAATGGCCCCCGACGTCGCGATGGCGATCCTCTTCTACGGCGGTATCGCCGGCGGAGCCCTGCTGATCAAGATCGCCGGCGGTACCAGCGCCAATCTGATGAGCTACCTGTTCGGATCCATCGCGACGGTCTCGGTCACCGACCTGATCCTCACCGCAGTGCTGGCCGGGGTCGTCCTCGCCGTCGGCCTCGGTGGTCGCGGCGTCTGGTTCACCGTGAGCCACGACGAGGAGTTCGCCCGGGCCAGTGGACTTCCGACCCGGCTGCTCGCCATGACGCTCGCCGC
>JBKEBV010000216.1:0-13477 GCA_047973315.1 Propioniciclava sp.
TCCAAGGCACCCGCCACGGACGTCGCTCGCGTAGCCGCCGGTTACGGAACACTCGCCCGCGAGACGGCCACCATTCCCTACGACCCCGCCATGGTCGACGGGCTTCTCCGGTACGGCTCGCGGACGGCTACCGGCCGGCAAGGAGCGCGGTGGCTGCTCCGAGCGCGGTGACCAGGACAGTAGCGCTGGCGGCCAGGGCGACCGGGCGCAGGCCCAGACTTCTGAGGTGAGCGACGTGGACGTTGGTGCCGAGGGCGAACATGGCCGCGGTGAGGGCCCACGCCTGGAGCTGCGAGGCGACCTCCAGGACGGGTGCGGGCAAGGTCACCAGGCTTCGCAGCGCGACCATCGCGGCGAAAGCGACGACGAAGCCAGGAACCAGAGGTGGTCGTTGACCCTCCAGTGACCGGTCCTGCCTGCGCTCCCGCAGCGCCAGCAGGGCGAGGACGGGGGTGAGGAGGAGAACCCGCGCAAGCTTGACCACAACCGCGACCCGCAGCGCATCCGGGGAGACCATGCTCCCGGCGGCGACCACTTGGGCCACCTCGTGCACCGACGCGCCGATCCAGGTACCGGCCGCGGTCGGATCGAGCCCTACGAGGGCGACGAGGAGAGGCATCAGCACGATCATCAGCGTCCCGAAAGCCACCACGAGGGCGACGGCCGCGGCTGCTTTCTCCCTTGACCCACGTCGGAGCACGCTCTCAACACCGCCCACCGCGGCGGCCCCGCAGATGGAGAATCCGCCAGCGATCAGCAGCGTCTGATCGGTGTCGATCCGCCATCGACGACCGAGGGCGACCGTGCCCAGGAACGTCCCGCCGACAACCAACACCAGGCCCGCCAAGGTCCGCCAGCCGAGCGCGAGAATGTCACTGAGGAGGAGTTGGAGACCCAGCAACACGACTCCGAGGCGCAGCAGTGTCCGCCCGGCGTAGTCAAGCCCGGGCGAGAACCGTGGCGGCACCCCACCCCGTCGACTGGTGAGATTCGTGGCCAGTATCCCGAACACAATGGCGACCAGCGAAGCGCTCAGCGCCGGAGCGATGACATGGATGCCGGCCGCCGCGGCGGCAGCCGCCAGGGCGAGCGCCGCGCCGGGCAGCACGGCCAGGATCCGCGTCCAGCAGGAGGTGGGTCGGGGCAGAATGGTGGGCACATCACCACGCTACGGCGCAGGGTGATCGCGCAGTAGCCGTCATTCGGGGCACCGATCCATATCGCTAGTGTTATGCCATGTCCGGCATGGATCGCTATCCACTCACCACCGATCTGGCTGCACTGACGGCCGTCGCCCGGCATGGGGGAATCGGAGCCGCCGCCCGCTCCCTCGGCTGGCCCCAGCCCCAGGCGAGCCGGGCGATCCGTCGGCTCGAGCACGATCTGGGCGTCCCCCTCGTTCATCGCTCGGCCCGGGGATCGACCCTCACCGCTGAAGGCTCCCTGGTTGTCGCCTGGGCGAACGAGGTTCTGGAGGCGAACGAGCACCTGGTCGCCGCAGCGGCATCACTGCGGCTACGACGGGCCGGAGCGCTGACCATCGCCGCCAGCCAGACCATCGCCGAGGAACTCCTGCCGCGGTGGCTGGCGGGTCTGCGCGCCGAGTACCCGAGGATCGACATCGCTCTCACCGTCACCAACTCGGCCGAGGTGGGAGCCCTCGTCAGCGAGGGTGGCGTGCTCGGCTTCGTCGAGAGCCCTGAGGTGCCCGAGACGGTGACAGTCCCGGTGCACGCGCCGGTCGTCGCCCATGATCGCCTCGTCGTCGTGACGGCACCGCAGCACCCCTGGGTCCGGCGGACCCGGCCGGTGGGGGTGGCCGACGTCGCGGCGACACCGCTCGTGGTACGCGAGGCGGGCTCCGGCACCCGCGTCAGTCTCGAACGTGCCCTCAGCGGACTCAACCTCGCACCTCCGGCCCTGGAACTCGCCAGTAACGTCGCGGTGCGCGTGGCTGTCGCCTCGGGGGCAGGTCCGGCGGTCCTCAGTGAACTCGCAGTGGCCGACGCCGTCGCCTCCGGCGAACTCCAGGCTGTCATCGTGCCCGAGCTCGAGATCACCCGGCCCCTGCGCGCCCTCTGGCCGAAAGGTGCCGACCTGCCACCGCCGGGCCGGCGGCTCGTCGCCCTGGCGCGCCTCGATGCCCGCCAGAGGCTGGACCGAGGCTCCGGTTCTCACGGGTAGGGCGGAAACGATCAGGAGCGGTGTCGGAGAATCCGCGAACGAGACGATCGGGGGGCGAGGGGCCCACCACGCTCAGGGTGAGGTCCAGTATCACCGCCCACCGTACGCCCGGCATCCGACTGCCGCTCCGCCGCCCCGGTTAGCGTCGGGTGAGTGGCTCGGCATCGACGATCCCGCCGACCAGCTCAGCCCAAGGGGTCGCCGTCACGCCGAGCGCCGCGGTTGTCGCCCGGCCGTCACTGACGAAGGGCGCGGTGTGCTGGTAGCGAACCTTCCCCAGTGCCCGCATCATCGGGCTGGCCAACCCGCCCGCCTGCACCAGGAGGTGCGGTAGCTGACGCACGCGGGGAGCTGGTGCAGCGGCCGCGGTGGCGAGGTCCCGGGCGAAGGCGTTGAGGCTTCGCGGGGGTTCGGTGGGGACGATCCACGGCCGCCCCCAGGCACCGGCATCGGCGACGGCGAGCGCCGTTGCGGCGATATCGGACACTGCCGCACCTGAGGCCCCCGACGCGGCGATCATGGGCGTCGTCGAGGCCTGGACCCTTTTGCTCGGGGCGATCTCCTTCGAACTCTTCGGACACTACGTCGGATCGGTCGCGCACCCCGAGGAGCACCTGCAGCACCTCGCACGGAGCACCGCATCCCGGCCGGGCATCGGCCGGGATACCTGACGAGTGTCGGGGGGACCACCCCGCCCGGGAGGCGGCCGACAGGACGACAGTGGCCCGGTACGGTCTAGACTGATGGGCCGAGTCCGAGCAGGGATGGTGGAGCATGGCTAGCGAGAAGGCGAAGGAACTCGCCCGCAAGCAGAAGGCCGAGATGAAGGCCGAGAAGCTACGCAAGAAGAACAGCAGCGACCCCAACGACTGGGGCCGGATGCGCCAGATGACCGAGGCGTTCAAGCGCACCCGCGAGATCGACCCGTCGGTGACCTGGTGGATGATCGGGGCTGCGCTCATCGCCATCGCCGCCATCGCCGCTGTCGGCATCATCACCAACCTCGCCTGGTGGGCCTGGGTGCCGCTGGCCATCCTGACCGCCCTGCTCGCCGCCATGTGGATGTTGACGCGCAAGGCCCGCTCGGCGATGTTCACCCGCTACGCGGGCCAACCGGGCTCGGCGGAGGTCGCCCTGCAGAACCTGAACAAGAAGAAGTATTCCTACGACATGGCGATCAACGCCACCCGGGAACTCGATCTCGTCCACCGCGTCGTCGGCCCCGGAGGCATCGTCCTCATCGGCGAGGGCCAGGCGGGACGGGTCAGGAAGTTGCTCACCACCGAGACTCAGCGCCACGGCCAGGTGTCCTACGGCACCCCCATCACCGAGATCGTGATCGGCGACAAGAAGAACCAGGTTGCGCTCGACCAGGTGCAGAAGCACATCCAGAAACTGCCGAAGGTGCTGGCCCCCTACCAGATCACCGAGATCCAGACCCGCCTCAAGGCACTCAGCACGAAGCGGGGAATGCCCGTGCCCAAGGGCCCGATGCCCTCCCCCAAGGGCGTCAACCGCGCCCTGCGCGGGCGGTGAAGCTCTCGCCTTGAGCACACCGGACACCCGGGGCCGGGACTGATGGCGGCGGTCCATCTCCTCGGCGCGGAACGCCTGCACCTCGAGTACCCGACCACGGTTGTGTTCGACGACCTCAGCCTGGGGCTGGAGGAGGGCGACCGCATCGGCATCGTCGGTCGCAACGGCGACGGCAAATCGACGCTGCTGCGCCTGCTGGGTGGGACCCTGACACCCCAGTCAGGACAAGTGACCCGCCGCTCCGGCCTCAGGTTCGGTCATCTCCAGCAGGCCGACGAACGCGACCTCTCCCGCACGGTGGGAGCCAGCATCGTCGGCGACCGCGCCGAACACGAGTGGGCGGGTGACCCGGCGATCCGTGACATCATCGCCGGGCTGATTCCCGACCTCGACTTCTCCCGGACGCTCGCCGAACTGAGCGGTGGACAGCGCCGACGCGTCGCCCTGGCCTCCCTGCTCGTGGAGGACTGGGACATCATCGCCCTGGACGAACCCACCAACCACCTCGACCTCGAGGGCATCGCCTGGCTCGCCGACCATCTGAAAAGACGCTGGACGCGCTCCGCAGGAGGGCTCCTGGTCGTGACCCATGACCGATGGTTCCTCGACGAGGTGTGCACCGAGACCTGGGAGGTCCACGACGGCATCGTCGAGCCATTCGAAGGCGGGTACGCAGCCTACGTGCTGCAGCGGGTGGAACGCGATCGGATCGCGGCGGCAACGGAGGCCAAGCGGCAGAACCTGCTGCGCAAGGAGCTCGCCTGGCTGCGACGCGGCCCGCCGGCACGCACCTCCAAACCGAAGTTCCGCATCGATGCGGCCAATCAGCTGATCGCCGACCTACCCCCGATCCGCAATCCGATCGAATTGCAGCGCCTGGCCGTGTCTCGGCTGGGTAAGGACGTCATCGACCTGGAGAACGTGTCGGCCGGCTACGGCGACCGCACCGTGCTCACCGACGTCACCTGGCGGATCGGGCCCGGCGAGCGTGCCGGCATTCTCGGAGCGAACGGCGCCGGCAAGTCGACCCTGCTGGCCCTGATCAGCGGCACACTCGCACCCACCTCGGGGCGCCTCAAGCGCGGCAGGACGGTCCGGATCGGGCTGCTCGACCAGCAGTTCAGCCAGCTCGACGCGATCGCCGATGACCGGGTGCGCGAGGTGCTCGCCCGGACGCGCACCACCTTCACCATCGAGGGCCGCGACCTGACTCCGGCCCAGCTGCTGGAGCGCCTCGGCTTCGATCGGGAGCACCTGTCGGCGCGCGTCGCCGACCTCTCCGGCGGGCAGAAGCGTCGGCTCCAATTGTTGATGCTGCTCCTCGACGAACCCAATGTCATCGTGCTCGACGAACCGACCAATGACGTCGACGCCGACATGCTCGCGGCGCTGGAGGACCTGCTCGACTCGTGGCCCGCCACACTGATCGTCGTCTCCCACGACCGTTATCTCATCGAGCGCGTCACCGATGTCCAGTACGCCGTCCTCGACGGCCACCTTCGCCACGTCCCCGGCGGCGTCGAGGAGTACCTCAGACTGGCAGCCGACCAGCGCCAACCACCACGGCTACCGCTGCCTGCCTCACCCGGGCCGGGAGTGGCGTCCGACACGGGTCTCAGTAGTGCTGAGCGCCGGGCGCTGAGCAAGGAACGGGCGGCACTGGAGCGCCGGCTCGATCGGTTGACGAGCAGCATCGCGGCGGTGCACGAACGTCTCGCCGCCCATGACCCGAGCGACTACCCCGGGCTGCAGCGTCATACCGACGACCTCGACCGGTTCACCCTCGAGGTCGTCGAGGTTGAGGAGCGCTGGCTGGAGGTCTCAGCGGCCCTCGAGTGAGCCCTGGTCACCGGAAACGATGGGGACCACCGCGCCGGGATCGTCGCACCGGATCGGCCTGCCGTAGCACCGAGCCCAGGCCGCCCAGCACACCGGTGGACCGACATGTCTCACCTCCAGCCTCCCGACAGCCGGCGGGTAAGAAGCACGCTTAGGGTCCCCGACCGGGTCCGGACCCCTCGCGCCGGACTGCGTGCTCCGCCCCACCTACAACGACGTCCACCATGGAAGGTGCCGCGGATGACCGCTGCCCACGATGACTCTGCCCGATACCGTCCGCGCCCGTCCGTGCGAGAAGCGTTGACCGACCCTCGGTTGCTGGTGAAGGAGGTCCTCGCGGGCCTGGTCGTGGCCCTCGCGCTGATCCCGGAGGCGATCTCCTTCTCCATCATCGCCGGTGTCGATCCCAAACTCGGCCTCTACTCGTCCTTCGTGATGGCAGTGACGATCGCGGTCGTGGGCGGCCGGCCAGCGATGATCACCGCCGCGACCGGCGCCGTCGCGCTGGTGATCGCCCCGGTGGCCCGCGAGCACGGCATCGAGTACTTTCTCGCGACGGTCATCCTCGCCGGTGTGCTCCAGATCCTGCTCGCCCTGGCCGGGGTCGCCAAGCTGATGCGCTTCATCCCCCGCAGCGTGATGGTCGGATTCGTCAATGCTCTCGCCATCCTGATCTTCTCCGCCCAATTGCCCCAGTTGGTCGGGGTCCCCTGGCTGGTCTACCTTCTCGTCGCCCTGGGGATCGCGATCATGGCGCTCCTCCCCCGCCTCACCACCGTCGTCCCCGCCCCCTGGCCGCCATCGTCATCGTGACCACGATCGTGGTGGTCGCCGGCATCGCGGTCCCGAAGGTCGAGCACCAGGGTGATCTTCCCGACGCGCTACCCGGCCTCGTCATCCCCGACTTCCCGCTCACCTGGGACACCCTGCAGATCATCGGCCCCTACGCCCTCGGGATGGCCCTGGTCGGCCTGATGGAATCCCTGATGACGGCCAAACTCGTCGACGATGTCACCGACACTCACTCCCGCAAGACCCGCGAGGCCTGGGGGCAGGGCGTTGCCGACGTCGCCTCCGGGATCTTCGGCGGCATGGGTGGCTGCGCGATGATCGGACAGACGATGATCAACGTGAAGGTCTCCGGTGCCCGGACCCGGATCTCGACCTTCCTCGCCGGGTCTTCCTGCTCATCCTGGTGGTCGCGCTCGGCGACCTGGTCGGACTGATCCCGATGGCGGCGTTGGTGGCGGTGATGGTGATGGTGATGCTGATGGTCTCGGTCGCCACCTTCGACTGGCACAGCGTCACTCCCGCCACCCTGAAGCGCATGCCACGCAGCGAGACCACGGTGATGGTGGTGACCGTCGCCGCGGTTCTGGCCACCCACAATCTCGCCGTAGGAGTGGTCATCGGCGTCTTCGTCGCCTCGGTGTTGTTCGTGCGGCGCGTCGCTCACCTGGTGTCAGTCATCCGAACTATCGCCGACGGTGTCGCCACCTATGACGTCGACGGGGAGCTCTTCTTCGCCTCCAGCAACGACCTCACCACCCTGTTCGGGTACTCCGCCGACCCGGACCGTGTCGTCATCGACTTCTCCCGATCCCACATCTGGGACGCCTTGACGGTGGCAGCGCTGGATGCCATCGTCACCAGGTACGGCGCCCGGGGAACCAGCGTCGAACTCCGCGGCATGAACTGGACCACGACGGCCTTCCACGGCCGGCTGTCGGGAAACCTCGGCGGGCACGGGTAAGGCGGTCGTCGGCTCTGGTCAGCCCGAGGTGGGCAGGTCCGCCACCTCAGTGAACGGACGCATATCAACCGAGACCTCCAGACTCGACCCGGTGGCATCGGTGAAGATGACGCCACGCACCGGCGGGACATCGCCGTAGTCACGTCCCCAGGCAACCGTGGCGTGGGCATCATCGCAGCGCTTGTCATTGGTCGGATCGACCGCCAGCCACCGCTCGCCGCCGAGCCAGCAGGCGGCCCATGCATGTGAGGCGTCGGCGCCGACCAGCCGGGCACCCCCGGCGGGAGGAACCGTCGCGAGGTAGCCGCTGACGTAGCGGCCAGCGAGCCCGTGAGACCGCAGGCAGGCGATCAGCAGGTGGGCAAAGTCCTGGCACACGCCACCGCGGCGGGCCAGCACGTCGGGGACAGTCGAGGTGACGGTCGTCACCTGTGGGTCGTAGCTGAAGTCGGCGTGGATGCGATGGCTGAGGTCGTCCACCACCTCACCGACCGGCCTGCCGGCCACGAAGGAGGGCGCGGCGTAGTCGACCACGTCCTGGTGGATCTCGATCAGCGGCGAGGCCAGGGTGAACTCGACCGCCGCCCAAGCGCGCGCATCGGTAGCACCGGCCGGACGCAGGCCCTCCCACGGCTGCGCGAGGGCAACCTCGTCGTGGACGACGTCACTGACCTCAACCACGCTGACGCCCGCGATCCGGAGGCGGTCATGCGGGGTGGTCACGTGGAAGTACACCGATCCGTTCCCCTGGATGTCGCTCACCGGGTAGGAGTCGGAGGGGTCAGGCTCGATACTGAACTCATGGGCCAGACAGCGCTGACCCGGCAGGTCCCGGGGACGGATGTAGGCCAGCCCGTACGAGTCCTCAACGGCCGCGTCGTAGCGGTAGGTCGTCTCGTGGACGATCCGATAGACCTGACTCACCGGCCCGCTCCCACGGCTGCGGCGTCGGTGAGCGGGCGCTGGAGTCCCGGTCCCCGCAGGTAGGTCTCCTCGATCACATCAGCGACCGTACGGAGCCGGCCGTCGAGCTCGCTGAGGTAGGTGTCGAGGGCTACGCGAGTACCGTCGGTCCCCGGGTGTGCCAGGGCGACCGCATCGTGGGCCTCCATCGCCTCCGACGCGGACGCGAACGCCCGGTCCAGGCCCGCCCGCTGATCGGGTTCGGTCGCAAACCCGGGGAGGTGCTCGCCCAGGGCCTGCACCTGATGGGCGACCGAGCGCGGGTTGTCGACCCCGAAGAGCAACAGGTCGAGAACACCCTCGGCGTGGATGCGGCGACGGTACCGCCGCCGGTAGGTGATGATGCTCTCCGTGGCCGCAAGGACGGTCTCGATCACCAGAGCGTCAATCTGCCCCGGACGGCGAATTCCCACCGTCGACCGGAGCAGCGCGACCACGTTCAGCGACCTCTCGACGGCACGACCGGCGCGGAGCAGATGCCAACCCGCGTCGTGCACCATCGTGTCCATCACGATGCCGGAGAAACCGAGCAGACCAGCCAAGGACTGCTCGGCAACGCTGACCACATCGGCTCCGGTGGGGTCGCCGGTGCTGCGGGCGAGGTCGGCGACAGCCCGCTCGACTCCGCTGAGCACGAGCCAGACGTCGGAGGAGAGCTGGTCCCGCACCCCCTGGAGCGCGTCTTTGAGGGCGACCACCCCCTGGGCGAGCGTGCCGGGACGGCTTGCGTCGACCATCAGGGATCGGAACTCGTCGCGAGGATCGACCCCCGAAGCCCGGAAACCCGGGTCGGTAGTGGTGACGCTGGTGATGGCCTGCCGCAGCGCCGCGACCGCCTGAGCGCGCCAGCCGACCGGTGGAATGCTGAGGTCGCCGCCCGCCTCGCGCACCTGCAGCACCAGCCGCGCCAGATCCTCGACCCGCGCGCTGTAGCGACCGATCCAGAACAGATCGGCCAACATCCGCGGCGAGAACGCCGCGTAGGCGTCGGTCGCCACCGACGGCCCGTCGACCAACCAGCCGGTGCCCTCAGCTGCGGCCTCCGGTCCCGCCAGCACCCACACATCCTTGGAGGAGGTCTGCAGTGGACGTCCCAGGAAGGGGCCCGGCGCCGACGGCTGCGTGGGGCCCGGCACCCGGGCCACCCCGCCGCGCATCACGGTGTAGCCGTCCTGGCCGGCCACCGCAAAGGTCCGCCAGGTCACCGGGCGCGAGGTCAGCCCGGTATCGGCGAACACCGGCGCCCGGGAGAGGGAGAGCAGGTCCTGGCCGACCCAGGCCCAGGGCTCCGCCCCGATCCGGGCCCGGAGTTCGTCCCGCTGCCCCCGACTGAGATCACCGCCGAAGACACTGTGGGCGCGGGTCCGATCGATCGGCCGGATCACCATCGTCGCCAGGTGCGCCATCACGTGGGAGCGCGCCCGGTCATCCCCGCACCAGAACGTTCTGACCGACTCCAGCAGCAGCTCCTCACCCAGCAGGCGGCGGCTCACGTCGGGCAGGAAAGCCATCAGACCCGGATTCTCCAGCACCCCGGCACCCAGGCCGTTCACCACACTCACGGTGCCCCGACGGGCGGCGTCCACCAAGCCGGGCACACCGAGCTGTGAGTCTGCGCGGAGGAAGAGCGGGTCGGCGTAGGCGGCGTCAACCCGCCGCAGCACGACATCGACCGGTTCGAGCTTTCCGAGCGCTCTCATCCACACCCGGCCGTCGCGCATGACCAGGTCGGCCCCCTCCACCAGCGGGTATCCCAGCAGCGAGGCCAGGTAGGCCTGGTCGAAGGCTGTTTCCGAGTGGGCTCCGGGGCTCAGCACCACGCCGCGGGGTACCCCCACCGCCGTATCGGGCGCCGCCGCCTGCACCGCCGCCCGGAAGGCCGCGAAGAACGGGAGTAACCGCTCGACGTGGATGTGCTCGGGCACGCCTGGATGGAGTCGGGACATCACCCGCCGGTTCTCCATCGCGAAAGCCGAACCTGACGGGGCCTGCGTCCGGTCGGCAATGACCCTCCACTCCCCATCGGCGCCACGCCCCAGGTCCACAGCGGTAGAGATGAGCTGCCGTGGGCCACCGACGGTGATGCCGTGGGCCGCCCGGAGATAGCCGGAATGGCCCATCACCAGCGACGCTGGCAACACCCCCTCCGCCAGCACCCGCCGCTCCTGGTACAGATCGGTGACCAGGGCGTCGAGCAGGCGTGCACGTTGCTCCAGGCCGGCCTCCACCCGGCGCCACTCCCGCTCACCGATCACCAGCGGGAGGATGTCCAGGACCCAGGGCACCGGCGTGGCCACAGATCCGGGCTCGCTCTGATCGGCGGACCCGATCGGGTTGTAGACGACGCCGTCGTCGGCCAGCAGACGGTCGGCTCGCCGGACCAGTGCACCCAGGCGTGGGGCCGTCAGCCGCTGCAGCGCGGCGATGATCGGAAGCCAGGCCTCTCGGACGCCACCGGCGCCGGCCACTTCGTCGAACGGCGGCAGACCCGGATGCCCCTCCAGCCCCGGGGATCGCTGATCACCGCGCGTCAGGTAGCTGCGCCACACGGCGGTCGCTGCCTCCGGCAGGGGTTGCCCGCGATCCACGGTCCGCATCCTGCCCGTCGTGCCCGAGCTCACTCGCTGAGGGTCCACTCCCAGAAGTTCCACAGATAGCCCGGTGCCAGGGGCATGGTGCTCACGTTGCCGAGCCGTTCGTTGACCAGGACCGGGTCAGGCTGCTGGTAGAGGGTGAGCCCGAAGGCGTCGTCGACGAGGTTCTGCTCAATCCGGCGCAGGATCCGCTGCTGGCGGGTGGTGTTGAGCTCCCCGTCGAGCCGGTCGAAGAGCTTGTCGACGTCAGCATTGGAGTAGCCGTAGTAGTTGTTCTGTCCGCCGGTCCGGAAGGCGGCCTCCGACTCGTCAACCACCGACAGGGTCGAGCGCCAACCGAAGAGGGCCGCGTCATAGATGAGGGTGTCGGTGAGCTTGTCGTCCCAGTCCTCGCGAGCACCGTTCTCAATCGTGAACAGGCCCTCAGCCTCTGCGCTCGCCTTGATGAGTTGGAACTCCTGCATGCGCATCGGGTTGCCCGGCTCGAACAGGATCCGGACGGTGACCGGCGTCGCCACGCCGGCCCGCTCGAGCAGGTCCGCGGCCGCCTCGAGGTCGGCACCCTCGCCGTAGGTCTCCTCCATGCCGTTGGCCTTCACCATGGCTGCATAGTTCTCAGCACCGGGAACCACGTTGTAGCTGTCCCGGATCGACGCGTCCGCGTTCAGGGGCGCGATCAGGTCATCGACGATCTGCTGGCGCGGAACGGTGTGCAGGAAGGCCGCACGCACGAGCCGGGCCTTGGCCGCATCGCCGGCGTAGGTGGCGGCATCGAAGGGCCCGCCGTTGTTCTGCGCGAGGTCGAGGTGCTCGAAGACGGTGGCGCTGCCCGGAAGGACCGCAACGGGGTCGAGATCGCCCGCTCCCGCCAGCAGTTCGGCAGTAGCCCGGGGCTGGGCGGCCAGAACCTCGCCGCTGCGCAGCGCCTGCAACCGAGCCTGGGGATCAGGAATGACGCGGACGCTCACCCGGTCGACCGTCGGGGTGTGCTCGCCGACATAGGCCGGGTTACGCACCAGTTCGATCGAGGTCTCGCTGAGCGTGTCGATCAGGTACGGACCGGTCGCGAGCAGGAGCCCCGGGTCCTCGGGCATCGTGGTCATGGTGAAGTCGGAGTTCCAGACATTGGCGATCTTCGCCAGCGCGGCGCCGTCGTTGTCGGCGAAGGCCCGCAGGACGGCGTCGGCCGCCTGAGTGGGGTCCTCGATCCCGAGTGCACGGCGGCCGACGACGTGGGCGGGAAGATCGGGGTTGACCAGTGCCTCCTCCCAGTCCGCATAGGGCTCGTCGTAGACGAAGGTCACCGAGGAACCCTCAACCGCGGGAAACTCACCGACGAGGGCCAGGCCCGGGTCGGCGGCGTCGAAGTAGACATCGGTTCCCTCGTTGACCCAGGTCAACTGACCCGTGGCCTCCTCGCGGGTCACCTCGTCCTCGTCGACGGTGTTGTACAGCGTGCTCTGCGCACCGTAGGAGAGCACCAGATCGGCAGGCGTCACCGGGACACCGTCGGACCACACGGCGGACTCGGCAATGGTCTGGGTGATGGTGAGCGGCTTGTTCTGGACCTTCGTGTACGTCCCCAGGCCCGGGTTGGGCTGCGTGGCGAGGTCGGCGTCGACGTAGGTGAACGTGTCATGGGTGAGATAGGCGATACCGGTGTTGGCCGGGGAACCGCCGGAACGGGAGCGGATATTGGCGCTGGAGAAGCCGACCTCCTGCGCGAGCGTCACGATGGTGCCGTCATCGGTCGACTCAGGACGGTTCTCCGGGGCGTCAGGGGTACAGGCACCCAGGGCCAGGCCGAGCGTCAGGGCGATGGCCCCAGCGGCGATCAGACTGCGCTTGCTCACGGTTCCTCCTCGGGGAGCGGTGTTCCCTGATGTTTCGACAGTTCCCGGCCGCGGTGGTGGACCTGCGCTCACCGTCGCCTGACGACCACGGTACCGAGGACGAGATCATCCAGACCCCGCCGTTCGGCACCGACGACCAGGGCCGGGAGCACCAGACAGATCATCGCGGCACGCAGCACCGCCGCGCCCCAGCCGATCCGGGCCCCGTCGGTTCTCACCACGCCCACACCGGTCACCAGTTGGCCGAAGCTGCTTCCGGTCAGCCCGGTCAGAACCGCCTTCTGGGCACCGTAGACCGCGAGGATCATCCACGCCTTCCAGCCCTGCTCGGTGAGCACGCCGGCACCGAAGGCCCCGACTGCAATCGCCATACTGGCACCCCAGTCGAGCATCAGCGCCCCGAACCGGGCGTTCCAGGGTGCGAGCGACCCTGCCCCCGCTTCCGGAAGCCCGAGGGTCTCGCCCGGATAAGGGCCCGTCGTGGTCACCGATCGAGCATATAAGGATCCGATGATCGATCAGGCCGAGGCTGGGCGCCGGGTGGGCCTCATCCGGGTGCGTGTAACACCGCCGAAACATGCGCGTAAGCCGCCGGTGACGAGGTGGCATTAGATTCGGCGACGTTCCGTTCCATCACTCATCGGAGGAAAGATGTTCCAAGGCGCCGACGACCTGCTGGCGTACGTGGCTGAGAACGAGGTCGAGACTGTCGACGTCCGTTTCTGCGACCTGCCCGGTGTCATGCAGCACTTCAC